>JAFGTE010000030.1 GCA_016934215.1 Candidatus Peregrinibacteria bacterium | reverse complement strand
TTCGTCCTCCACGCGGTGTCGCTCCGTCAGGCTTTCGCCCATTGCGGAAGATTCCTCACTGCTGCCTCCCGTAGGAGTATGGACCGTATCTCAGTTCCATTGTGTCTGGTCATGCTCTCACACCAGATACCCGTCATTGCCTTGGTAAGCCGTTACCTTACCAACAAGCTGATAGGCCGCAGGCCCCTCCCAAACCGCAAAAGCTTTACTCTTACGAGACTATCCGGTATTAATCCACCTTTCGGCGGGCTATCCCTGAGTCTGGGGTAGGTTCCAACGTGTTACTCACCCGTTCGCCGCTCCCCCACCTTACTTTCAAACTCTAAACCCGAAGTTCGAAATTCGAAAGACTTCGAGTTTCGAGTTTTTAACGTCGAATTTAAAAGCAAGGTGGGGGCGCTCGACTTGCATGTGTTAGGCGCACCGCTAGCGTTCATCCTGAGCCAGGATCAAACTCTTCATAAAAAAGTGTTTGAAAAACATAAACCCCCGCTATGCGAGGGTGAATATATTCCTGTTTGTATCCGGTATTACACCGGAAAAAATTAAAACTCTAGAATTCTGCATAGTACTTGTACTATTTTCTGTACTGCATTCAAAATGCAATAACACCTTTGATTCTAAAGAACAAAAGGCTTACTTAAGAGCTTATTCATATGCATCTCAGTCTAAGCAAAAGGATTTTAGCTAAGGGCCTAGTCAAAGTCAAGAAAAAACTTTGGTTTTTTTATGGTATAATTCAGCCACGTTATCCGCCTAACAATCAAATAAAAAAATGACTCTGCTCCAAAACCTTGATAAAGCACTGGAAGACCCGCGTTATCTGATCCCCATTCTTATCTGGTCCGTCATCTGGAAAGGAATTGCCCTCTGGAAATGCGGCCGGAACAACCAGATCCGATGGTTCGTAGCTCTTTTAGTTGTTAATACTGTCGGTATTCTGGAAATTGTTTATATCACCTGGTTTCAGAGAAACCGCAACAAAAAAAAGAAATAGTGCCAATGAAACTGTTTTTACCGCTTCAAAAAACCAAAAAGCCGACGAAACCTGCTTCTTGTTTTATGGGGTGGGGTTGTTTCCTCTGAGGAAGAGGAAATCCTGTTTTCTATCTCATATTGGTACTGAAGATAACATTCAATACTGACAGCTTTTGCCTCATTCTTCGGAACATTACTTATGAGCAACAATGTTTCAATTATCATCTCAGCATGAGAAATAATTCCATCTTCCATTAAAGTTGTTTCCGTCTGCAGCGCCTGCAAGATTGAATTAAATCCATCTCGCTCTTTCTGAACATCCTGATCATGCCGCAATAATAACTCGATTTTACGGATAAGAATCCTTTTACGAAGCTCAAGATCACTCACATAATCATGCTCCGATGAAACACAGGCCACTTCAGACATATATAGACATTACCAGGATGATTTAACATACAAAAAAGTTCGGCTTTTGTAAAGAATTTCCATTCGTGTCATCCCACACATAATCCGCGTACTTCAAATATAAATCACGTCTTTCTTCCCAGATCAGATGAATTTCATTCTCCAGCGCCTCCCCCGTCAGTGACGGACGGCCCTGATCTTTTTTAATACGCTCAGCAAGGATTTCCGAATCGGCAAAAATAAAAACATTCACTGAATTCTTTTTTAAAGCTTTCATATTTTTCGGACTTAAAACAACCCCGCCTCCGGCCGCAATAACCAGATTTTTTACCCCTTCAAATTTTGAACAAATTTTTTGTTCAATTTTTCTAAAATAGGGCCAACCTTTGAGTCTAACGACCTTATCAATTTTCATCTTTTCCGTTTTTTCAATCTCCTGATCAAGATCCACAAACATCCTGCCAAGCTTCTTTGCCAGCCTCTTTCCATGAAAAGTTTTCCCGCTGCACCGCATTCCGGTTAACAGCAAATTTTTCTGTCCCAATTTAATAGGAGCCAGATAAACTTTTTCCAGATCTTCCCAAAAATTCGGGTAAGTCTTATCTGTACAGTCAGGATTCTCTATCACAATACTAGGTACTTTCGTTCCCAGCACCGCAAAACACATGGCCATGCGATGATCGTTATAAGTTTCTACGTTCGCAGGCTTAAACTCCCCCTTGCTGACCGTAATAGAGCTATTCGTAATCGAAGCTTTCACTCCAACCTTACAAAGTTCATTTTTTAAGGCCGCCAATCGGTCCGTTTCTTTGATCCGGAGAGTTGAAAGTCCCGTAATTTTTGTGCTTCCCTTGGCAAATGCGGCGCAAACAGCCAATGTCATTGCCGCATCCGGCATAGATTCCATATTAATAGTTCGGGAACTGCCTTTTTTAAGCTTTTCAAGCGCTTCAGGGAAGTTTGCATCACCCTGAATGGCCCTTTTATAGTCTAAATTAGTGAATTTGAGCTTTCCTCCATGCAAAAAGTGAAGAGCACTGAAATATGAAGCGGATGAAGCATCCCCCTCCACCCGATAATTCGCCTTTTTGTACTTCTGAGGCCTGATTTCGAAGGATTTGTACTGATTATTTTTCACACTTACCCCAAAAGCCTTCATCACGGCTATAGTGGTATCAATATAGGGTTTAGAAACCAGCTCTCCGACAACCCGAATCTTAAGCGGCCTCCCCAGTAGGGGGCCAAGCATAAACAGAGATGAAAAATACTGACTGCTTTTATCCCCCTTCATATTTATAAAGAGCTTTTTAGGGAGTTTCAGCCCGCTGATAGTGAGTGGCGGACAGCCTTCCGCATTCATATACTGAATATCAGCCCCCAATTGCCTTAAGCCCTCCACCAGATCCGCAATCGGGCGCTCCTGCATGCGCTGATTACCGGTTATTATGGTTTCTCCCGGTCTGAAAACCGATATAGCCGTCAAAAATCGCGTGGCTGTCCCCGCATTATGAAGGTCAACGGTTACCTTCCCCCCTCTGAATTTACCGCCCCTTCCAGCAATCTCTAGGCAATCTTTCTTTTTCCGAATGCCTACGCCAAATTGTTTCAGGGCTCTTTGCATCACCTCCGAATCATCAGATTTCAAAGCACCGTAAATTCGCGACGTCCCGGTCGCCAGGGCGGCACATAAAAGAGCCCGGTTGGTAATCGACTTCGAACCGGGAAGAGTCAAACAAAGATCCGGCTTTTGTTTAAGCGGTATAACTTCCCTCTTGTTCATGATGATTAACTAAAGGATGCAAGAAGAGGTGCCAGCGACGTAAAAACCAGCGCCGCGATGGCAATATAAACGATAATCTTGATGATCTTCTTATTATTTCTCATAGCTTATAGTTTACTGAACTTCCCCCTCCGCCACAACAACTTCCTGATAAGTACTGACATTATTCTTGCTGTCAGCTACTTCCAGAATCACTGTATAGGTGCCTGGGAATTCGAAAGTATGCGTGGGGTTTTTGCTCGTTGTTTCCTCTCCGTCACCATACTGCCAATGATAAGCGGAAACAGCTCCGGTGGAACATTTTGAATCAAAGGTAACAGTCAGTGGCGCCAGCCCGCTGGAACGACTTGGGGTAAAACAAGCTCTGAGCGGCACTTCACGCACATAGATGGACTTACTTGCAGAAGCTGACGCATTGTTGTTGGTCAGTATTTTTAAACGTACCTCATAAGTACCAACTGCATTGTATTTATGTGAAACAATAGCTCCCGTAATGGTCTTTGGAGAGCCGTCACCAAAATCCCATTCATAACTGACAATATTCCCCTGATAGGCACTGGATGAAGAACCGTCAAACTGAACTGTAAGGGGTGCTGTACCTTCTTCAGGGGTCGCAGTAATGACTGCTAAAACTCCTGGCTCTCCCACAACCACCTGCATCGTAACGGAACTTTCCTGCCCTTCCGAATCAGCGACTGACAGCCGAACAGTAAAGCTGCCTGTCTTATCATAAGTATGAGTTGCTTTTACACCTTCCTGATCCACTGTACCATCATCATCAAAATCCCATTTATAATCAACGATATCTTTATCTGCATCCAGAGAATCAGAAGCATCAAATTCCACCTTAAAAGGCAGTGTACCAGTAAGGGGCTGTTCTCCAGGTGCGGCAGGTACCGTGCTGATCACCGCTTCAGGCACGGAAGAAACAGATTGTGCCTCAATTTCCAGCGTCGTGCTTGCCTGATTACCAAGATCATCTTCAACCGTCAGTGCAACCGAATAAAAACCTGATTCACTAAATACATGGGAAACGCTCTTTCCTGACTGGAGATCGGAACCGTCTCCAAAATCCCATTGATATTTAACGATCTTTCCTTTGGTGGCTACTGAACGACTGGCATCAAAGCGCACCTGAAATGGAATTCCTCCTTTGAGTCCCGGGGTCGCATCGATAGAAGCAGATACAATAGGTTGATCAGATACGACCACCTCAATGTTCCGATAGTAATTTTCAACATTGTTATTCTTATCGATGGCTCTTAAATGGACCTTGTAAATGCCAATCTGATCAAAGATATAACGTGGTCTTAAGTTATCAGGACCCTCCAGCTCATAAGTACCATCGCCATCAAAATCCCAGTCCAAACTGGCTGCATCGCTTTTAGAAATAATGATACTTGCATCAAATTCAACAGTAAGGGGCGCTGTACCGGTAGAAGGCTCGGCAGCAAAGGCTGCATTAGGAATAGAAATAATCTGAGTGTACGGTTCACGATAGTTCTCTTCGCCAGCCACTTTAACCTGTAAACCAATGGTATAAATTCCTTTTTGGTTATAAAGATGAGTCACCTCCGGATCCTTCACGGGCAGCTCAAAGGACCCATCACCATCCAGATCCCAGTTCATACCTTCGATTTGAATACCGCCCTGTTCCAAGGCTTTGGCCACATTCAAGGCACTAAAAGTAATTTCAACCGGCGCCGTCAGATTGCTCAGATCTTCAGGTTCGACAACGACAATTTCAGCGATAACACGTTCTGCCGCAATTTCAATACGTCCAATATAATTAGCCAGCACCGCCCAAATACCCACCATTAAAACCAGTGAAACAGTATTAACAATCGTCATTATCAGATTGCGACGACGTTTTTCAGCATCCGATTTCTGAGCCCCGAGATATTTAAATAAACCAATAATAAGCAGTATTAAAAAGAGCAGTGACAGCATTCCAAAAGCGAAACCAACCACCCCCTGCAAAAAATTCCTCACTCCGCCCGGATCAAGATTAAAAGCCTGCATGACCGGATTGGATGCACCGCTTCGTGAAATCATCAGGACCATCAGAATGATGAATATCACAAATAAAATGATAAAACCTCCTATACACCCCAAAATAAACTTCCTTTTTGACTGCTCAGGTTTTTCTTTACCAATTTTTGTGGGAGGCATCGCCCCCTTTTTTACAGGTTTTACCCCCATTCCGGCCTTCACCGCTGAAGACCCGGCCGTTTTCGGCTGATTTGCTGAAACAGCCTCCATCTCAGGAGTGACAGGTGTCGCAGCTGGAGGAGGGACATTTTGATTCGGATTGCTGTTTTCTGGCATTTTGTTTTTTGTTATTTTTTCAAGGTTCATTGTATATAATTGATACCAGCCAGTCAATTAATCCAAGCCGAAAATGCTGATCGATTATCACATTCACAATCACTTTTCACCGGACTCTGAATCAGATACCCGAAAAATCGTTAAAAAAGCACTGGAGCGGGGCATTCGGGAAATCTGTATTACGAATCATCCCGAACTTCATGACCCCAAAACCGGTAAAGATATATTTGACTTAAAAAAGGCTAAAAAAATTTTCCGGCAAATCAAAGAGGAAATCAGGGAAATCCAAAAGGAATACCCGCAAATCAAAATCGGCTTCGGCATGGAAATGGGATACCACAAAGGATGGATGCAAAATCTTAAAAAACTGATAGAAGAAGCCGATCTGGACTTTGTTCTGGGGTCAGTTCATGTCGTCAGCGACGTCATCATTTCTTCCCATCTGTTCGCTGATGATCTGTATTCAAAAACAGACGAAGAAACAGCTTACGGTATCTATTTTAAAAATATGAAAGAATTGGTTCAGTGGGGACACATCGATGTGATTGCGCACTTTGATATCTGTAAAAAGTTCGGCCATAAATTTTACGGACCGTTTCAGCCTGAAAAATACAAAAATCAAATCCTGCCCATATTGAAGCTCATGAAAACAAAGGGTATCGGATTGGAGCTCAATACCAAATGTATGAAAAACAGATGCAAAGAAATCTTTCCCCACCCCACCATTCTGCGCTGGGCAGCAGAAATAGGTCTTGAACACTTCACCATCGGCTCAGATGCTCACAAAGCCAGCGAAGTCGGAAGGTGCTTCAATGAAGCCCTGCGAATAGCAAAAAAAGCAAAGATAAGAACCTTATCCACCTATCAAAAAAGAAAACCGGCAAAGCACACTATTTAGACCTTTTTTTCCGCATCAAGAGCGCTATCAAGAATGCTTAAAAGAAATGCTTTCTGTTCATTTCCTGTCGCACCCTCCGCTAAACTGGCACGGACTTCTGCTACGTACTCATCTGTAATCACATCAGGGAAAGTATTTCTAATTATTAACGAATAATCCCCTCTGCCTGAAAAAAGATTTTGCATAAAAGCCTGCTTGATCTCAATGCTAAAATCAACATTTCCATAGTCTTCACGGATTTTTTTTGCCTGATACGGTACAATACTGGGGCAACTAAACACCGGTTCAGCTTTATGCTCATAAACTTCTCCGCCTGAATCAGATTTTTTATGCACTAATTGCTGCCGTCCTTCAATGCGTCTTCCTTCACCGGTTGCGGCACATAAATAATTAAGCATGACTCGCCTGAGCTGCAATTCATCTTTATGAATACTTTTCGCTAACTCTAATGCATCTTTTTCTGCAGTTTCAATTGCTGATAAAGCTTCGGAATGCTCAGGTTCTTCTTTACGTTTTGAAAAATCGTCCACCATACAACATCTAAATTAGTTATTTGGAAAAAAATTATACCTTAAAAAATAACAATTGGCAAGTGATATTTTTAGGCATTTTTGAGCCAGTCAGGTACCGGGCCTTCATTTTTATTAAGCTCTTCACTTCCTCCAGTTTTCTTAGGGGCAGATTCAGGAGTTTCAGAGGAAGGTTCTGGTTCGGTAGGCATTTCTTCAGAAACCGGTTCTTCTTCAACTTCACCTTCAAGAACTTCTGATTTCTTAGCAGGACTTTCTGAAGGAATCGTACCTTTCAGCCAATCAGGAACCGGTGCATCCTGCTTGGCCAGTACGGGTTCTTCACTGACAGGCTCAACTGGCATCTCAGTTTCGGCAGCCCGTGCAGCAGCCTTGGCTGGAGGAGCTTCAGGAGTTGGTTCAATCGCTTCATGAACCCCCATCATACCAAGTAACTTGATCTTAAGCTCATCAACGAGTTCCTCGAATACCAAATCAGGATGCTGAATCTTAAGAAAGGTGAGCAGCCCCAGAATGATAAGAAGTACCAGAACAACAACAATCAGAATGACATAGAAAATAACTTTTAAAATCGTCCAGATAATCGAAATACCCTCACCTTCAGGCCCTCTTTCTTCCGCTTCCCCCTCAATAACAGGAAGACCGTTTTCACCAAATACCTCTTCAATGACAATTTCTTCAGATTTCGTACTGGTAACCTGATCAGAATCAACAACCGTCAGAGTCACAATATAAGTACCGGGCTTACTGTAATTATAAATGGGGTTCTGCAAACCGATCTGATCTCTCTGAGCTTCATAACCATCCGGATCAGTATCCCCAAAACTCCAGGTATAAGACAAAATCTTACTGGTCAAATTCGGGCTGGCTACAGAAAGATTGGTGAAACTCACTTTACCTCCTTCCACTACATATTCAAAATCAGCCGTTGTTCCGGCAACATCTTTGACCAGCACATCCAGACTAAAAGTAGCTTCATTCCCATTGGCATCCAAAACACGCACTTTAGCCTGAGGAATTCCGGGCTCATCATATATATAGGTTACTTCATTATCCCCTTCAACTGTCTGATCCACTGTACCGTCTCCATTAAAATCCCATTCAAAAACATAATTCTTTAAATTCTGCACCAGGCCTTCAACGGAATATTTGATCGGATCACCTTTCTGAACAAACTCTTTATCGGCTTTTAACTGGATGGGTGCCATAGGCTCAACGGTTTCCGGAATAATTTCAGCCGGCTTATCAGTGAATTTAATTGAGCGCTGAATACGGCTTCCGGTCCCTCCTCTGCCGACCACAATCAGCTGCGCAATGATTTGATCATCAGTCTTTTGATAGGCAGTCGTCCATACATCACCGTTTTTAAAGGAATTGTCATTTTTATTATCGATATCATTAGACGGATTTCCATCGCCGTTAGAATCAACAAAAATGTTTTTATCGATCCGATACTCGATCACATCCCCCTTACTGCGCCTTGAATAAAAAGCGACAGGAGCAAGATCATCGTAAACATAGATCGTTTTATCTTCAGAATCGTAAGCAGGAAGCGTATCCAGCACGGCGACGACATTACCCTCTTTGCTGGGTACAGGTTCAAAGATAATTTCTACCTGAGTTTTGGCTTTTTTCCCCTCTCTGTTTACTACCGTTACTTCAGCGGCAATCTTATTGGATTCAGAAGCCAAATATTTAGTTTGCCAAATACCTCCAAGTAAATAGGAACTATGATCTGCATTATCGATATCATCGTTTGCAATACCATTTCCATCGGAATCTGCAAACACATTCCGATCGATACGATACTCCAATATGTCTTCCCGGAAAGCAATGTCAAAAACCACACGGCCTTCATCGCCAATAATGTGTACACTTCTCTGAGAAGTTTTTGTGGGAAGCGTTTCCAGACCAACAGAAAGAGGTACTCCTATAAAGCCCCCTCCCCCTTCCTCTCCTTCTTCGCCGGAAACAGCCGGAGTAATTTCTGAATAACGCCCACCGACCAGCACCGAAATCGTTGTGCTTTTAATGTTACCGGCATTGTCTGTTACAGTAAGCACCACATCATATTCACCCTGCTGGTTAAACGTATAATTAAAAATAGATGTGCTCTGGGTGCTCAGAATCTCTCTGTCTTTTTTGACAACCCATTTGAAGCTGCCTCCGGAGACTTCTTCTGCCTGCAGGGTTACCTTATCTCCCATAGTCACTTCCATCTTGCCGCTGGCCATAACACTGGAAGCGGTCAGGAAGACCAGGAGGATCAGAATCGCCGACAATTTAATAAGATTTTTTAGCATGCTTTAGCTTACTGAACATTAAGAATCACTTCTTCCGTCATATCGCCATAATAAGTACCGGTAGCCGTTATCCGGATCCGGACCGGACCGGAATCAACCGCCGTAAAGATTGAAACTGCTCTACCGTCAATCGCCTGTACCGGATTAGGTGTAAATTCACCGGAACCATCTAAAACATCAAAGAAAACATCTCCGTAGTAGCCGGAATTATCAGCGTTAACAACTTTAGCTATAAAATCAGCTGTCTCACCACGGGAAATATAAAATGGAGAAATCGTCAATTCTAACGTCGTAAGCGGCTGATTCGGCGCGGAGAGCTTCAGTGAATTATAGGTACCCCGAAGTCTTTGGGACTCACTCAGACTCAGGTCCACATCACGAACCACCACCCCTTCATCACCAAGACTGTCCAGTACGGTCAGCTTAACACGATAGAGCCTGGTTTCCGTAAACGTATGAGCAGGCGCCACTTCGGTTGACTGCACATCATCATCGTTGACGCCATTACCATCCGCATCCGTCTGAACATCAAAATCCCATTCAAATCGCAGAGTCGTGTCAGTTAAATCAGGATCATAGCGGGAAGGACTGCCGTTAAAACTAACGGTATTGCCCTTTACTTCATAGGTGAAAGCCGCCTGGGGATAACTGTTGGTAGGTTCAACATATACAGTCCTGCGGGCAGTGGAAGACAGTCCCCGGTGTATTACTTTCAGTCTGACTTCATATTCACCGGGCGTGTTAAACTGCCGGTTTACCTGAGCACCGCTGGTTGTGTCATCAAATGCGCCGTCCCCGTCAAAATCCCACTGAAAAGCATCACCGGGAAGATCATCCCCCTGAGGATCATAAGACTGCGAAACGAAAGTAATGGAATCTCCGACGGCAATCGTCGTTTTATCCATCGTGAATTCCGCAACTGGCGAAAGGTTAGGGCCGTTAGTCACGTCTAGGTAACTCACCTCGCCAAAACGCTCAGTGCTTTCAAACACACCACCATCATTATCGGTAATTTCCACTCCAAAGAAATAACGATTCTTCATATCCGGCTGCCCCTGAGCCACAATAATCATTTCCGTTTCCGGCTCAGTGGTGGAATGAACTCCAAGAAGCTGGTTTTCAAAACCTTCGCGGTAATACCACCATTTATATTTCTTTATCTGGCCGTCAGCGTCTTTAGCGCCAACCACTTTCATTCTGATTTTGGTGGGGGTGATGAGCGCACGTTCCGTATCACTTTCAACGACGAAATCAATAATATCCGGCAGTTTGTTGATCACCTTAAAGTAAAAAATGTCTTCATCACTGGCCTGACCGCTGATTTCATCACGAACCACAAGGGAAGCTGTTGAACATGCTCCGGAAGGACTGATTTCATCAAAACGATGAGTAAAATCACGTCGGTCGTTGCGTGTTCCGTTGGAAAACTTCCAATCATAAACAAGGAGCCGGCTTGAACCATCACGATTGATTGATTCTCTCGCATTGAGCGAAACATTGTCCGATCTGGTTACAATATAACCATCCAGCCCCTGACCGCAGAGATCTTCCACAATAAGCGGATTACGACCGTCAATCAGCACATTAGCCACCGCAATCGGGCTGTCTCCTTCACCAATGAGGACATAAGTGGTATCAGAATTATCATTGTCATCCCGGTCAAAGAAGTTAAGTTTAACAACGTATTTACCTTTCTTTTCGTAAGAATGAGTGACCGTTTTATCTTCGGTACTGGTGGTGAGTCCATCACCGAATTCCCAAAGATAAGCAACACTTCCCGGGCTCTCAGCCTTAAAAGTAATCGCCTCTCCTACCTGAGCAGCTTTTTTATCAAGAATAATATCTCCGGAAAGAACGGAATCAATGCGTACAATCTTCTCGCTTTGATTTCTTTGTCCGAAAGAATCCTGAACCTGTAAAACGACCTTATATTCACCGGCACGCTGGTAAGTATAGCTGGCGAGCACGTCCTGACTGTCGACAATCTCAAATTGTCCGTCTCCGTTAAAATCCCAGGAATAAGTAACCTGGTCACCCTGATCGGGATCATAACTGCCCGAAGCACTGAATTCGATCGTGTTGGGATGATTCGGTTCGGAAGAATCATAATCAAAAGTAGCTACCGGCTTACGGGAAAAGACGTTAAGTTCACGCATATTTTTATCTTTCGTACCGGCCGTATCGGTCACTATAAGTTCCACATAATACGTCCCGGGCCTGTCAAAAGTATGATAGAAACTTTCGGTTGAACTGGTGACTACCGTGAACCCTTCTGTGTCATTGATCTGCCATTGATAATTATTGATGATACCGTCATCACTACGACTGTTGATACCAAGGAATCTGAATTCGGTATTGACATTACCTTCTGCCGGAATAAATTCAATGGAAGCCGCAAGGGATTTAACGATAAGCTTGATGACACGTTTGTCTGTCTGGCCAATACTATCCGTTACCTTAAGTGTAACAAAATACTCACCAGGTTCTTTATAACTGTGTACCACCGTTGCCGGAACGGTACGTTCTTCACCATTGGTGTCACCATAGAACCACTCATATTTTTCGATGGTTCGCCCCAAAGCCGGAACCGTGATCGAAGGATCGAAACTGATACCAGCCTTAGCCTCGTCCAAAGTGACATGATGAACATCCCTGACTTCCACTCCGTTCACCCTGAAGCCGACCCGTGAAGAAGGAGGATTCGCCCTAACCCGAACGGTAGAAATTCCGTCCATGGCTGTTTTATAGCCGTCGGAATCTTTATTGGACGTGGATACCTGAAGCATGACGCTGTAAGTATTCGGCTCCGTGAATTCATGAACGATCACAGGTGAATTGCCAAGCGACACCTGATTGCCCGAACTATCAAGAAAAGACCATTTATAATCACTGATCGTACCACCGGTCGGATCCACCGAATTCAGTCCGTCAAAAGTCACTGAAAAGGGTACATTGCCTTCACCCGGCGCCGCAGTGATTTTGGAAATAACCACAGGAAATTTACGGATCAAATCCTTTAAGCTCCGGTATAGATTTTCAAAGCGTCTGAGCTTGATATTACTGGTTGGATCATCAATAAGCTCATTTAAAGTAATAGAAGTTTTATCCCATTCCGCAATAGTTTCTTTAGATTCAGGCATAACAAGCCGCAGCTCATCCATCTCTTCACGAAGAAGTAAAAGTCTTTGAAGGCCTCTCTGTAGTTTTTCGAGAACAGAAATCACACTGGGATCATTACTTGAAGTAAGAAGAGAATTGATTTCAGCCATTTTATCAGCCAGTGTTCCCCCTCCTAAAGCGACATTCACGTCATCCTGAACTTCCTGAGGAAGCGACTCAATATCACTCTGAATATTACTCAACTCTGCCCCGAGCTCATTGATCGTTTGATCAGCTTCAGTCAGGGCATCCTCGGTAAGAGCTTCTGTGTCACCACCGCTAACCGCACCGGTTTCCGGTATATCTCCCACCGTTCCCTGAATTTCACAAATATTCTTATCTCCATTACACACAAAACCCGAAGGACAATCGGAGCTATCTTCACAGCTCGATCCTGAACCGGCATTCGGATTGCGGCACAAACCGTAAGGATCACACTGCTTGGGTGAAGGACAGTCTGAATTATCCTCACAAATAAGATCTTCACCTCTCACGCAAGTACCAAACTCAGAACAGTATTCTCCCCGTCCGCAATCAATACTGGATTCACAAGCCCAGTCACTCGGACGTACACAAACACCGTTGATACAGGTTAAACCGTAAGCGCATTCCGTATCATCCCGGCACACAAAACCCATACCTCTGTCACCCTCCGGCGGAACACACAAGCCCGCGTCACAGATAAAACCTGAATCACAATCCTCAGTAACGGTACAAGTTCTGACCCCACCCCCGGCGGAACTGGTGATAAACGTAACAATTGAGAAGGAAAGAAGAACAACAACAAGGCCCAAAGAAGAGTAAGTCATTATTTTCTTTGCCTTAGTAATCTGCTCATCCTGACCACCGGCAACCACCCAAAGAACCCCTGCATAAACAAAAGTGATAACCGCGACAAACCCAAGAAAGCCAATGAAATAATTCACCATACCAAGCACTACTTCGGCCAGGGGCCTCTGGGCAATGTCCTGACTGATGGCTACCTCACTCTCAGGTATTGCCAGTCCGCGGCCCCCTCCCGTAAGATCCCCCTGAGCAAAGGCTTCCACAAAATGGAAACAGGTTATGAGGATCATAACGATCAGAAGGACATTGAAGGTGATTTTTTGTGTTTTTCTTGTCATTAAAACTTAACTTTGGAAAAATTTTTAATTACCGGCGGCGGCAGCAGCAGCAGCGGCTGCCTCAGCAGCAGCTTGTCCGGCGGCCTGTCCTCTTCGGGCTGCTTCAGCCTGATCCTCTCCGCCAAGACCTCTGATGAGCTCGCTGGTTAAAAGATTTACAATAGCGTAGGAAAGGATGACCAGAATAAGACCGATCGAAACCCATACCAGAATTTTCTTAGCCTTCTGCATCTGCTCATCATTACCAAAGGCAGTGACATACATAAAACCTGCCACTACATATCCCAGAAAAGCAGCTAATACCAAATATGGCAGAGAGAAGTTAACAATTTTCTTAATATAATCACCAAAATCTTCTGTATGTGTGATTCCTGTACCAGTCAGGGACTCCCTTGCAATACCCGTTCCGATTTGTGTTTCTGAAATACAGAGTGGATTACTCCGATCCACACTACAATCAATATCAATACAATCCTGATGATCAGGATGATCAAGGCAAAAACCATAGGGATGTTCTCCGCTTGTTTCAGATCCTTCAAAAATGGCTGCCCGCAACTGCGGAGTAGGCATGAAAGCCGTAACGAAAAGCAGAATGCTGACAACAATGAAAGATTTGGCAATGGGATTCATTTTTGTTTTTAGTAATTTTTCTAATAATTATAGCAAAAATAAGCCGAAAAATCAATACCCATACAGCTTTTAGTATTTTTTGCTCACAAAAGTAGGAAAGAAAATAATACAAAAAACCCCGCTTTCGCGGGGTTTTTCACTTAAATCTAAACAAATTTCGTCCTATTTCTTTTCCAGCGAGTAAACAGCACGACCAACACGGACGAAGTTAGGATTCTTCTGAAGATTAAGGGAGATAGTTCCTACTTTAACGTCACGCTGATCAAGGACTTCTTTAATGATCTGCTTTTTGGACATAGGACCGTTTTTAGCAAGTAGCTTTTCAATCACATCTGAAACGGTTCCCGGCTCGTAACCCCATTTGGCTAGGGCATAAAGGCCGCGACCGACCAATACGAACTGATCGTAACGGATAAGCTCATTGTGAACCGCCTGAACGGTAACCACTTTCTTATCAAAGCCGATTTCACCGATGCGGTTAGAAATCTCAACAAAGTGTAGGGGTTTTTTGGCTTTATCCAGAACAATTTCAGCTTTATCACGGATGGATCTTGGATTGACATGACGCCACTCCATCAGCCCCCATTTATCTTCCAGTTTGCGGGCTCTTTTGTCGGTTGTCAGGCAGGAAATAATGAGTTTACTGGAAATGGTCTTGTTTTTGAATAGGCTCAGGTTCTGCACAGCAGAAATCAGCTGATCTTCGGTCATTACATTTCCGTGCTTTTTAAGTGCAGCAAGACCGGCTTCTGTAATCTTCCGGATATCTCCAAGGCTGATTTCTTTAAGCATCCAGAAAGCCTCAGAAGTATTGGTTCGGGGAACTTTTTTCAGATCGACATCGCAGTTGAGAGAAAGAACGATAATCTTTCCATCCACCTTATCGCTTGTATAAATGTTCTGAAGAATGCGGTTGATGATCTCAGCCTCAAGCATCACCCCACCTTCCTGAGTAATAATTTCCTTAGCAAGCCGGTTGATCAGTCTGAGTTTGGTATTACTGACGGTTCTCCGGAGCTTACCAAGAGCAATATTCTCGATTTGCCTGATACGTTCACGGGTAACAGCATAATGTTTACCGATTTTGTCCAAAGTCTGTTTAGGCTTGTTATCCAGACTAAAACGTTTGATGATAACATCCTTTTCTTTATCAGTAAGGACCAGGAACATATCTTCAATCACCTCTTTTAGGTTGAAGTTTTCCTGTTGCAACACAGCAAGAGCACTGTTTGCGTTGCCGGTGGAAGCTTGTCCAGATGTAGCCATTAATGTGGGGGTTAAATCGTATCGTCTAGAGGCAACTTGCAGCTCACTGAGCTTAACTAGCTCAAGTAAACCGACTAATATAATACTACTGCTTCCAAAAACGTCAAGCTGACGAATTTTGTGAACAAGGGTATTATTTTATATGAAATTCAAAATTTGTCAATAGTTAATTACAAAAAAGTTACTTTTCTGTAATCCCCCTCCTTTCGGCCTTTCTGATGGCAGCTTTAGCTTTATTCCTTCTGTAGCGCAGTTTGCTCTTCGGCTGCATTGTTTGCACGCCGCTGAGGCCATGCTGTTTACTGGCATGTCTGTTGGTCATAATTTTGAAGCTAAAGCAAAAACAGAGAAAAGTCTAATCTAGGAATAATTGACTGTCAAGAAATTTCTTTTAAAAACCATTAAATAGTTCAAAAAGTCAGTGTGACAGCTGTTGGACAATGATCGGATCCCCTGACATCCGGCATAATGTAGGCATCTTTTAAGTGCTTTTTTAGCTCCTTCTGCAAAAATATATAATCAATTCTCCATCCCACATTCCGACCGCGGGCTCCGGAACGCAGGGACCACCACGTATATAGGTGCGGTTCCGGATGAAATTCCCGAAGACTGTCGATATATCCTTTTTTAATCACCCGATCGATCCACTTGCGTTCAATCGGCAGAAAGCCGGAAACGTCCTCATTTTCCTTTGGCCTGGCCAAATCGATTTCTTGATGTGCTGTATTGATATCACCGCAAAACACAATCTTCTTTCCTTTCTTTCTGAGTGCCTCAATGTGCTTTAAAAAAGCCTCATAAAACTCCAATTTATATTGCAGACGTTCCGTCGACGCCTTTCCATTGGGAAAATAGACGTTAAATAAAATAAATTCTTTAAATTCCGTCATAACAATCCTCCCCTCCTGATCAAATGCTTCAATTCCTATATCTTCAGAAACTTTAAGCGGTTCCTTTTTTGTATAGGTAACCACACCGCTGTAACCTTTTTTAGCCTTGGAATGACTAAAATAAGCATGATAACCTGCCGGATGAGTGAGTTCAAAACCCAGCTGATCAGGATGTGCCTTGGTTTCCTGCAGACAAAGGATATCTGGCTGTTCTTTGGCAAACCACTCCAAAAAGCCCTTACTGACCACTGCCCGAATCCCATTGACGTTCCAACTGATAAGTTTCATACGCCTATGATAGCAGAACTGTTTGAAAGGCCTCAATAATATTGATAAAGTACCCATAGTAAATTAACAAAAAAACATTATGGTTACTGTTCACGTAAACGGAAAAGATTACCAGGTCGACGAGACTTCTGATAAGGATCTGATGCATCAATTAAAAGCACAGGGTGCAGAAATCGTGGCTGCCTGCAATGGCGCCGGTATTTGTCAGACCTGTGCCATTAAAGTAAATTCCGGAGAGCTTACTGAAAAAACAGAAACGGAAAAGATGATGGACCTACCCGAGGGGCAGCGATTAGCCTGCCAATGCCGCCCCAAGTCTGATCTGGATATTGAACTGATTTACTAATGTCCAAACTCCCCAGGGCCATCCTCGTTGATATTATTCCGCCCAACATGACGCCGGAAGACAGTTTGGCGCGTTTAAATGAGCTTGAAAGCCTGCTTGTAACTTACGGAGGCTTTGTTATCGTGCGAAAAATTCAGAAAAAACAGGTTCCTGACTATAAGACGTATATAGGTAAGGGTAAAGTCGAGGAACTTTTAGAGGATGCCTTGAAACTTAATGTTGAATTTCTGATCATCAACAATTTGTTAAAACCGCGGCAGCTTTATAATCTGGAAGCCATTTTCGAAAAACACGCTATTAAAGTATGGGATAAGATCGATCTTATTTTAAAAATATTCGATAAGCACGCAACCACTAAAGAAGCTAAACTGCAGATCGAGCTGGCCAGTCTTAAGCATCTGGGACCGCGTATTTTCAAGATGGGGCTGGAGCTCATGCGTCAGGCCGGCGGTATCGGAACACGCGGTAAAGGTGAAACAAATATTGAAATCATGAAGCGTCACATTGCCGCCCGCGAAAAAAAGATTAAAGCAGACCTCAAAAAAGTTGCCAGAAACCAAGAGGGACAACGGAATAAACGGCAGAGCCAGGGTTTTAAAACGGTAGCCATTGTGGGTTATACGAACGCCGGAAAATCCTGCCTACTTCAGGCTCTAACCAACAAAAAGGTAAAAATCAAAGATGAACTTTTTGCCACGCTGGATAGCCGGATCGGTAAGGTTTATCTGCCGGAAATCAATCAAAGCATACTGGTTTCCGATACAATCGGTTTTATCCGGGATCTGCCTCCGGAGCTTATTGAAGCCTTTAAATCCACACTGGCAGAAACTATTCATGCCGATTTACTGCTTCATGTCATTGATATAAACGACTTTGAAATAGAATGGAAAATAGAAGTCGTTGAAAAAATCCTGAAAGAACTCAAATGTGACAAAAAAAAGATGATCAATGTATTCAACAAAATTGATTTAGTGACTCCACAAAGGGAAAAAACGATCAGAAATAAGTATAAGGAAAAAAATCCTGTACTTGTATCCGCATCAGAAAGAGAAAATTTAACAGGTTTAAAATCAACTATTACTGAATATCTATTTGGTTAATCCTCCGATTTTCCCACGTACCTGCTCAGCTAAATCCTTCCTGCCAACAGCATGTAATTTTACAGCAAGCGCACGATAGTCACCTATAACAAAACCATCCAGATGTCGAACGACCATTTGAGCGAGCCCTCTGTCGATAAACCAAAAAGCATCCGCCTCTGTGAGACAGCCCGCAAATTTGTCGACATGTTTAACCAATAGCCCTGTCTGTCCTTCACGGACCAACTTCTCTTTGATGAGTCTCCGATCAGCCCCTGTAAACAAATCAAGATTCTCGATTACTTTGGCAATCATAGCCTCGTCAGCAACACCATCATCAGTTTTCCGATTCATCAAAGCAATTGCAATATCATGATGCTGTCTCTGCGGAGCAGCTGAAAGCAGATCAAAAGAACCGCTCTTTATAATCTCATCAGCGACTGTCATCGCACTAAACGTATCCAGAGAAACATTTACGCAATCCATTTCTTTATTTCTGCTATCCGAATCATATGCTTTAGCCATAAAGAAAAATCAATAATAAAGGATATGAGAATATCCAATTTATTTATGAATGTCAAAATGACCTCCTGAAAAACGACTAATTAATCACACTTACCGCCTTTACATTTCCCCATAAACAAATAAACAGCCTTTTTCAGAGCAGCAAGACCCACTAAAAGATAAACAACGGCTTCACCGGTAGGAACCTTATCAAGTAACAAATGGACCACATTAAGCTCGGAATTTGACAGCATTCCGATACCGACAAGTCCCCAGTTAAGACCGCCGATAACCAGAAGAATAATAACAATCTTCCAGCACAATTCTTTATTTTTCATGTTTCTTTAAATTATTAATAAAACGAAGGCTAACTCTCAGCAAAAATTATAATTAAAGGCGTTTACGAAGTACATAGCCTTCCTTAACTTCTTCAGACACCTCAAACCGAATCGTAAAACCCTGTCCCGCATGGGCTTCTTCAATGATTTCATCATTGGCCGCATTCCTGAATTCGCCCAATTTAACAGGAATAGTCTCTTTCGGAGTGATGATATCAAGCTTATCTCCTTGCTTCAGTGTGTTTCGCACTTCCATATCCACCGTTTTACCATCGACTTTCCGGATCACGCCGGCAAAACAGTATTTTTCGTTATAATCTCCTCTGTCACCTGTGTATTTTTGACCTTCTGCACCCGGTTTTCCATACCAGAAACCAGTGGAGTAACCGCGAGTGTTTATTGTTTCCATCAGATCCAGAAGCTCAGGTGTCAGTTTTTTACCTTTGGCCGCCAGATCCATCGCCTGACGATAGATGCGTGATGCAATAGCAGCATAAAAAACAGTTTTATGACGACCCTCGATTTTGGCTGAATCAAGCCCACAGTCAATGATGTCATCCAGATGCTCCAGCATACACATATCTTTGGTGCTCATAATGCTGGTTCCTGCTTCATCTTCGTAAACCGGAATAAATTCCCCCGGCCGTTTTTCTTCCTCCAAATACATTTTATAGTTCCATCTACAGCTATGCGCGCACATACCCTCATTCGCATCCCGACTGGTCATAAAATTAGAAAGCAGACATCTGCCCGAATATGCCATACACATGGCCCCGTGTACGAAAGCCTCCAGCTCAACTTCAATCCCTTTTGCTTTTAATTTTTCGCGAATTTGCTTCACTTCACGAAGCGAAACTTCCCGCCCCAGAACAACGCGTTTAACGCCCAGCTTAGCCCAAAACTCGCAAGCTGATGCATTGAGCGTGTTTGCTTGCGTGGAAATATGAATATCGATCCAGGGACAGGCCTCTTTTACTTCCATCAAAATGCCCGGATCCGAGATCAGAAGGCCATCGGGCACTAGATCTTTCTTCTTCATTTCTTTTAATCTCTCAATCTCCTTCTCCAGAAAATTCATCTTGTTTTCATGAGCATAAATATTCATGGTCAGGTAAAGCTTTTTGCCCATTTTTTTGGCAATCTTAAGCGCTGCTTCAACCTCATCGATATCCATCGTACTGCCTTTTACGCGCATACTCACAGATTTCATACCCATATAACAAGCGTCTGCCCCATACATGTAAGCAGTTTTCAGTTTTTCAAGGTCTCCGGCCGGTGCAAGAATTTCAGGTAATTTCATAACTTTTAGAAACAATGGGCATTATAGCAGAGAACTCTTGAATTTAAAGCCAAAAAGTGATATAATATAAAGACTGTGAGTTAATATTATGTCTAAAGCTTCCAAAAATACTTTTCAGGACAAAAAACCAAAAACGGTTCCTTTCTACAAAAGAAAACTTTATATCGTTCCGACGGTTATCGTTTTGGCTATTGTCATTTGGATAGTCTACACAGTCAATAAAGACGATATTCCGAATGTCAGAACCATGAAAGCTGAAAAAGCGGATCTTCTTCAGGAAGTCAGTGTTACCGGAACCGTGGAACCTTCTGAAAGCGTCAATCTGAGTTTTGAAATCACCGGAAAAGTGAAAGAAATCTATGCCGATGTCGGAGATCGCGTGGAAGCCGGACAAAAACTGATCAGTTTAGGGAGCGCCGATATTCAGGCACAACTGAATCAGGCTTACGCAGGCGCTTCCGCAGCTAGCGCGCTCGTGCAGCAATATCAGGCAGCCTTAGATGTCCAAAAGGCAATATTGGAAGAGCTTAAAAGGGGCACAAGGCCTGAAGAGCTTCAGTTAAGCCAGACTACTGTATTAAATGCTCAGATTTCATTAACCGATGCGCAAAATAATTTTGCAGCAGTACAGGCAAAAGCGGAAACGGACCTGCGAAATGTACACGAAGCAGCACGCACAGCTCTGCCAGCTGCTGTCGACGCGGGAAAAACAGCCCTTCTGAACCTGACCGACATTCAGATGGCTTATTTCACAAATGCTAATCAGGATAAATATCTGATTGAATCTGCTAAAGAAACGGCCATCTTTGAACTCCTCGGTGCCTCCGGTGCCGGAGGATGGGTCAGACAATTCATCAGCACTTTAAGCGGAGGGGTTTACGGAAAGGTTCAGGCTTTAAGTGCTATCAGTCCAAATGAAGAAATTGAAACAATACTAGCAAGTGCCATCAGCGCATTGCAAAAGGTAAAAAATGCTCTCAATACAGTCAAAGTCACTGATGTTATGAGCGTAGCAGATATCACAAAACTGAACACAGAAAAAACGAGCATCAACACACAGATAAACACACTGACCGGTCACCAGCAATCAATCATCGCTCAGAAAGCAATCAACGAAAACCTGACTACGACTGCAGAAAACGCTATAAACACGGCCATAAACAATGTAGCCAGCGCCAAAGACCAGCTGAAACTGAAAGAAGCCGGCTCCACCGCCGAACAGATCAGCGCCCAGGAAGCCGCAGTACGCCAGGCAGAAGCTTACCTTGCCTCACAACGAGCTCAAGTTTCCAGTCAATACGCTATTGTACAGAATTACCAGGCTCAACTCGAAAAAACGACACTTTATGCGCCTATTTCAGGGCTCGTTACCAAGATGGAAGCTAAAGTAGGTGAAGTGGTCTTTCCCAGTTCGCCTTATTCAGACAGCCGAATGACTTTTGTTTCCATTATCAGCGACAAGAATTATGAAATTGAAACCTACGTGGCTGAAGTCGATATTGCTAAAATTGAACTCGGAGATCCAGCCAAGATAACGCTTGATGCTTACAGCGAAGAAAGAGAATTTCAGGCAATCGTTACCAATGTTGACCCTGCTGAAACGATCATCGAAGGCATTCCCACCTACAAAGTCACTCTGCAGTTCACCGAAGAGAGTGAAGATATCAAATCGGGCATGACAGCAAATATCGATATACTCACTGATATGCGGGAAATGGTGATCGCTGTGCCGCAAAGAGCCGTCATCAGCAAAGATGGAAAGAAATACGTCAAAATTCAAGACGGTTCCAATGGTGACATTCCGATCATTGAAGAAGTGGAAGTCAAAACCGGCATCAAAGGCTCAGACGGCACGATAGAAATCACTGAAGGATTAAAAGAGGGAACTCTGGTAGTAATTTCCACGGATTAAAATGGCCTTAATCGAAGCAAAAAATATCAGAAAAGTTTATAATCACGAGATGGTTCCTCTCGAAGTGCTTAAAGGAATGACTTTTGATATTGAAGAAGGTGAATTTGTAGCCATTATGGGCCCCTCGGGATCAGGAAAATCCACCCTGCTCCATATTCTGGGCTTCTTAGATCCTCAAACCAGCGGCACCTGTTTATTCAACGGAAAAGGAATGGAAGATTATACGGAAGATGAAATTGCCCATATTCGCAACAAAGAAATGGGTTTCGTTTTTCAGGCTTTTAATCTGCTTCCAAGAACCAATGTATACGATAACGTAAAACTGCCCTTAATTTACTCAGATCGCCCTGAGAAAGAATGGCATGACCTTATTATGAAAGCAATAAAGGCCGTTGGTATGGAACATCGACTGGAACATGAAACTTCTAAGTTATCAGGGGGTGAAAAACAAAGAGTAGCCATTGCACGTGCACTCGTGAACGATGCAAAGGTCATTTTTGCCGATGAACCCACCGGTAATCTCGACTCAAAATCAGGCGCGATGATTATGAAAACTCTTCAGGAATTAAATCAGCAGCACGGCTATACAATTATTCTGATTACGCATGAAACTTATACTGCTGAACACGCCCAGAGAATTATCAAAATAATCGACGGTCAGATTAAATCTGATCACAAAGTAAAGAAAAGACATGACGCAAATCATGGCTTCAAAAAATAAAATGAAGATAATCCCTCAAATTAAAATCGCTGCCAAAGGTCTTAGAACACATAAATCGCGTTCAGCTTTGACAATCTTAGGAATCGTTATCGGTATTATGGCTATCATTATGGTCATGGCTATCGGAAAAGGAGCTGAAGATCTGATACTGGATCAGATTCGTGGGATGGGATCACGGACTCTGTCAGTAGAACCGGGACGCATGCCACAGGGACTTTCAGACTTTGCCGAGGTTTATACAGAATCACTAAAAGACAGAGAAGTAAAAGCCCTAAGTAATCCGAATAACATACGGGGAAATAATGAAATTGCTCCTTTTGTGTATTTAAATGCAACCGTTTCATATGGAAATGAAAAAATGAGGACCATGATCGAAGGAGCGAATCGGCTATGGATGGATATTTTAGATGTGGAACCGGAAGAAGGAACCATGTTTACTGACACAGACGTGAAACAAATGGCAAGAGTGGCTGTTATTGGCTCCAACGTAAAAGAGGAACTCTTTGGTGATTCAGAAGCCATCGGAAAAAGGATAAAAATCAAAAATATAAACGTAAAAGTCATCGGCGTCTTGCCTCCTACCGGAGTCAAAATGATGATGAACATTGATGACATCATCACGATGCCGTACACCACCGTTCAAAAGGTCCTGATGGGTATCAGCCATTATCATGCCATCCTCATAGAAGCCGAAACAGAAGAAATGGTTCCCGGCATTGTTGAAGATATTAAAGCCACTTTGAGGGAAATGCACGGCATTACGGACCCGGATAAAGATGATTTTCATGTAGGTACCATGGAAGATGCCATGGAAATCATCGGAAGCGTAACCTCAGTACTAACGCTTCTTCTGATCGCCGTCGCCGCCATTTCACTACTTGTTGGAGGCATCGGTATTATGAACATCATGCTTGTTTCCGTAACCGAAAGAACAAGGGAAATCGGCCTGCGTAAAGCAATCGGAGCAACCAGAACTGACATAATCAGTCAATTTCTGATAGAATCTGTCATTCTTACAATTCTCGGAGGCATCATCGGCATTATCATCGGCGCTGCCTTTACCTGGCTGATAGGATTCGGAATCAGAGAATTCGGAGGCTTTGTCAGTTGGAGATTCTTCTTTCCGATGTCCGCCGTTGCGCTGGGTGTTGGTGTGGCCGCAGCAGTTGGATTGGTTTTTGGTCTGTACCCAGCTCGCCAGGCATCCAAAAAAAGCCCTATCGAAGCACTGCGTTACGAATAACGATACCGGAGAAAATCATGACCCCGAAGTAAGCATATCCCAATCCAGTCTCTCTCCCGGCTGACAGAGTTGAATGATTTTGTAACGTTCATCATCCGCAACGTCAAGAAGCGCCTCTCTGCCATCCGTAAGAACGACCCCTTTCCAGTGAGTCTGTCCTTCACCATGCCGGTCTCCATAGCCCTCTGCATCTCCAAATTCTTCCATAATAGCTTCTCTGCCAATGAACTGTCCCACTTTAAATTCAGGCCGGACTACTTTAATCCGGCTGACCTGACTCACTTCATTGTCATCAAAATCCGACAATGAATCCGCACGTTGTACTTCTGCCATGATATTTGTTTTTATAAAATAAAGGGCGCACCCCCATCAAATCATGCCCTGCAGTATTAGGCAAGAATTTTTTTACAGATCTGCGATAAGTTCAACATTGGCAGCTGGAAAAGGGTAATTTTTAAGCTCTGAAACTTTTACCCACTTACCATCAGTCGCCGCTTTCAGGGCAACCTTACCTGAATCATAATCTGCCTCAAAACAGTGAAGATCCACCTTATAAGAAGTATAGGCATGTCTGATCTTTTTTATAGGCCTGACATTCTTAATGGAAATGCCCAGTTCCTCTGAGATCTCACGATGAATCGCCTTTATAGCCGACTCCCCTTTTTCCGCTTTACCCCCCGGAAACTCCCAAAGCCCCGCCATCAGACCGGAATTCGGACGTTTTTGGATAAAAACCTTGCCATCTTTTTTTATAACCGCGACAGCAACTTTTATATTCCTGAATTCTTTCTTTGGTCCACGAATAGGCAAGCGATCAACCATGCCCTTTTTATATGCCTGGCATCTTAATTTCAGAGGGCAGCCTGAACAATCAATTGCTGAAGGCGTACATTGCAAAGCACCAAACTCCATCAAAGCCTGATTGAAGTGACGCGCCTCACCTTTCGGTAAAATTTCCTTCGCCCACTGCCACATCTGTCTTTCAGCCTCAGAAGATTGAGTATTTTTTGTGTAAAAAAAGAAACGGGAAAGCACCCGGATCACATTTCCATCAACCACTGGATAATTCTGATTAAAAGCAATACTGGCAATGGCACTGGCCGTATACTTCCCCACCCCGGGTAACGCTAAAATATCCTCGTAATCCGATGGAAACCGGCCACCGTGTTTTTTCATCATCTGTTTTGCAGCCTTTTGGATATTACGTGCACGTGAGTAATATCCAAGGCCCTCCCAAAGCTTTAAAAGCTTATCTTCTTTTGCTTCAGTAACTGATTTAATGGTAGGCAGTTCCTTCATCCAGCAATCAAAATAAGGGAGTACTGTTTTAACCTGAGTCTGCTGCAGCATGATTTCTGAAATCCAGACCTGATAAGTTCATATTTCTTTCGCCAGGGCAAAGAACGCTGATTTTTTTGAAACCAATCGAGAAGCTTTTTTTGAATAAACTTTATTTCGTTCTTATTTAGTTTGCTCATACTAAGTTCTAGAGAGCTCAGTATAACATAAGCTAGTATTGTCTTTTGTCGACTGCTTTTTCATTACAGATTAAAATATCTTCAAAAGGATCATAAGGTTCATCCTTCCAAATCGGTGGAATTTCAAAAGGATGCTCTTTGCTAAAAAGACCCACCCACAAATCCACCTGCTTTATTGGTATTCCTAAAGCACTAGCTTTAGATCCTAATTGCTGATTCAATTCCTTTCTGAGATCCTTGCCATTATGGCATCTGACACCATGAAAAGTGTCTCACGCACTCAGTATATAAACCTGGTGAATCCAATCATCAAAAAATTCCTGACAAGTGTACAACTGAGTACGAGCAGTCAAAAGAAGAGACGGATCACCGCAAAGCCCAGTAGGTATATGACTTCCCAAAAGATCGGAAGTAAGTTGACCAGATAAACGGGTCTTCCCCACATTCGAGCTAGAACCATTAATAGCCACCGAAATCACATTTTGGCTTTTGAAAAGCCTGTCAATTCTTCTGCGCACTTCCTTCAAGCCCTCATCAAAAGTAAGAATTTCAGGCAGTTTCGGTGCCTGTGATGGCGGTTTAGATGTTGGATTTTCAGTCATGAGGGCATATTACTGGAATTATATTATACTCTATTTTATACTTCTGTCAATCTCCTATTTCCTGAAAGAAAATTATAATAACACACGTATTAAAAGTAGACCCGCGTTTTCATAAATGAAAGACCTGAAATCCAAATCGGACAGCCAGTTAGTCGTTCTTGCACTCAAAAACCAAGAGAAGTTTGAGCATCTTGTTGAACGCTACGAAAAAAAACTGAGCCGGTATATACGAAGGATAACGGGATTAGACACAGAAAGCATCGAAGATATTTTACAGGAATCATTCATCAAAATTTATATCAATCTAAATGACTACGACTCTGACTTTTCTTTCTCCAGCTGGGCTTACCGGATTACTCACAACGAAGCAATCAATTACTTAAGAAAAAATAAAAAAGTTATCACTGTTGCACTGGAAAACGATGACGAAGATACAACAAACCTGATCGAAGTTCTGAAAAGTGAAATTGATATAGAAGCCGAAATATCACAAAAAGACCTGGTAGAAAGAATCCGGAAAGCGATCAGTCTGCTACCCGACAAATACAGAGAAGTTTTAATCCTCCGTTACATGGAAGATCTGAATTATGAAGAAATCAGTGACATCCTGAGGATGCCGATGGGGACAGTGGCAACAACTATAAACAGAGCCAAAGAAAAATTTAAACTGATTGCTGAAAAAATGCATCTTAATTCCTAATATATGACAAAATTAAGCACTAAAATCCTCGAAAAAATCCGAAAGGAAAAAATGATACCCAAGTCACGATATTATTTTATACTCATGCATACCTTATTGGGCACGGCCATTCTTTCTTCTGTTATGATAGGTGGCATAGCTATTGCTATCGTCATAAGGCATTTGACGCTGACTGATTGGGAACTGGCCCATCAATTCACAGGAAGCCATATACGTTCCGCTTTACTCATTGCCCCCTATATCTGGCTTATATTTATAGGTATCAGCATTCTTCTGGCGGACACACTTTATAAACACACAAAAAAAGGGTATCGGCTAAAATTATGGCAGCTTATTATGACTTCGGTGATCCTTTCTTTTGTTTTTGGCGGAACATTCTATGTCACCAAAGCGGACAAACCCATTGAATTCAGTCTGAGTAAAAAAATACCAAGCTATGCTGAATGGAAAATTAAAAAAGCTCAGATTTTTGTCGCTCCTGAAAAAGGTGTCATCGCGGGAGAGATCATAGCTATTGATGAAGATGAAAAAATGACTATCGTGGATTTCAAAGAAAAAAAATGGATTATCGAGAAAGGTGAAATGAGGTCACGCAATGAAAAACCGTTCGAAGTCGGAATGCAGGTTGGGATAATTGGTGAAACAACAAATCACGAGCACTTTAAGGCAATCAGGATTGCACCATGGAAACAGGACTTTCGCCCAGGCAACTGGCAGCAATTAAATATCAGAAAAATTCCTGAAAGAAACTTTTAAGGGATTCCGTAATAACGGATGCAAACAGAGATCTCTTAAATTTATTTCAATAATTACTAACAAAATGGAAAAAGTTGTAAAAAGAAACAATAAGGCAGTTCTCATTGCTGCCGCTTTGATTATTACAGGGGCCACTGCTATCTTCGGAACCTATGCCTCAGAAAGTACGCTTTCTGGCTCGGACAACAATTGCCCCTTCGTCAGCGAAGACCTTACAGACGATCAAAAAGCTGCCCTTGAGGAAGCAAAGGATTTATTCGATTCAGGTGATATTAAAGGAGCAAAAGCAATTCTGGAAGAAGCGGGAATCAAACCGCCTATGGGAGGTCCGTTAAATCACGGACAATTCGTAAAAAACCTGACAGAAGAACAGAAAACAAAACTTCAGGAAGCCCACGAGCTGATGCAGGCCGGAGACATCGAGGGAGCGAAAGCCATTATTGATGAACTTGGCATTAAGCCTCTAAACAAATTCAGGCTTCATCCCCACTTCTCTAAAAATCTTTCAGAAGCTCAAAAAGAAATGCTCAAAGAAGCTCATGAGCTCATGAAAGCAGGAGATACGGAGGGAGCGCAGGCTATCATGGATGAACTTGGTATTGAAATACCTAAAAATCTCCCCGGCGCAGGATTCGGAAAGGGACACTGGAAAAAACCAAGAAAATATTAAACGGGGGTTAATAAAAAAACTCCCTCCTCAATGAGGAAGGAGTTTTTTTAAACGTTAAAAAATTAAAACCCCCGCAAAGCAGGGGTTTTATTACCATTGATTTAAGTTCTCCTCACCACATGAGTCTTCTTCTAACTCAATTTCATAACATCGACATTCACAATTCATATAAATATGAATTGTGAATTATTTCCTCTTAGCTTTTCGTTTTGTGGTTTTCTTCTTAGCTACTTTTTTCTTAGCAGCTTTTCTTTTTGCTGGCTTTTTAGCAGCTTTTTTCTTGGTAACTTTTTTCTTCGTTACTCTCTTAGCTGGCTTTTTAGCAGCTTTTTTTGCTTTTTTCTTTGGCATAAAAATTTTGTTTTAAATAATAAAAAATAAATGCAAATTAATTATGTTCTTTTTTTGTATAAAAAGGCAACCTAAAATAAATTTAAATTAAACTGATACATCAGGCTATAAAGCCAAAGTAACCAAAAACCACCCCCAGTACTACCGCGACAAATGCCATAACGTTTACGTTTTTAGCACTGACCATTGACTTTGCCAGCTTAAGAAAGGTAGCCGGAAAAGCAAGTAACATGACACCTTTAACAAGGCCAAGCCAGCCCAAGATGGTGACGAGCACTTCCCAACTTTTCACCCAATCATTGTGAAAAGTAACCAGAGCAAAACCAGCAATCAAGGCAATAAAACCTCCCAGATACATGGTGCCCGTGTCTTTCAGTAAACCTTCCATTGATTTGGCATAATATTTTTTATTTAAAAATATACCCACACCAACTGACAGGTAAACGATGGCAGCTACTTGAGCTACAAAAATTGAAAGATCCATTTTTATTTT
>JAFGTE010000029.1 GCA_016934215.1 Candidatus Peregrinibacteria bacterium | reverse complement strand
TAATAGGATTATGATAAATTACATAAGGAATCGGCTCACCTTCTTCCTGAGCGGCGACAATCTGCTGCAGGTGGCCTGGCGTTAAATCCAGCTGAATCACTGCCTCGTAAACATCCTGAGGCAGGGACATATTATTCAGCATCACTTGCAGAAAGTGCCCTTCCGCCATCAGTGGATGCGTATCTTCTAGGGCCCACAGAACAGGAGAAGACAATGGCGAAGAGCTAAGTAATATAGATTTTAAGAAAGCTGTATTCACAGGCGGATCAGCATAAATCAGTTCCATGAGCAGGTCATCAGGACTACAGCTGAATGCTCCTAAACTCATCGTGTTACCGTTGGTTCCACCACCAATAAAAGCGGAAAGATCACACATATCACCTATGCCATCGGCGTCATAATCTTCCTGAAAAGGGTTGAATTCCAGAATACAGTTGTCCAGTTCATCACAGACACCATCCCCATCCCCATCTCCGCAGCATTGAGCATGTCTTGGGTACAGATCTTTGTAATCCGGGCAGCCATCCCCGTCAAAATCGGCTCGTTGCAGGTTGGCTGAAGTGACGTAGGCTTGTTCCATAATAGGTATTTCCGTACCCGCCATTTTCATTCTTATATTGATGCCCAGCGCGACTTCGGGATCGTGCAGGTTGTCGGGGATTTTTTCGAAAAAGAGTTGTTCTACCTTATTTTGAGGTGAGGTCAGGGTGGAGGTAACTCCACCTTCGATGATTTCAATTCTTTGTGTGGTGGGATTTAGCTGAATGGTGACCGCTTGATTGTTCTGATCAATGATCGTTAACTTGCCGTATATGTCGTTCAATGTTGAATTTATCAGATCGATTTGTTTGGCATTGCTGATAAGCTGATACAGCTTTTCATTGGCGAATTGCCCATCAATGTTGACCTGTTTTTCCAGATTGTAAGTTTGACTTGTCTGAAGGGAGTTGACAGCAACTGTAAGAATAATCGGTGTCAGCACCAGAAAAATACCTATGTACAGAAGCATTTCTATGAAAGTTGAACCCTGATTATTCAGTTTTTTATAATTCATTCTTAGCTTGAAGGATAAATATAGTCATTTTGCCAATCACTGACATAGAAAGTCCGGCTGATCAGATCTAATGGGATATAGTCCGGGGCCCATAAAATTTCAATATCAATTCGCTTTGTACTAGAGTCTGCATAAGAAGTTCCCACATCCCCCTCTAAAAAGAGATCATCATTTGATTCATGTCTCAGAGCATTTGAAACTGTGATGAATCTTTCAAAAGTGTCTTTGTCGGGAAGTTCGCTTTTTACGAGCCATGAATTGTTGCCGGGATTTCTGATTAAGTAAAAAGAACCATTCGTCAGGGTGGCAAAACCGTCGTTTCTGATAAATTCCAATATGTCTGTTGTTTCCGTCAGAGTGATGGCAGCCGCGTGCTGTATATAGGACTGACCTGTAATCTTTCTTCCTCCAATAAAGATTCCGACAGAGACGGGTATGAAGATGGCAAAAAGAATTGTTACAATAATCAGTTCAACGAGGCTCGAACCTTTTTTATCTGGCCGGAATTTGCTGACTTTATTATTCAAAAGCACCTTGTTCGTTAATGTAGTAGGTTAAATTAAAATCATCTTTACTTACCGTGAATGAACCGGAATTTTGTGTTTTTCCGGTGACGTTTTCAAAGATGATGTTATTGGTTACTCCCGGGCTTGGCTGAAGATTTAGATCTGTGATATTCAGTTGTCCCAGTTTAGTGACAATATTTTCTGTATGGCCCGGTGTATAAGTATCGCGGAATATGACGAGTTCACTTGCAGCGGTTCCCAGATGAACGCCGTAATTGGAATTGTAAGCATTCTTCATTGCTTTGAATCGCGCTTCATGAAGCACTTTGGTAATTTTTCCCGCATCGTTATTTACCAGTGAGAAATGATAGTATCTAAAGTAGGTTCCCACTCCCACGCTCGCCAGAATCATGAAAAGGCTAAAAGTGATCATGACCTCAATAAAGGTGAAGCCCATTCTTTTTTTAAAACCGGTGTTTTTTTTGATTTGTGATTTCATTAAACTCCGACATTGGAAATCAGTTGATAAATTGGTCCGATCACCGTTATCACCAGTCCTGCAACCATAAAACCAAGAAGCACCATAATAACCGGTTCAATGATGGTCGTCATGTTTTTTACATCATTGTCCACGAGACTTTTATAATAAGTTTTCATGTAGTCGATGACATAGGGTAATTTACCGGTTCTTTCACCCACTCTGATCAGCTTTATGAACATAGGAGGAAATTCACTTTTTTCCCGAAAGCTCTGTGAGAAGGAAGATCCTTTTTTAATGTTTTCCACCATAAAACTGATTTCCTGTCTGAATACGCGATTGGCTAATACCGTTCCGGTTATTTCGAGACACTTAACAATTGTTAATCCACTTTGAAATAAGGTGCCAAAATGCTGACTCAATTGAGTGGTGTTGTAGTTGAGTATCGTTCTTCCGATAAATGGCATTTTCAAATACAGAAGATCTCTCTGGTATCTGATCTGCGGATTTTTAATCAGTATTTTGTACAGAACAATCACACCAACAATGCTTATGATAAGCAGCAGAATGTTGTTTTGGAAGAAATTGGTGAGTGCGATAACAACTTTCGTGGCAGCCGGAATTTCGGCATTGAGACTCTGGAAGATAGTCAGAATACGAGGCATGACCCAAAAAAACAATACGATCATAAACGTAGCCATGACCAGTAAGATGATTTTAGGATAAACCAGGGCCCCTTTTACTTTTCTTTTAAAATTGTCATTTTCTTCCAGGTGGTTGGCCAGGTCATCCATGGTTTCGGCTAACGTTCCTGAATTTTCACCCACATGAATGATATTCGTGTAGATTTCCGGAAAGATTTTGGGAAATCGCTTCATGGCGGCAGACAGAGATTGGCCATTGTTTAAGCTTTCAATGATTCTTCCCAGTTTGGATGCAAAAACTTTATTGCCGGTCTGAGTTTTAAGAAAGTTGATGGCTTCAAAAATAGTGACACCTGCACTGAGCATTACTGACAGGTGTCTTGTAAACTCAACGATTTCTTTGGCTTTGATGGTCCCTATCTCATTCAGTCGTTCAATCAGGCTCCGTTTCCTGCCTTTTGATTTTAATAAGCTGCCCGAACTTTCAACTTTTTTCTGTTGCATTTCGGGTCTCGCACTCAGGTCCTTTAGTTTTAAATAAGCTTCTCCTTGCATTAATTAGCTTTTGATTACACGAATAACTTCCTCCAGTGAGGTGATGCCTGCCAGGGCTTTTTTGATGCCATTTTCAATCATGGTGGACATGCCGTTTTCAACCGCAATGTCTTCAATGGCATCAGCCGATTTGCCTTCAATAATTGCTTTTTTCAGCGGGTCATTGGTTTCCATAACCTCGTAAATTCCAATACGTCCTTTGTATCCTGTAAATCCGCATGATTTACAGCCGTTGGCTTTATAAAAGATGTACTCATCTCCTATTCCAAAGACTTCGCGTTCTTCCTTAGAAAGATTTTCTTCCATGATTTTCTGAACAATGGTCGGGATATTTTTTTCCTGGAAAATCAGGTTGAGCGTTTCTCTGGAAAAGCTCTGGCTGGAAAAACAGTGTTTACACAGTTTTCTGACAAGCCTCTGGGCAATGAGACAATTGATGGCAGCCGTCAAAAGGAAAGGTTCAATACCCATTTCGACAAGTCTGGGGACACCGACTGCCGCACTGTTAGCATGAAGTGTGGTGAATACCATATGGCCTGTCATCGAGGCTTCAATCGCTATTTCAGCGGTTTCTTCATCACGGATTTCACCGACCAAAATATTATCCGGATCCTGTCTTAGTAGTGACCGAAGGCCATTGGCAAAAGTCAGGTTAGTGGCGTGGTTCACTTGCACCTGATTGATTCCTTCAATCCCGTATTCAATCGGATCTTCGATGGTCGCAATGTTGATTTCTTCAGAATTGAGCAGTTTGATTATGTTGTAAAGCGTCGTTGTTTTACCCGAACCGGTCGGACCGACCACGATCATCATGCCGTAGGGTTTTGAGGAATTAACAATGACTTTCTTATAGTCTTCTTCACTAAGGCCTGACTCGATTAAATTGACGGACTCCTGAATATCGACCAAAAGACGCATAACCACTTTTTCGCCAAAATGGGTGGGTAAAATAGACACACGAAAAGCAACGCTGTCATTGTCCAGTTTCGTAGCGATTCTTCCATCCTGTGCCGCGCGGGTTTCATCGATTCTCAGTCCCGCCATAATCTTACAACGGGTGATCAGTGGTTCATGGACGATTTTAGGATAGGCTACTACCTGATGCAGTACACCGTCGATTCGGTATCTGATCACGGTATTGTCTTTTGTCGCTTCGATGTGGATATCGGATGCATGATGTCTATAAGCGTGCAGCATGATAGCTTCGAATATCTCCACAATTGGAATTTCTTCCTCCATTTCTTCCGCTTTGGTTTTTTTTCTCTTTTTTTTCGTGGATTCAACTTGTTTTACCTCTTCCATTCTGAAACTCTCAGGAAGCATCTTAAGAAAAATATGTTTGAGTTCCTGATGATACTTTCCAATGACATTTTTGATGTTTTGCTCGGTTGTGTAGAAAACTTCTACTTCACGACCTGTTTTCTTTTCGATGTCATGAATCATTTCAAAGTCAAGGGGGTTGACCGTTGCCAGTTTGATCCTTCCTGTTTTTTCATCGATCTGAAAAGTGATCACGCCTTGCTTTAGGGCAATGTTTTCCGGAATTATTTCCAGAATATCTCCGGAGATTTCGATGTTTGACAGATTGATGTAAGGAAACCCTGTTATTTCAGCGGTCAATTTACCCAGCTCTTCATCAGCAAGAATGTGTCTGACAGCCAGAATGTCATGGAGCGACATTTTCCGTTCCGCTGCTTCTTCGATGAGTTTTTCGATCTGTTTACTGTTGATGTTGCGTTGTTTTAACGCTTCAACAATTTTTTGTGAGTCGATATTCATATTTTATTTGGTTTTAACCATTTCCTTTTTCTCCTCGGTTTCTTTTGTTTTAATGTCTTTTTTGGATGTCTCATGACCTTCTTTTTCCGACTTTGCCACGTTTTCGTCCTTTTCAACCGGCTTTTTTTTGTTGTCCTCTGCCTGAGTCAGGATTTTTTTGGTTTTTCTGAAGATCTTCTGACCGCAGTTATTGCAGAAGTGCGAATCAGGTGCCAGAATCAGACGGCATTGAGGACACTGAATTAGTTTCAGTTCACTTTGTTTCTCTGACGCATGCAGCGCTTTTATTTGGCTGCTCAATTCCATGACAATTTCATCGATGTTTTCTGAGCTTTCTTTTTTGCGTATGATTTCGACGAGATCCTGAATGCTCATCAGCTCTTTTAAGAAGATGTTGTTTACTTTAGAACTTGCCATTTTGGCCAGATCCTGAGGGTTTTTCAGGCTGGTGTAAATGATGATTGATATTTCTTTATTTAAATTTTTAATGGCATTTACCAGGTAGTAGCCGCTAACCAGAGGCAGGGCAATTTCCAGAATGACCATATTGATATTCATTTCTGCCAGCTTTTTTAAAGCACTTTTGGCATCTTCTACGAAAGTGAAACGCAAATTGTACTTGGTTTCAATTTCTGATTTCTTGACCCAGTCTTTGATATCCCCAGTCAAACCTTTGTCGCTGTCGACAAAAAGGATATTGTTGACCCGATCCTCTTTTTTTATTGTTTCCATTGGTTTATTTGTTATAACTTTCAAACATTTCAATGAGCTCCCTATTTGAAGCGAATGAGAGAGCCATATCCCGGGTGATTTTCTTATCGATTGCCAGATTGGCCAGGCACTGTTCTAGTCGTACATACTGTCCGTTGTTGTCACTTTGCAATGCGTTATAAATCTGTTCTACTTTTTCGCTTCGTATAATATTTCTGACAGCATCGGTCATCAGCATCTGTTCGTAAGCAAATACCAGTTCCCCTTTGATACCGGGAACGAGCCTTTGCGAGACAACGCCACTAAGCGTGCTGGACAGCTGGATGCGGATTTGTTTCTGTTTGTGTTCCGGAAAAGCGTCAATGATACGGTCAATGGTTTGTACTGAGTTGTTGGTGTGCATGGTTGAAAAAACCAAATGGCCGGTTTCGGCCAATGTGATCGCCGCTTGCATGGTTTCCTGGTCACGCATTTCACCAATCACAATGATATCCGGATCCTGGCGCATGGAGGCACGGAGAGCATTTTCAAAAGATGAGGCATGCGTGCCGATCTCTCTTTGTTCGACCACGCTTTTGTTGTTGTGAATGATGTATTCGATGGGATCTTCAATCGTTACGATATGTTCTGACCGGTTGTCGTTGATGTAATTGATTATCGAGGCGATACTTGTTGTTTTTCCCTGCCCCGTTGGGCCCACAATCAGAAAGAAGCCCTGTCGGTAGTTTTCAGCCATATCTTTGAAAACAGGGGGTAAATTCAGCTGGTCAAAGGTTAGGATTTTGTTCCGGACAATTCTCAGGCTTAGGGTTAAACCATCCTGTCTTCGGAAAAGGTTGCCGCGGAGTCTTACATCCACATTGTGGGTAAAAGCAAAGTCCACACTCCCGTATTCTTTGAAATAAGCGTACTGCTTCTCATTAAGAAGCTCTTCAAATTCCCGAGTACCTTCGTTTAGCTGAAAAGGCTCGGAGTCTTCGACCAGGAGCAGTTTTCCATTGATTCTCAAAACAGCTTTATGACCTGTCTGAAGATGGATGTCTGTTGCATTTTGATTGATCGCGAGCTCAATAAGAGGGTCTAGGTTTAGAGGCATGGTTTTTTATTTTTTTAATAAATCTTAATATTTTAACATTTTTTTACGCAAAAATCAATAGTATTTGGCTTATTTGTGAGAAATTCTGGATGATGTTAAAATAGACGTATCAAAAAATGCAGAAGGTATGAAGAAATACGTTATCGCGATGCTGGGGATTGTTGCGTTGTTGCTCGTTATTGCTTATGTGATGCTATTTATGAAGCAGTCGACTTATCATAAAAAAATAGCGGCATCTTCAAGTTCCGTATTGGTTTTATCTAATTTTGACCGTGCCAAGGTTAAGGTTGTGACAACTTCTTCAGATAAAATAGAGCTTAATCTGAAAGGGCCAACAGAAGATATTTTGAGCATACTGCAGCGTGAAAATGGTATTTATACGACATTGGAATTTTCTGATGAGCTGTCCGAAATAACCGGCACCATTGCTGTGCCGCAAGGCATGCTTCTTGATGTTTCTTTATCGGGTGGCAGGTTTGTGACCATCGACGATATCGGAGGCAAAAAAAGTATTGCGGCTGAGGATTCTTTTCTGGTTGATACCAGTAATCTGAGCGCTATGGTGGTTGATGATCAGGGAAATATTTCCCTTAGCTCTCCAGGGGATCTGATCGTTTGGGATGATGAGGAATGGGATCCTCTGGATGGAAATGTGAGTGAGGAGAGCCAGGGGATTGTTTACTGTGGTATTGGTGCCCAGTCGATACGTAATTATTGCTGCGAATTGGAAAATGCAGACGAAGAAGTTCCTGCGTGTAACGGGATAGGATATTGGTTCTTCAATAATTCGGCACGGGATTGTGATTTTGCCTGTGAGGCATCTGATTCCGGTAGTGAAGTGGTGGAAGAGATAGACTGCGGAGTGGGAGGGCAAGTTGAAAGAAATATGTGTTGTGCCAGTCAGCACGTTGGTGAATATCAGGGCTGTATTGGTTCGTGGCGTTATAATGCGGCCGCTCAGGTTTGTGAGTTTAAATGCGATGTGGTTGATGGAGCTGTTGGGTCCAATGATGATGGGGGAGGTGGCGATGGTGGAACATTTTCTTATGGGGATCCGGTCAGCGATTACTGTTCCGGCATCATCAGCGATGAGAACCGCGATTTATGCTGTAATGATGCGCTTAAAAACAATCTTTCGAGTGGTCCGCATCCCGGTTTTCCGGATTGTATCGGTAAATGGAAGTTTGATGTTCAATTGGGTTGTAAGTTTGAATGTGCGGAACACGCGGAGATGATGGAAATTCTGAATGAACTTAAGCAGAAAGCTCAGCAGCAGAATTAAACTGAGTACTAAAAAAGCCCCGCTTAGCGGGGCTTTTTATTTTTAAGGGGTTAATTGGCCTGTTCCAGGATAGCCTTGAGTTTGTGCTGAGGGATTCTGGTAATTTTGGCAATAAAGGTTTCCGGGTCGTCAGCTTGTTTTTCCTGGTGATAGGCTGAAGACAGGACTTCCGGAAAGCTTGCTTTTTGCTGACCACGGCGTTTACCGTATTTAACGGCTTCCTGGACTTCATAACGGAGTCCGCATTCAATGTCTTCGGAAAATCGGAAGGAATTATGTGTTTTAACATATTCAATGAGGACAGTTTTATATGGATTTGTGACAGTATTATCGGATTGTTGTAACTCCTGAGTCATTTGTATCAATTTATCAGGATCACTGCCCCTTAAGAAATTCAGTTGCTCCAGTACGTTTTGGGCAATTTCAACCAGTTTTGCGTTGATGAAAGGGAGTTTAAAGAATTGCCTCTCTTTTACTGCCTGGTGAACTAAATCCTGAAGGGCTTTTAGTTGCTTAAGGCCTGTAACAAGGCGTTTCGGGGCTTCCGTTTCGTCGACCCGGTTGTCAATTTTATTTACCACATGACTGACTTCCGAAATAATCTGGGCGCGATCTTCACAAAAACTATCCATTCTGATGTCAAGCAAGGCTTCCCGGATGCTTTGAAGCTGTTCTGTTGTCAGATCTTCATTGACGTCAATCTCTCTGAATCTGTTATTGGTTAACTGACCGTCTGCCAAAAGTATTTCGATAAAATCACGTCGGGTACCGAAATCGATTCCATCAATAGCAGCTTCATTACGTTTGTCTGTTTCAGTTTGCACTTCTTCGGCAAACGCCTGGCAGGCACGGCCTTTTATAGTCTTAGCAACCTGCTCTGAAAGTTTTTTAGGAACTTTGCAGGCTTCTGCTTCAATATCTTCGTTTTCATGATCACCACGCAGTTCAGCAGGCGGAAAGAGGCCGGGGTTCAACATTCTGGCATCTTCCAGTGATAAAACCATTTCGCTGAGCCATTGACGCTCAGCAATATCAGCACGGGTTTTTAAGTCTTGGGCAGTTGGCTTGTTAACTTTACTCATAAGATTTGAATAGTTAATGATTGGCTATGAGTGTTATATTATATACTATTTATATAAATATGTCAATAGTCAGAAAAATAGTATTAATAAGCCATTCTTAAGCATTTTTCTTAAATCATGCAATATATTTTAGTCTTGTAAATATAAAAAACTTGATCAAAAAAATCTATTTGATATAATACTTTGATTTCATCGCCGCGGACGACATTCAAAATAAACGATCCGGACAGG
>JAFGTE010000028.1 GCA_016934215.1 Candidatus Peregrinibacteria bacterium | reverse complement strand
TGGTCTGGCGCACCTTATGTCCTTTTTCCTGAAGATCACTGATATCGTGGGCATTGAGACCTCTCAGGATTTTTTTGATATCGTCTTTGATACCTGCCTTTTCAGTAAAGTAATGGTACGCATAGGCGCTAACAGCAAAACCGTTCGGTATTTTGACTTTCTTTTTGGTTAGTTTCTGGTACATCTCTCCCAGTGAGGCGTTTTTACCACCCACTAAAGGCACATCTTTAATACCCAGCTCCTTAAACCAAAGAATCAGTTCCGTATTTCTGGCACGTCTTTTAAAAAGCTTTCTGATCATTTTGTCTGTGTTAAGTTTTATTTGAAACAAGCTTAACACAGGTTAAGCATCTTTGAGAAGTCTTTTTTAATGAATTAAACCTGAGCAATAGACCCCCTTCTTTCTTCTACGTCTTTTCTACGTCTTCTTCAGAGGGAATGACGGTATGTTTGAAGCGGTCTGCTGCTGTTGGCGTAATAATGCGATAGTTAGAACCATTACCTTGAGAAAGAACTTCCTGTTCTTTCATAGCTATTTTGAGTAAGTCACCAAGTTGTGATCCTGAATGTATTTCAATCGGTAAATTGTCTCCGCCACGTCGCCGCGAGTCATGCCGTTGCCTGCACTTAGGCGGTCATTACTGACATCGAGCAGGTTCATTTTGTTGGTCAGGTAGGCAAAGGGGGCGTACCAGGCATCTTTTGGCACATCGCTGTAAGGATTGGCCACCAGATTATCTTCTGGTTTAATACCGCCGGTTAAGAAAAGTATTTTTAAGTACTCGGCTTTGTTCACGGTATTCGATGGGCGGAAGCTTCCGTCGTCATAGCCCTTTACAATGCCTTTACCCAGGGCAGTGGCTAAGGTGGCGGCATACCAGGCACCATCATCAGTGTCACTGAAAGGCAGTTTTCCTCCTGGGCCAGCTTCTACATTGAAAGCGAGCATCAGCATTTTGAGCGCTTCCACACGATTGACAGTGTTGCCCGGTTTAAAGGTGCCGTCAGAATAACCGCTGATGATTCCCTGAGCCTGAAGATATTTGATGGCTTCATAATTCGGGTGTGCTTTACTTACATCGCTGAATTGTCTTTCGGCTTCCACATAAATCGTGTCACTTTCACCGACAATCGCTCCGTTTTGCGCGCGAACAACCACTGGTCTTTCTGAAAGCGTCATCATGCGCACTTCAGCGACCCCATTTTTAAAATTATTCACGGCCAGACGGTCCGGTGTGAAGGTGGCTTCACCCTGTTTAGCCTGCACGGAAACACTGCCGGCAAAGTTGACCGCAGGTGTGGCGTTGCCTTCCGCATCCACGGCGACCACTTTGATGGTCTCGATCTGTCCTTTCTGGTAATTGCCATCAGAATCGATCCGCAGGGCGCTGACAGGCTGGACCTGATTGACGAAGTCTATTTTGTGCGCGCTTTTACCGACCATGACGGTAGCACTGCCGGCTTCAGAGCTGTTGACGATGAACTGGATACTGCCGTTTTTAAAGTCGACTTTCCGGAAGGATTTTTTAGAGATGCGGCCGACTCCTACAAGATCGACCCGTACTTCATCCGTGTCCGACATTTGGCTGATCTGATTCTGTTTATCGGTAGCTGTGATCGTTACTCCCGTATTGGGCATACTGACGGATTCGCCGATGATGTTGAAGGCAAAAAGGCCGGTATCGATTTTTGAATCTTCACTGCCTGGGGGGATGGTTTCTACGGGTGTTTCTATGACCGGTGTTTCCGTAACGTCCGGTGTACTTGTTTCCGTGTCTTTCTGACCATCCGGCTGAGAACTGTCACTGCTATTATCATTGCTATTGTCTGGAGTATTGTCAGCCCCGCTATCGACGTTGCCACCAGCGTAGTTAAGATACTTTGAGACATAAAGCATGGGGTTAATGGTATACGTGCGTCCGTTGGAAAGTCCGAGTCCGGCATTCACGGCTTCGAAGAAACTCAGACCGGCCGCTTGTGACTCCGCGGAACTGAAGGGCCAGTAGGGGTGCCATGGAGCGTTGTCCCGGTCAATCTGAAAATGCAGATGGGGTGTCGTGGCTGTTCCCGTGTCACCGCTGGTACCTATGAGCTGGCCTTTGGTGACGGCTTCCCCTTCGCTGACATAGATCTCGTCCATGTGGTTGTAGGCGGAATACAGGGTCACTTTCCGTTCAGGATTATCGATGTCGGGCACGTTGCGGTGTTCGATGACGATATGGTGTCCGAAACCGCTCGCCTGCATGGAGGTTTTAACCACCCGTCCGTTGGCAATGCTTTTAATCGGTGTGCCAATGGGCATTTTTATATCCACGGCCGGATGAGAACCGGCATATTCCTCATGATCGAGTTGATAATTTCCCAAATAAACGACAGGATAGGTGATTTTAGCGTTTCTGATGACATCATGCGTTGAATTACCCCAAACCAGATTTTCGTTCGGAAACTGCATCTGCTGTAAATCATAGCTTGGCAAAGCGACCAGCAGATTGGAACTGACGGATGTGTATTTTGTTGTATTATTATCGCCATTCCAGTGTGTCCAGTCCGGTACTTTATCAACGGGGTATACGGTTCCTGTAAAAGGGGCGGGTGCTTCCAGTACGCTGGCCTTAAACAGATAACCTCCTGTCTGCTGGTAGTAGTAAACGGAAACAGTGGCCAGAATGATAAATAGGATCAGAGCGGCATGTCTGAAAATGTGATCATATTCATGAATCCAGTGTTTAATTATTCTTAAGAAGCCTGGCTTGACAGCTTTTTTTCGTCTGCTAATTTGATGTCTCCTGAATTCGATTTTTCTTTTTGGCATTTGTTTTGCTTCTTGCATTAGAAAATCTTATAATTATAGCAAAGATTAGCGAAAAAATCAACTGTCTATGCGGATCCAGAACATCAAAATCAAAGGTTTTCGGAATTTGAAGGGAATCGATCTAAAATTTGATGATGGGGTGCCCATTCATGCCTTTGTGGGAGCCAATGGCCAAGGGAAAACGAATATTTTGGAGGCCATTTATCTTTGTTCCCTCTCAAAATCGTTCCGGACCCGTACCAGTGCGGATTTAGTGGGTTTTGATGAGGATTTTTCCAGTGTGAGGGTGGATGCTGACGGGGAGACACTTGAGGTGGTGGTAACTGCCAAACCGGTTCAGAAGGTTCTGAAAATAAATGGCGTTAAAAAGTCGGCATCTGATTTTATCGGTAACTTAAAATCGGTCTTCTTTTCTCCCGATGATCTTGCTTATATGTCCTATTCTCCCAAGTTGCGCCGAAGGTATCTGGATGTTGTGCTTTCTCAGCTTAATGCTGATTATTTGAGTCACCTGATGGAATATAATGAAGCCATCAGGCAACGTAATTCGCTTTTAAAGGCGATTGCCGATGGAAATGGAGAAATGGATGAATTAGACTTCTGGGATGAGAAACTGGCCCAATTAGGTTCCTTTATTACTGATATCCGGGGTGGGCTTATTGATGAACTGCAAAAACTTGTCAGCAGGCACTATAAAGAGATTTCCAATTCGGATTCAGAGATTCGCATTGTTTATGAGTCAGAAGTGCGTGGCGTAAAGCCAAAGGAATTGCGTGAACTTTACAAAAAAAATCACCGTCGTGATTTGGCCATCTGTCAGACTAAACTTGGACCGCATCGTGATGATCTTAAATTCATGCTGAACGGACGGGATATGACGGATTTTGCGTCACGTGGAGAATGGAGGAGCCTTGTTTTAGCCCTTAAATTTGCGGAAATTGATCTTATTAAAATACGGACCGGGGATGATCCGGTTTTGCTTCTGGATGATGTATTTTCGGAGCTTGATGCAGACAGACAAAAATATCTCTTTCAGACTACCGGAAAGAGTCAGACTTTTATTACAACAACGCATAAAGAGTTCATTGAAGGATTGACCAAAAATACCCAGGTTTACAAAGTTTCTGAAGGGGCGGTGACATGAAATCGCTTTAAGTTTCAACCATATATTCCAGCGTCATGTCCAGCATATTGAGGATACGGTTTTTTTCTTCTGCGGTCAGCCGCCTGCGGTCAGCTGCAGCCAGTTTTTGATACCACCATTCTTTTTGGGAGTGATTTTTGCTTTTCAGAATAGAAAATACCCGTTCAATTTTTGCCCGGCTGCCAATCCGATTACTGGCATCGGTTATATGATCAATAACATCCATATTGTAATCATCCATCGCAAACGGATATCTTCTTTCCGTTCGGTTTTCTTGGACCTCTTGTGTTGGGGGTGGATTTTGAAACCCTGACGTAACAAGCCCTGAAGCAAGAAGGCAAAGAATCATAGTTCTTCTGCTTATTTGCGGCGATTCGGAGGATTTTTTGAGCATGTTGTTAAAACTTAGGCTGGTGAATTATTATCCATGAATTAATGGAGTTGTAAATAACATTTGACATTTCCGGAAGAGTCACTAAAATAAATGCGCAATTGAGCGGTTCCTTTTGCAGGGGAATCACGATATTGCTCATTACAACTAATCAACTGCTAAATTTTTTCATATGTACAAAATTACAGACGACAATATTTCAATGGACGATCTGCTGGAATCATCTGCAGAGTTCGAAAAACCCAAATTGGGAGCTGTGATTACCGGTAAGGTAGTCAGTATTTCAAAGAATCGCCTGGTCGTGGACCTGAATGGTGTGGCGGTGGGGATTTCCAGCGGGCGTGAAACCCATGACAGTAATGATACTATTAAAGATCTTAAAGAAGGAGACGAGGTTAAGACGGTTGTCATTGAAGAAGAGAATGAAGACGGTATGGTGGTTCTTTCACTCAAGCGGGCTTCACAGGCGACGACCTGGGATAAGTTTGATAAGGCTTACAAGAATGGGGACGTGATTGAAGTTCAGATTTCGGAAGCCAATAAAGGCGGGTTGCTTATCGATGTGGATGGAATTAAAGGCTTTATTCCGGTTTCCCAGCTGGCACCGGCTCATTATCCCCGGGTCGAAGATGCCAACAGTGCCCAGATTCTTTCCAGACTGCAGAAACTGGTTGGTATGAAGCTCAGTGTGAAGATCATTAACCTGGACCGAAGCAGCGGAAAAATGATTCTTTCGGAACGAGCTGCACAGCAAGGGAAGGCAAAGGCTTCCTTGGGCGAACTTAAGGTGGGTGACCGTGTGACCGGTAAGGTAAGCGGTGTTGTTAAATTCGGAATATTTGTTACTTTTGACGGTCTGGAAGGCCTTGTGCACATCTCCGAAATCGCCTGGGGGCATGTTTCCAATCCTCACCAGTACGCCAAAGTGGGCGATGCAGTGGACGTAGAAATCATTGGTATTGAGAACGATAAATTATCCCTTTCGATGAAGCGTCTGATTCCGGATCCATGGACGGTGATTGAAGAAAAGTATCCTATTGGTTCTAAAGTCAAAGGAACCATCAACCGCTTTTCTCCGTTTGGTGCCTTTGTGCAGTTAGAAGACGATATCAATGGTCTGATTCACCTATCTGAGATTTCTGATAACAAGGTGGAGGATCCTGCTGATTTTCTGGATGTCGGTCAGGAGGTGCAGGCTGAAGTCATCAATATCGACCGCGATGAACACCGCATTGGTCTTTCTCTGAAAGGTACCAAGAGCAAAGTGGCTAAAAAAACAAAGGAAGAGATTCCGGCTGAAGAACCTGTAGAAGAAGAAATAAAGGAGGAAAAGCCTAAGAAAAAAGCTGCTGCTAAGAAAAAAGAAGAGAAAGGAGAAGCTCCTGCAGAGGAAGTAGCGACTGAAAAAGCGGCCGAAGAAAAGCCTAAAAAGAAAGCTGTTGCCAAGAAAGCTACCGCCAAAAAGACGACTCAGAAGAAAGAAGAAAAGGAGGACAAATAGTTTTTCAGCTAGTATCATTGCTTCGTGATACAACTGAACAGAGAACAAAAACAGGCCGTAGGACACAATAGGGGCCCCATACTTGTGATAGCAGGGGCGGGGACCGGGAAAACCCGTGTGATCACCGAACGGATTGCCCATATTTTAGAGCAGAAATGGTGTGAGCCAGGTAATATTTTAGCTCTTACTTTTACCGAAAAGGCGGCGGCAGAGATGGAAGGCAGGTTAGATGAACGGATGCCCATTGGTTATGAGGCGATTCAGGTTTCCACCTTCCATTCTTTCTGCGAGAAGATCTTAAGGCAGTACGGTATCGATATCGGCCTTTCCCCAAGCTTTAAGATCCTGGAGGGGGTGGCGCGCTGGAAGCTACTCAAAGACCACCTGTTTGATTTTGAACTGGATTATTACCGGCCTTCGGGGAATCCGACCAAGTTTATCGATTCGCTAGTGGCCTTTTTTGGCCGTATTAAGGAAGAAGTGATCGGGGTGGCGGATTTCCAGGCCTACGCGAACCGGAAAACCCTCGAAGCAAAGTCCGAAGAAGAGAAACTGGAAGCTAAGAAGCTTGAAGAACTGGCGTGTGTTTATGCCCAGTACCAGAAACTGATGGCCCAGCATGATGCACTGGATTTTTCAGATTTACAATTCAAGGTGATTGAACTGCTGACCAAACGGCCGAACATCCTCAAATACCTCCAGCAGAAGTACCTTTATATATTGGTCGACGAATATCAGGACACGAATATTGCCCAGAACCGTATTGTAGATCTGCTGGCGGGTGAGCATAAGAACCTGATGGTGGTGGGGGACGATGACCAGTCGATCTACAAATTTCGCGGGGCGGCTATTTCGAATATTCTGCAATTCGAAGAGAAATATCCGGAGCTGAAGAAGGTGGTTCTTACGGAGAACTATCGCAGTGCTCAGCGCATACTGGATATAGCTTATACCTCCGTGCAGAACAACAATCCTGACCGGCTGGAAGTGAAGGCTAACGTAAACAAACAGCTTAAGGCTCAGTTTGAGGGGGATGATGAGAGCGTGAAGCTGGTCCACTGTTCTACCGTCGATCAGGAAGTGGCTTATGTGCTGGAGGAAATCAAGCTGGTCAAGTGCCCGCTTTCTGTAATCGCCATTCTGGTACGGGCTAACAATTACGCCAAACCGTTTATCGATGCGCTGAGAAAGGAAAATATTCCTTATCAGTTTCTTTCCGAACGCGGTCTTTATAATAAAGACGAAGTCAAAGAACTGATCAGCCTACTCCGTGTCATCGCTAATCCGACCGAGGATATTCCTTTTTTCCGGGTGCTTCGCATGGACTGCTGGGGACTTAAAATGCAGACCATCGTGGATTTGATCGCTGAGGCCAAGAAGAAATATCAGCCGCTTTGGTCCGTCGTTCAAAACCGCTCTGAAACTGCTAAACTAACCGATGCCCTAAAAGAACTGATCGAATATTCCAAAGATCATACGGCTGGCGAGGTTTTGTTTAAGTTTACCGAACAAACAAAGCTCTATGAGAAGTTGCTTGCTAAAGACAGTATTGAAGCAGAGGAACAGATCGTCAATATTGCGTCTTTTTTCGGGCGTATCAACCAGTTTGAACGGGAAAGCGAGGCAACAACCGTGATCGATTTTGTGGAGTATCTGAACCTGTCGGAGGAGGCAGGGGAGAATCCGGCCGCTAAATTTGATATCGGAGGCATCGATGGCGTTCAGATTTCGACCGTTCACGGTGCCAAGGGCCTTGAATTTGATACGGTGTTCCTGCCCAGCCTGGCTTCCCGACGCTTCCCGTCCGATAATCGCAAAGACCCTATCGAAGTACCCGCTGAACTGATCTCTGAAATCCTGACGGAGGGAGATTTTCATATCGAAGAAGAACGCCGGCTGTTTTACGTGGCCATGACCCGTGCCAAAAACAGCCTGCACCTTTTGTACAGTGACTTTTATTCTGCTTCAAACGCCCAGAATCCGAGGTCCAAGAAACCAAGTGTGTTTGTACAGGAAATCGCTGACCAGATTCCTACTCAAATCGAGAAAACGGCTGAAGGTGTGGAGCGCTTTTTGAAGCCAAAAACAGCTGACCTCCCGCTTTCTGCGGAAATCAAAGCACGTGAACCGATTACCCGTTTCAGTTATTCTGCCCTTCAGAGTTTTGAGACCTGCCCCCGTCAATATGAGTATGAATATATTCTGAAAATCCCTCAGCCCCTGACCGGTGCTACCTCTTTTGGTTCCAGCCTGCACAATACCCTGAATGAATTCTATAAACTTGTCACTCAGAGTAAACAGGCCTCGCTTTTTGAAGATTACAAAGAAGACCTGTCGCTTGATCGTCTTCTTTCTATTTACGAAGACAAATGGATTCCTGTCGGTTTTGATTCAAAAGCCCATATGGAAACCCTGAAAAAACGCGGAAAGGAAATCCTTGAAAAGTTTTATGAACACTTTAAGGAAGAAGTGCCGAAAATCGAGTTCCTTGAAAAAGGTTTCAAACTGAAAGTCGGCAAGTACACGATTACCGGCCGAATTGACCGGGCCGATAAACTACCTGACGGCACGCTTGAGGTGATCGATTATAAATCAGGCAAGTCCAAAAGCCAGAAAGACGTTGATAAAGACAAACAGCTGATGATCTACGCCCTGGCTACCAAAGAATGCTTTGCTCAGCCCGCCAGCAAACTGACTTTATATTTTCTGGATGATGATCTGAAAGTTTCGACTGAACCAGATACAGAAAAGCTGGATAAAATAAAAGAAGAAATCACCAAGACAGCTGATCAGATCAATGAGTCCGATTTTGTTCCCGCGCCTTCACCTTTTGTTTGCAAATTCTGTCCGTATAATGGGATTTGTGATCGGGCAGAACTTTAACTATAAGGTCTTCTCGCCAGCCTCTTTAAACCGGAAATCCTGGTCGATCCGGCGACGTTTAATGATCCGCTGGCGCTCAAAACCAGTTGGGAGCCGCTTAAACCGGGCGGTACGAATTTCTGCACTCGCAGGGCTGTCCAGTTCGGTGCGAATAGAGTTGAATTTATACGCATGAGTAGTACAATACGGGTGTAACCAATCACCGTATGAAAAGAAGAATGTTATTAACAGTACCCCTCCTATTTCCACTCTTTTTGGCTGGCTGTAAGCTTTTGGATCAGTCAGAAACCGTAACGCCTATAGTGCCGATCGATGAGCAGCCACCTGTTTCTGAAGAACCCTGGCTTCTTGAAGAAGAGGCGAGACAAGTGGCTGAAAGTGAGTGCATCAAAGAAGACGAATCCATCGGGCCTGGTTATTATAATGAATATAGCAAGACCTGGTGGTTCGATGCCAATCTGAAGGAAGAACATGAAGGCTGTAATCCGGCCTGTGTGGTGTTTTCAGATGGTTCCTGGGAGGTGAATTGGCGATGTACGGGTTTGATACCGGAAGAAGAAGCTGAAGAAGTTATTGAATAACTTTAAGTAGCTCTTCCGGCGCTACTGCAGTCCTTCGGAATTTGATGCTGAAGACCAGGGCAGTTCATCTAAACTGACGAATAAAGGCGGTGGTGTTTATACAGTAAATGATCCGTCAGCTTTGATTCCAGTGGTGCGGGTATAGTCTGAACTGATCTGGCATCATAACCAAAAAATGGTTACACTTAGGTGCAACCTTAATTTTTACGAATGGACATAAATACACTCCTAATCATCATCGGTCTCGGTACAGTGGCTTACATTAGTTACCGCATTCTGCAGAAGCTTGAAAAGCCTGCTGAGGACAAAGCAATGGAGATGTTACAGAAGCATCTTTTTGAGATTCAGAAGGGCCTGCAGGCTCAGGACAAGAATATCAATGAGCAGATGAGCAAGTCTCAGCAAATCCTTACTGAATCTCTCCAAAAACAGTTTGCCAGCAGCCAGAAGATTATTAAAGAGGTAACGGAAAATGTGAAAGGGGTCACGGAAAAACTCACTAAACTTGATGAAACGAATAAGCAGGTGGTTGGTTTTGCAGAGCAGATGAAACAACTGGAAAATATTCTCAAAAATCCAAAGCAACGAGGTATTTTGGGAGAATTCTTTTTAGAGAATTTGCTTTCCAACCAGCTTCCGCCTTCTCATTTTAAAATGCAGTACGGCTTTAAAAACGGTGAAGTTGTGGATGCGGCCATTTTTGTCAGGGATAAGGTGATTCCTGTCGATGCTAAGTTCAGTCTGGAAAACTATAACGCCATGATGGAGAGTAAATCAGACAGTGAACGGGCGGCACTCGAAAAGGAGTTTAAAGCAGATCTGAAAAAACGCATTGATGAAACCAGTAAGTACGTCCGGCTCGATGAAAACACCACGGATTTTGCCTTTATGTTTATTCCCGCCGATGGGGTGTTCTATAACTTACTCAGCCAGAAAGTCGGCGTGCTTGATGTGAATACCCATGATCTGATTGAATACGCTTTCAAAAAACACGTGATTCTGGTGTCACCTATGACTTTTTATGCTTATCTGCAAACGGTGATGCAGGCCCTTAAGGCGCTCACAATAGAGAAACAGGCTGTGGAGATTCAAAAAAGAGTGGGGGAGTTAGGGAGACATCTCAATGCTTATCAGGAGCATATGAACCGCCTGGGCAGTCACCTTTCTACAACCGTAAACGCCTACAACAGTGCCGGTAAAGAATATGGAAAAATCGATAAAGATGTTGTCCGGATCACTGAGGGTGAGGTTTCTGTTGAAGCTGATATTCCCACTATTGACCGGCCTTCTGATTTTGATGAGCAAGGCAGTGATTTTAAATTAAAACTGAGAGAACCCATAAAAAGAAAAATTGCCCAAAAGGAGTAATTTTGTTAGAATCACATAGAAAGAAAACAAAAGAAACATGATAAAAAATATTTTGATTGCGCTCGTGCTGGTCATAGGACTGCAGTTGATAACTGATGTTTTTCCGGTAAACGATCTTCCTGTTGTTTATGCTCAGGACGGAGCGCTTGATTCGCCTTCATTCATGTTTGACTTAGGCGCTGTCACGCACGAGGGTATTGAATCCAGCACACGTGGGGGCTGGATCCGGCGCGGAGTGAACTATTTTCTTGAAAAAATCATCGGTTTTATGGCCACTGTAATTGGTAGTTTAGCGGTACTCACTATGTCGTGGGGCGGCTTTATGATGCTGTCCTCCGGGGGAGGGGACGCACCGCGCTATGAAAAGGGGAAACAGCTGGTCAAATATTCGCTTATTGGTTTAGGGGTGACGCTGCTGGCTTATATTATGGTCACTCTTGTACAACTGCTTATTGTTAGTATCTATGATTAAAAAAATTACAGCAGTCTTCATCATTGTTTTGTTATCAGCTCCTGCAGTTATAGCACAGACTACCCCTGCGTCAACACCAGCGCCTGTGACGACGCCTTCCAGTTCCGGTTCGAGTTCGGCTACGGAGCCGACAAGTGTTACTGGAGCAAGCTTTCAGAGCCGCTGCGCTAAAGCGACAGAAATGGGTTTTCCTCCTTGTGCCACTGCTGCTTCTGAATGCGGATCAGATGCGAGCAAAGAGAATCGAACTCCTTTTAACTGTTTATTTTTGCAGGAACCGCTGGGCGGAGAGCGTGGTTTTGACCTTTATAAAGCTACTCCTCTTGAGGGAGGGGGTGTCGCTTACACCCTCTGGTATGGCGAGGCTATTGTCGGAAAAGATCAGGGGCCTTTTCAGGCTATTTTAGTGTTCGAAGAAGGCCGGGAGACCCAAGGCCCTTTTGGCTTGCTTTATAATTATCTGGCACTTGTTTATAACTTTGTATCGGGCGTGATTATTGGTTTTGTGGTGCTGGTTGTGATAATCGGCGGTATCCGGATCGCCACGGCGGGCGCTGAGGCTGATCAGCTGACCAAAGGGAAGGATATGATAAAAAAAGCCCTAATTGGAATGATTCTGTGGTTCACGGCTTCGGTCATTCTTTATACAATCAATCCTACTTTCTTTGCTTACTTATGATGAAGTCATTTTTACTGTCACTTATTTCAAAGGCTTATGCGGCTCCGGCGACCAGCGGGGATGCTATTATTTCCAAGCCTGCCGGAACCGGCATTCTGCCGGGTGCGGGGGTGGAAGGTTCTGACATTCAGTCCAGTGTGCTTTTCAGCCGTATTATCCCTTTTCTGATCCAGTGGGCCATCAATCTGGCGATGGCACTTGCCGTGATTGCCATCATTTTTGGCGGTTATATGTACCTGACGGCTTACGGAGACACCGAAAAACGTGAACGGGGCACCCGAACCCTGATTTATGCCGTTATTGGTCTAGTTATTGCTTTGACCGCCTACGGTGTGGTTGCCATTGTTACCAGTATCCGGCTTTCTTAATCAACGATTATGAGAAAAACTTACAGAATTTTTATCGCAGCATTTATAGTGTGTACTTTAGCCTCGCAAGTAATGGCCGATCGGGAAAGCTCCATTAATACCCTGAAGCGCGAATTTCTATCGGTAGGAATAACAAGCAGTGATGATGCGGCGGAGAACCGTGCAGAGCACGAAGTGGATGAACTGATTCGTGTGATGGAAAGTGATCAGCGTGATGTTCAGACGGCGATTGATAATATACACGGGCAAGTGAACGCCCTGGCACAGAACAGCAATCGCCGGGACAGCGCGCTGAATGCCCTGGACAGAGCTGAAAATCGCGCTGAAGATTTTACCGGTTTGGATGCGGAAGACCATATTCGGATTGAACCTTCGATTGCTGGCGCTCCGCCTTACGCTGCTCCAGACACCGATTTTGAGCAGGCGCATGACAAAGCCAGTACCGCCATTGCAGAAGTACGCAAAATCTTACTCGCCCCGGACCGGCCTGGAGCCGTACCTACTGGAGACATTGTTGAAGATTTTATTCCGCAGATTATTCGTCAGCTTTTCCGCTTTGCCTGGGTAGCGGTTTTTATCGCTTTGACGGTTTCCGGTGTCATGTTTATTACGGCCCACGATAACGATGAACGTTTGACCAAGGCAAAGTCGATGATATACTTCAGTCTCATCGGTTTTGCTTTTATCGCCCTGGCTTTTGCGATTGTGAAGGCGGTAACGGATATTGACTTCTTCCGTTTTATATAATGAATATGAAAAAACATATATTTTATATCGTCGGGCTGGTCCTGCTGTTTCCTTTGATGGCCGCCTCAGCTTTTGGGCTTACTTTAGAAGACTTTCGTGAAGAAGTGTACAGGCCTGAGAATTTACCGGGAGGCGATACAGGTTCTGTTTCAGCAGAAAACAAGGTAGTGAACATTATTAATTTTTTAATCGACCTTATTTTGTATGCTTCCGGCTCCGTAGCGGTTCTCATGCTGATTTACGGAGGTATCCGGTTTATCACAGCGGTGGGAAATACGGAACAGAAGGAAAAAGCGCTCGGCATCATCAAGTCAGCAGTCATCGGGCTTTTTGTAGTGATTCTGGCTTACGCGCTTGTCACCAACTTGATTAGTTTAATATTTAAAGCCACTACTTAAATGCCTTCCCAGGACAAGTTTTACATTACAACGGCTATTGCTTACGTGAATGCGCCGCCTCATTTGGGGCATGCGCTCGAGTTCATTCAGACGGACGCCATTGCGCGCTATAAACGGATGATGGGTTACGATACCTATTTTCTGACAGGTACGGATGAACATGGCGTTAAAATGTATAATACCGCTAAAAAGACTGGCAAAGATACCCAGGATCTGGTAAATGAGAATGCCAGGCTTTTTAAGAATTTGCAGGAGATTTTGGATCTTTCTTATGATGATTTTATTCAAACCTCAGACCGTAAACGTCATTGGCCCGCCTGCCAGAAGTTATGGAAGAAGCTGGCCGAAAAAGGGGATATCTATGAAAAAGAATATGAGGGTTTGTACTGTGAGGGCTGTGAGGTCTTTTTAAAGGAAACGGAATTGGCCAACGGCAATTGTCCAATTCATAAAAAACCGCCCGTGCCGCTGAAGGAAAAAAATTATTTCTTTAAACTTTCTAAATACAGTAATCAAATCGTTGAACTGATTGAAAACGGAACACTGAAACTGCTTCCGGAAAGCCGTCAGGCAGAATTTTTAAATATTGCCAAAGAAGGCCTGCTTGATGTCAGCTTCAGCCGGCCTCGTGATGTACTGCCTTGGGGGGTGGACGTTCCGGGGGATGATTCTCAGGTGATGTACGTGTGGTGCGATGCACTGACGAACTATATTTCAGCGATCGGTTATGCGGAAGAAACGGATTTATACAAGCATTATTGGCCTGCGGACGTACATGTGATCGGAAAGGATATTGTTCGCTTTCATGCCGGTATCTGGATCGGTATGCTGCTTTCCGCGGAAATACCGCTTCCCAAATCCATTCTGATCCACGGTTTTATCACTCATAACGGGGAAAAGATGAGTAAGACGCTGGGCAACGTGGTGGATCCTGTGGATATGACCGAGCGTTACGGTAAAGACGTCCTGCGTTATTACCTTTTACGGGAAATCCCGACGGGCCGGGACGGTGATTTTAACGATAAGCTTTTTGTAGAGCGCTATAACGCGGATCTTGCCAATAATCTGGGAAATCTGCTCAATCGTGTACATACCCTGATCGCCCGCAATGAAATAGGTGATTTTATCTTTGACAGAGATTTTGAGCCGTATAAGAAAAAGGTAGATGAAACCTGGAAGAAATATACGGAGGATATGAACAATTTTGACCTTCACGAAGCTATTTTCCACGTCTGGCGGCTTATTGATTATGCCAATAAGGTGATGGAAGATGAAAAGCCCTGGAGCCTGCTGAAGAAAGAGCCGGAGAAGGGGAGAGGGGTTCTTTGTAATCTGCTGGAAATTTTGCGGCATATTAGCCTCCTGATTAGTCCGTTTATCCCTGAAACCAGCCAAAAAATCCGCAGACAACTGGGTCTTCCGGCTGAAATCGTAAAGGAAAGAGAAGACGGATGGGGAGTGCTTACTGATTGGAAGAAACTGGGGGATGCTGAGATCATATTCCCCAGAATTGCTGTGTAAATTAGAAGGCCGAATCCCCTCCTTTTACTATTGACAAAATAGGGATTTGATGTTAACCTTTAATCTCTGTATATTATTGTATAGAAGCCAAAAATTTGATATAATAAAAAGAACGTGCAACCAATCTATGAACAGGAACGGGCCGTTACGTACGAAGAAGTCACCGTGGGTGACAAGATCTGGCAAATGATCCGTTTTTTTGTGGTGACGGGGCTTATTTTCGCCGTTTCCTTTTTTGCACTGAATTATCAGGCCTATACCTCCATTCTAGCCAATGTGCTTAAATCTGAAACCCAGGTGGAAGCACAGCGGGTTTTAACAGCTTCCAGTGCTAAAGTTGATCCTGATCTGTTATTGCCCGTGATTGATGGTGAGGCTGAAATACAGAAACATTATGTCTGGTATGATTTCCCCGTAGTTCCAACTGATAATCGACTGGTGATTCCCAAGCTCGGAAAAAGTGTGCCGATCGTCAATATGTCTGCTGAGCATATTGAAGGTGAAAACTGGGCAGAACTTGAAAAGCAGATCCAGTCCGGTCTTCAGCAGGGTGTGGTTCATTATCCGGGTACGGCCGCCCCCGGTCAGGTTGGCAATGTATTTATTACCGGACACAGCTCTTATTACCCTTGGGATCCGGGCCAGTTCAAGGACGTCTTTGCTGTGCTGGGCCAGCTAGAAATCGGTGATGAGTATTATGTTTATTACGATCAGAAAAAGTATACTTACAAAGTTCGTGAAAAGTTTGAAGTACAGCCGGATAACGTGAATGTGCTTCAGCAGCCTCACGACAAAAAAGTTTCAACATTAATGACCTGCACGCCGGTGGGAACAACCTTGCGAAGACTCATTATAAGAGCTGATGATATCAGTTAGGCCAAAAGGCCATTATATTATCCGTACAAGATACATTGTACGGGATTTTTTATTTTGCTTAAATTACCCTTCTCCGCCATTTATTTTTCCCATGGCGGACCGATTTCACCAAAAAATGGAGGCAGTAATGTTTTTTGTGCAATACTTTCACCAAATTGTACTTCATTTCCTTGTCTGAGCAGCTCCTGAGTATCTTCCATATCGGATTCACGACAGGTGGCCTTCACCAGAATCCTGATTTTTTCCGGTCCGACTACTTCTTTCAGTATTTTATTGGTTACTCTTTTCCCATTTTCGTCTGTCATGTTCACCCAGCTGGTACAACCATGGCCGTCTATGACAATTCCGGTTCTTTTTCCGCCATCCCTTACCGCTGTCAGCAGGTCTGTGCTGGCTGCATTTCTGACAAGCGTGACATTGGCCGACGTACTTCCCCACTCTCTTGCTTCTTCACGGATTCTTCTGGCGAAATAAGTGTGCCTTCTGACATATTTTTCATCCCAGAGCCGGTGAGTCAGCCTGTCGACACTATCAAGTGGTCCTGCAACAAGGTAAATAATACTTTCCCGGGTCCTATCCACTACTAATGCTTCCCCACCCTGCCCTTCCGCGTCACGTTTGATCCGCTGAAAAGAACCAATGAGCGGACTTCTTTTAAGTGTCGCCTCCAGTTCCCGGTCCTGTCTTTCGTGAAGGCCGTTGATGGAAGTAAAAAATGCCCTGAGACTCATTAAAAAATCATGCTACCATAAAGTGAAGCATAGATTACTATATATATAGGTATACGTCAATTACACTTTCATAATCCCGATTACCTTCCTCAGAGCCTTCTGCGTCACTGTCTCCTCCCCTGCCAGTTCGATGCCGATATTCACCAGACTCATGGGGGTAATGTCCTGCTGGTCCTTGATTTTTTTCGTTTCATCGATCACATTGCCGATATCGGAGGGTTTCATGTAACTGGCCTGCGGAGTTCTGGCAAAATGAAGCTTTTTATACCACTTGGTTTCGTTCAGAATTTCCTTTATTTCACCCAGATGGGTTCCGCCGCCGCATAATAAGATGCGTGATGGCAGAACTTCAAGGTCTTTGAATTCAGCAAGGGATATAATTATTCCTTCCAGCCAAACCTCCGTGTCGTTATGAATGATATCGGTGATGATCTTTTTGGATTTCGCTTCTAATTTGTCGGAGGTATAGGCTATTTTAAGTTTTTCCGCTTCCTGAAAAGAAATATTAAGTTCCACGGCGAGCCTTTTTGTAAACGTTCGTCCCCCCAAAGCGAACATCTTGGTGCCGATTACAGCCCCGTTTTCGACTACGGCAATGTCGGTTGTACCACCGCCGATATCAATGAATATCGCAGATACATTCCCGTCTTCAAAATCCAGACATCTGGCAACGGAATAAGGCTCTGAAATAATACTAAGAAGATCTATATCCAGTTCATCCGCAATATTTTGCAACGCACTGAAATGAACGAGCGGAGCAAATGAATTAAAGATACTCATCTGGACTTTTTTCCCCTGAAAGCCCAAAGGATTGGTTACTTTATAACCATCGATCCTTACATCCACAATGGCTGTGTTGACCAGTTTGATATCGATTTCCGGATAACCGGTTTCTTCACTGAGCTGTTTGCGTACTTCGGCAAAGGCCCGCCATTGGAGTTTGTGTACGATATTCCGGAGTTCTGTCAGATTGATCTTTGCGTCATGTTCATCACGATTATAGGCAATGGTTGAAGTCGCTCCTTTTACAAATTCGCCGGCGATCCCCATTACCATTTGACCAGGCGTCATTCCTGATTCCTGACTGGCAATACGAATCGCTTCTTTACAGTTATGTACCACGCTGGCAATATCGGTAACGACGCCATTTTGTATATCTCCAAGTCTTTGCCGGATGGTTCCGAATCCTTTAATAATGGCTCGTTTACCAATCACTTCGCCTGATGTACTTTGTTTTTCTTCGATAACAAAAATAGCCGCTTTAACGATTTCCGTTCCTATATCGAGAGCCAGAATGGCCTCATCCTTTGTTTTCTTTTTCAGAAATTCAAACATTGGCGAGTAATTCCAGATAAGGTCTTGATTCAAATTGTTTTATTGAGAAACCAAGTTGATTAAATAGTTTTATCAGTTCTTTTTTTGCTATTGGAACTTCTTTTTTACTTTTTACCAGGCGCTCTATTTCCAGATAATACCCAAGTAGTCTGACATGATTAAGTTCTATAATAAAGCCATTCTTTTTAAAAAGGAGACTCTTTTTTGTTTTGCGGACATGAGGCAGTATATTAAGTCTTTTTAGCAGCGTTTTCCATTTGGCTGCGTTTTTTATTTGCCATTCACTTTCTATGTTTGATTCTATACCGCTGATTGTTTGTCTTTTCTTGATATTCAAGGTGCTCTCCCCTCCCCTTTTCCGGATACGGATGAAAACATTTTTGGGGTTATCATAATAGGTGTCCTGACTGATTCGGCTACCCAATGACTGGGCTTCTTTTTTGAGCCTTTTTTTTAGATGCTTAAATTCGCCTTTGCTGATGGGCACTTTAGCTTCAACCTCAAACATGGTTAGTGATTAACGATAAATCATCTCACCACGGTGCATTCCGACACCGATAAAATTGATGGGGACTTCCAGAACTTCTTCGAGTTTCAAAATGTATTTTTGGGCATTTTCAGGAAGTTCTTCGAACGTCTGAGCTTTAGAAATATCTTCTGACCAGCCGGGCATGTCGACATATTCCACCTCCACTTTTTCAAAATCTTCCAGCTGAGCGGGAACGAAAGTAATCTTTTTTCCGTTCAATTGGTAACCAACACCGACTTTGATTGTTTCAAAGCCAGTCAGAACATCCAGTTTGGTCACGTTGATCGAATTGATGCCGCTGACTGTAATGGCGTTACGAACGACGACGGCGTCGAACCAACCGCACCGACGGGGACGACCGGTAGTGGCACCGTATTCGGCACCGGCCTCACGCAGTTTATTTCCCAGTTCCTCACTAAGCTCTGTCGGAAAGGGGCCGGCTCCCACACGGGTCGTGTAGGCCTTGGCGATTCCCACGACGGAGGTCATTTTACTGGGGGCAACTCCCAGTCCGGTGCAGGCACCACCGCTGGTCGTATTACTGGAGGTAACGTAAGGATAAGTTCCGTGATCGATATCCAGATGTGAGCCCTGCGCCCCTTCCACCAGAATTGTTTTCCCTTCTTTGTAGGCTTTTTCCAGATATTCCACCGTGTTTACAATCAGCGGTCTGATTTTTTCGGCAGCTTCTTTGTAGTACGCCAATTCTTTTTCAATATCCATTTCAAAACCGAAGGCTTTCATCTTTTTTTCGGCATTGACCCGGAATTTTTCGGCGAAAACATTAAAGTTCAGAAGATCCGCCATGCGGATACCCTGACGACTGATTTTATCTGTGTAAGCCGGTCCGATGCCGCGCTTGGTGGTGCCTACTTTTTTATCTCCCTTGCGCTCTTCCTGAATGCCGTCAATCTGAATATGATAGTCAAAAATAATGTGAGCGCGGTCACTGATGAGTAACTGACTGACCACATCAAGACCTTTGGCTTTAAGTTCTTCGATTTCCTCCAGCATGGTGGGGATATGAACCACACAACCATTGCCAATCACACATATCTTTCCGGAATGCAGAACACCGGAAGGCAGCAGATGAAAGATAAATTTCTCGGATTTTCCGTCCTTATTTACGCAAATTGTGTGGCCGGCATTAGCGCCTCCTGCCGCCCGGGCAATAATATCGTATTTCTGAGACATGATATCAACCAGCTTCCCTTTACCTTCGTCCCCCCACTGGCTGCCTGCAACATAAATCACCTGCCCAAGTTTTGCGGTGAGCTCCTCGGCATTCTTGATGGACATCTTCATTGGATTGCTTGTTAAAAGACCTTGTTTAGGTTATCAAAAGCCATGAAGGGCGTCAAACAATATGGGCCATTTTCAGGTACTTTTTTAATAAATCAACCGGCAGGCCCACGACATTCCAGTATTCCCCTTCCATTTTCGTCGTCCAGTGCCCCTTTCCTTCAATGGTCATTGCTCCGGAACGCCCTTTCCAATCACCGGTATCCAGATATTCTTCTAAGCTTTTATGGCTGAAATTTCTAAAGTGAATGCGCGTTCGTTCAAAGCTGACAAATTCCTCTCCGGATTTTTTATGCATCAATGCCAGGCCTGAATAAACATCACAATAACTGCCCCGGTAACACTTTAAAATGCGTTTGGCGTCTGCTCTGCCTCTTGGTTTTACTGAAATCTCACCATTGCTTAAACAGACGATGGTATCGCAGCCAATCACCCAGTCGGAAGGATATTTTTCAGCAATCACCTCCGCTTTCCTTCGGGCAATTGATTTTACGATGGCGTGAGGTTTTATAAAACCTGAATAATGCTCATTAATATGAGCCGGAATGACCTTAAAGCGGAGTCCCATCTTTTTCAGAATTTTCTTTCTCTGAGGACTTCCTGAGGCAAGAATAATACCCATCATCAGCGCATGAGTTGTCTTAATTCCTGAATTGCCCGATCTAACTGCTCATCGGCTTCCGTACTTTGATTGTCGATCACGGAAATATCCGGGGTAATCCCCTGTCCTTCAATCTCTTCTTTGCCGGGAGTGAGCCATTTGGCCACTGTTAGTTTAACGCTTGAGCTGTCTGTAAAATAGCTAACTTCCTGTACCGTCCCCTTACCGAAACTGGTTTCTCCCATAAGCGTGGCCAGGTCGTAATCTTTAAGTGCACCAGCTACGATTTCAGAAGCAGAAGCACTGCCTGAGTCAATCAGTACAACAGTCGGAAAGTCATTGAGCTTAGCATCTCCGCGGCTGAGAAGTACCTGAGTGTAATCGCTATAATGAATAGTTACCACTTCTTCCTGTGCTTTGATAAAATGGCCTAAAATATCGATAGCCTGGTCCAGAAGTCCTCCCGGATCCCCTCTGAGGTCAAGAATGAGTCCTTTAATCTTTCCGTCGGCCTGGATATCATTTACCGCTTCACTGAACTGGGCAGCCGCGTCACTGTTGAACTGGTAGAGCATAATATGCATGATGCTTCCGTTTTCCAGCAGTTCATATTCCAGCGAAGGAATATTGATGAGTGCTCTTTCTATAATAAAGGTCTTGTAACCCGTGGATCGTTTAATCCGGATTTTAACGGTGGTGCCTTTGGGTCCTTTGATCAGATTAACAACCTCTTCCAGGCTCATGCCTTTAATCGGCTGTTCATCCACCTCGATGATCACGTCTTTAGGCATCAGACCGATTTTATCGGCGGGGCTGTCTTTAATCGGGCTGATTATGGAAACTTCATCATTTTCATTAAATCCGATTACTGCGCCGATTCCTTCTATTTCACCGTCTATTGAACTCTGGAAGTTTTTGTTTTCTTCGGTGTTCATATAGACCGAATAAGGATCATCCAGCTGCTGAACCAGATGTCTGATTACTTCATCAGACAGTTCATATGAATCAATTTGATCGCGGTTCAAATAAGTTTCTTCAATCAGTTCCCAGGCACCGATCACTTTCTCAAGTTCGGGGGTATAAGAACTTGTCTGAGGCAGGACATTTGAATAAGGTCCCCCTAACGTAGCAAGGTCCAGTTTGTAGATCATGCGTGCCGCCTGGGCGCGAGTGACTCGTTGATAGATACCCACATAATCGTTTCGTATAGGTACGATCAGATCAAAGGTAAGAGCTCTCATGATAAGCGGTGCGGCCTGTGTATTTCTTGCGACATCCGTATAGGGAATGTTTCCCTTATAAACATTTGGAATGGGGATGCTCTGTGAATGGAAGAGAAGAGTTAGGGCATCAATCACCGTTAATTTTTTATCAGGTTCCATTTTGCGTTCCCGGTCATCCAGAATTCCAAGTTTGATGGCCTCCTTAAAATAGGAGGCATACCACGCCGTATTGCGGGTGTCTTCGAAAGGTAAATCTGCATAACCGGACGGTTTGAAGTCAGGGCTGTTTAAAATAACCAGATATTTTATAAATTCAGCTTTGCTGATCAGTATATCGGGGTAGAAGTAAGGCGTGTCCTTAAACACATCATTACGCCTCAGGTAGTGAATAGGATAATAATAACTGGATTCAGGCGGCACATCTCTGTATTCATGCGCGTAACTCTCAGGCGAGAGTGTCAGAAAGATCAGGACCGCAAAACAGGCAGTGAGTATTTTTTTAAGCGTCATGGTGGAATCGTTTTTATAAGTTATAGTTTAATCCCCGGAACCGGAAATTTAGTACAAAGTGTTTCCACTTCTTTTTTAATCACCTTCAGATTCTCATGATTTTGAGGATCGGTAACAGTGCGATCGATCCAATCAGCGATTCTTTCCATTTCGGGTTCTTTCATGCCTCTTGTGGTGATGGCCGGAGTGCCCAGTCTTATGCCGGAAGGATCAAAGGGGCTTCGGGGATCATTGGGAACCGTATTTTTGTTTAAAGTGATTCCTACTTCATCCAATGCTACCTGTGCCTCTTTACCCGGCAAGTTTTTATTCGTCAGATCAGCCAGAATAAGATGGGTATCGGTGCCGTCTGAAACCAATTTGAAGCCTTTCTTTTTCATTTCTTCTGCCAGATGGTAGGCATTCTTTTTCACTTGAGCGGCGTATTCTTTGAATTCAGGCTTGAGTGCTTCACCAAAAGCTACCGCCTTGGCAGCAATCGCATGTTCGTGAGGACCTCCCTGAAGCCCCGGAAAAACAGCCTTATCGATGGCTTTGGCATGTGCTTCTTTGCACAGAATAATGGCGCCGCGGGGACCTCGTAAAGTTTTATGGGTGGTGGTCATGACGACATCAAAATAAGGCACAGGTGATTCAAGCACTCCTGCCGCCACCAGGCCGGCGGTATGAGAAATATCCGCCATCGTCAAAGCACCCACTTCGTCCGCAATTTCTTTAAACTTCTTCCATTCAATGTCTCTGGGGTAAGCCGTGAACCCTGCCACAATCATTTTCGGTTTATGCTCCTGAGCCATCTTTCGTACTTCTTCCATATCGATATAACCGGTTTCAGGATTCACGCCGTACTGCACAAAATTGTAAGCTTTTCCTGAATAAGCAATCGGCAGACCATGCGTAATATGCCCGCCGTGATCCAGTTTCAGGCCCATCACCGTATCCCCGAATTCCAGCAAGGCAAAGTAAATGGCCGTGTTGGCTGGTGAACCGGAATAAGGCTGCACGTTAGCGTGCTCAGCGCCAAAGAGTTTTTTGGCTCTTTCGATTGCGAGATTTTCGATGGCATCGATATTTTCCTGACCGCCATAATATCGTTTGCCGGGGTACCCTTCTGAATATTTGTTAGTCAGTATGGATCCGTTGGCTTCCAGCACGGCCTGAGAGACATAATTCTCAGACGGAATCAGCTCAATCCCTTCGGATTGGCGTTTTGCCTCGGCGATCATTGATTTATAAACCGCCTCGTCTTGTTTTTTGATAGTTTCATACATAATTAAATGATTGAAGGGCTATTTAACATCGAATGACCTCATCTTCCGTGATGATGTAATCGACAGGTTCATCATACGGCTCTTTGGGTACTTCATCAAGAACTTGTTCACTATAAGCCAGGGCTACTTTAGGAACATCTTTTTTATCTTCCAAAAAGCGATCGTAGTAACCACTCCCCATTCCGATACGGTTTCCATCGCGGTCAAAAGCGACACCCGGCACAACGATCAGATCCGGCCGTGGTGCTTCCACTTCCGACACCGCCGGCTCCGGAATGCCAAATCGATTTTCCTCCAGTGTTTCCAGTGATGAAACGGGCTGTACCAGAAACGTATCTCCTTCTGTCAGTCTGGGAAGCAGGAATTGTTTTCTGCCAATCCAGCGCGCCATCAATTCCTGTGTACGGACTTCGCCATGATGAGAATAATAAATAAGTACCACTTCGGCTTGTTTAAAAACATCCAGTGCTTCTAACCGGCTAATGATCTTTTCGCTTTTTTCCTCCTGTTTTTCGCTGCTTAGTGCTTTACGTTTCTTAAGGGCTGATGATCTGATTTCATCTTTGTCCATCTAACTTTTCTTAATACCGAATACTTCAGCGGCCATTTCCACGGCACTTGGTTTTTTTTCTGCTTCCTTATTGGTTTTTTTGGTAAGTGGGCTGAGTTCCATTTTCTTCACTTCAAGATTGAGTGATAATCTGTTTCCAAGGACTTTTTCAAAAGCTTTCTGCACGACTGCCTGGTTTGCCGCATTTGTAATTTTATCCATAAACGTGTTGGATTTGAAAGCGATCGTTAAAATACCGCTTTCATAGCGTACCGGCTCTCCGTCCGTCAGCGACATTTTGATAAAAGGCGTATCAATGGCTTCCAATACACGTTGCCAGTCTTTTTTGATCTGCTCAATTTGGAGCTCTCCCCTGTCTGAAGCAGGCGGCATTGTTTCCGATTCTTTCATTTTTGCAGTCTTTTCTTCTTTCTTCTTTTCGATGGTTTCAATTTTTACTTTTACTTCAGGTTTTTTTTCTGCTTCTTCGGATTCATCGCTGTTAAATTCACAGGCCTTAATGACCGCGACTTCAATCGGCAATTCAGGGATCGGACTCAGGTCAATCTGCCTTCTGGCTTCGATGAAAATTTCAATAAAGCCCAAAATAATCCTGGTATCCTGGCTATTACCCAAGTTGATCAGCATATGCCCCCTGAAATGGCTGATCAGTTCCTGAAGGAATTGGGGGATACTTTTTCCTTTCACTTTAATCTGATTCAGAAGTTCAATCGCTTTCAGAGGTTTTCTTTCAAGAAGATATTTAAAGAATTTTTCAAGATGCTCACTACCGGTTAAACCAAGACGTTCACTGACTCTTTCCTGAGTCACTTCTCCGGTCGTCATCATTTGTTCCAAAAGTCCGATAGCATCTCTTAAACCCCCTGCACTCAGCTTGGCAATCAGATCGAGTGCTTCTTTTTCGTAGGACGCTCCTTCATTGTCTGCGATCTCTTGTAACCGGTGGCTCGTATCGGATATGCTGATTCGGCTGAAACTGAATTGCTGACATCTGGAGACGATCGTTTCCGGAATCTTATGTGCTTCGGTGGTTGCCAGAACAAAGTAGGCATGAGCAGGAGGTTCTTCCAGCGTTTTTAAAAGCGCATTGAAAGCTTCCTTGGTCAGCATATGAACTTCATCAATAATATAGACCTTAGTTTTGGCCTGAGAAGGTGCAAAGACAATTTTTTCCCGAAGTTCCCGAATTTCATCAATCCCACGGTTGCTTGCCGCATCTATTTCAATGAGGTCAACCAGTTTACCTGCATTGATGGAAGTACAGATTTCACATTTATTACATGGTTCCATATCCCCTACCGGATTTTTACAGTTCAGACCTTTCGCTAAAATTCTGGCGAGAGACGTCTTACCGGTTCCCCTTGGTCCGCAAAAAAGATAGGCATGCGAAAGGGAGTTACTTTTAAGGGCACTCTGAATGGTTTTTTTGGCGTGATCCTGCCCCACCAATGAGGCAAAATTCTGTGGCCGGTATTTAAGGTAGAGCGACATTGAAAAAAGGTGAGTGGTTGAGATATTGATTATACCTGAGGCGGATTTTCATTGCAATTATGCCTTTTGATAAGCTAAGATGAGTTGCTGTTACACCTTAAAACATGAAAAAAATATTTTTATTGCTGCCAGTTGCATTTTTCTTTCTCTCAGCTTGCCCGGGGTCGACAGCAGATATGAATCCTCACCACCTCGGTAATTCAGATGCTAAAGTTCTGATTGAAGTATTTTCTGATCCGCAATGTCCTGCCTGCGGTATCATAGTGCCTCAGGCGGAGGAAATGGTGCGTGAGAATCCGGATCTGGCCCGGTTTGATTATTATCATTTTCCTCTTTCGTACCATCCGTATGCTTTTATTGCAGCCGAAGCTTCTGAATGCGCCGGTGATCAGGGTAAATTTTTTGACTACCTGAATACCTTATATGCAAATCAGTCGAGCATATCGGAAGATTATCTTTATAATGTTGCTGATTCGTTAAATTTAGACCGAAGCAAGTTTGATGTGTGCCTGGAAAATCATGAATTTAAAGATAAAATCATGTCTCAGCTGGCGGAAGGAACCCGCCGCGGTCTTCCCGGCACACCCACTTTTTACGTGAACGGCCAGCAGGTGAGGTGGAATGGCGTCGATACTTTCAAAGCCTATCTGGAAAGTCTATAGCCTATTTAAGTATTTTGTAACCTCCGACAGAGGGTCGAAATCGGGCACATACATTAATGTCATCCGGAGCCTTTAAATTAAACCGGACCCAGTTATTATTCAGATCATAATCCCCTGCCGGGACGTTTTCTATGTTAAAGGCAGGATCTGTATCAAGTAAGGTAAACATTTTTTGATCGATGGGACTGCCTGCTCTGACCGATTCCATCATCAGCTGACAGTATTTGTGACGATCCATCCCTTTATCAAGTTCGTGACGTTCATTGTTTCTTTTTCTGATACGACTTCCGAATTTTGCATTAATATCATCGCCAAGCACTGTTCCCATTTCCGGAATTCCATCCACAATTACCGCTCGCCATCCCACTATCTTGTCTGACTGAATATCCGTTTTTTTGTAATCTTCGTGGATGTATGTTTCGTGTTTAAGCACTTTTTCTTTACAGGATTCCAGCGCTTTTATTTTTACACTCAAAGAAACTTCAGGAATGATCAGTAAGGTAGGCTGACTGAAAGTAAGCGCATATTCAAGTTCCTCTTTGCTAAAACTGTCGCGCACTGTGTCGTAGGCAGGCGGCTGAACTCTTTCGGGGTTGAACGGAGCATCTGTACCGATCAGCCCGTAATGTCTTAAAGTACTGAGCCTTTCGACGTACTGCCCTTTTAAATTGAGCATTTTCGGAAACTCTCCTAATTCTTCTTTTTTGGATATGTGTCCCGTTTCTTCATGCAGTAATGCTTCGAGCTCATCTTTAATAGCCGGATCAAGGCCTTCATTTTTTTGAAGCTCCTGAAGGAGCTGTACGGTGAGTTCCTGAAGTTTTTGTGTCATTCTTAATATTATACCATAATATATAGGTATAGGTCAATTCTCCAACAAGCGGTTGCCGGTTTTTCTCTATTAATTGACAAATATTTATTTTTGTGTTAGTTTATCTTTTGTCCGCCCCTACCAAGGAGGTGAAATGTTCAAGCTTGGAAAGTTTGTGATCGGCCTGATCGGCCTCACCGCAGCGCTGATTTCGATCGGTACCTTCGTCTGGCCCCACAAGGACACCATCACGTCCTTCGCCAAGAGCCAGGGCAAGACCGTCGAGAAGGCCTGCGGGTACGCGGGCACCATCGGCCTGGACTGCAAGTAGGGGTTTCCCCTCTCCGCGGCCAGGTAACAGGGCTCTTCTGACTTCACATCGGAAGGCCCTTTCCACTATCTGAATGCCTGACAAATTTCCCGGTATTTAAATTTCATCGGTTATGCCGTCGCTGACAAAGACGTCGAATTTTTCGGGATGGTCCTGTTTTTCGATTGTGCCGGCAGGCCTTCCAAAATGCCGGAGCCACTCGTCGTCGATGGCCTGGATCCGGGGGGTGCGATAGGGATCGGCTTTTTCGTGGTAAAGCGGATAAGCCGGTTCAGCCCCGATAAGCAGACCGACGGAGATCATCGCCGACAGCTCCTGACGGTCCCCGGCCGGTCCCCATCCGTGGGGGTAAGCAAGTGTGCTCAGGGGCATACCCTCGGGCATCCACTTTTCGAGCATCTTCTTTTGTTCATTTAGTACGGCCAGGGTGCCTCCGGCACCCAGATACCTCAGGTCATTGTGGTCCAGTGTGTGGTAGCCGATCTGACGGCCCGTCTGATAGAGGTATGCCAGCTTTTGCGGGGCTTCTGCGACGGAGCCGAACGGATAGCGGTTCAGATAAAAGACGGCGGCCGTTCCGAAGTCAGGATGTTCTTCGTGGAATCGGTCCAGAATACCTACGGCGCAGTCCGGATCGATTTCGCCGTTTTCCAGATATCGGAACTGATTCGGTTTGCCGTCATCAAACGTCAGGACCACGGGCTTTTTTCCGGCTGGAATCGGATAGCGGTCGTGCGCGTAATCTTCGATCGATAATAGGACGTAATCGTTGTTATAAAGCCACTCAAGATCTTTCCTGAAATTTTCGGCCGAGCGCGTCCACCGGTATTCCGTGGGGCCGATGCTGTGGTATTCCAGAATCGGGATGCGCCCCATCTCGTTAGCTTCCAGACTCGTCTCCACGCTGACAGGGGGAACAGCAGCAGGAGCCGGCTGCGCGGGCGTCTGCGGCGGCAGAAAAAACAGGAGCCATGCCTGTGAGATCAGCAGAAGGTATTTCATCGTTCTTTTTCCCGATATTCAAATCTTATTGGCACACCGGTAAACTGAAATTCTTTCCGCAGTCTGTTTTCAATGTATCTGGCGTATGAAAAATGAAAGGCTGATCTTTTATTTACAAACGCCACAAAAGTCGGGGGCTGAATTTCGGCCTGAGTGATGTAGTAGATACGGGGTTTAATTTTGGTTTTTCCCGTAGGCGGGTGCTCCTGCACCATTTGCTCTAAAAAAGTATTGAGTTTTGCCGTCGCTATGCGTTTTTTCTGCTCATTTATAATTAAATCGATTTGTTCAAAAATGATATGGAGATTCTTTTTGGTAACGGCTGAGGTAAAAATGACGGGGGCCCAGGAAAGGAATGGAAAACGGTGTTTGAGTTTTGTGATGAAGACATTTCTTTTTGCTGTCTCCGCATCTTTTTTGACTTCGCCCGAATGGTCGATATCATCAAGGGGAATATCCCACTTATTAATCAAAATCATAAGTCCTTTGCCGGCTTCCGTTATGTAACTGGCAATGGCCTGATCCTGATGGGAAATGGGCTCTGAACTATCAATCACCAGTAAGGCCACATCGCATCGTTCAATCGATGCCATCGATCTGAGGGCGCTGAAATGTTCGACGCCTTTTCCGGTTTTTCCCGGACGCTTAAGGCCTGCTGTGTCGATGAAATTGTATAGTTTTCCCTCATGTTTGATCAGACTGTCCGTGCTGTCACGGGTCGTTCCGGGGATTTCAGAAACAATCAGTTTATCTTTATTTAAAATAGCGTTAATCAGCGAAGATTTTCCGACATTCGGTTTGCCGACCATGGCCACCTGGGTGTGGGCCTCTTCCCATTTTATGATCTTGTCATAAGTTTTGTCTTCTTTTGTGATAAAGTGACGTTCTCTAAGTGAGAGAGTCACATTATCAACCAGCATATCGATGCCTGTTTTGTGAAGTGCTGATACCTGGTGGGGTTCCCCCAAACCCAGTGAATAGAATTCAGCCAGTTTCGATTCATCCAAAAATTGGTCACACTTGTTCACTACCAACAGCACCGGTTTCTGAACATTTTTACGCAAGTATTCAGCGGCTTTCTGATCCTGGCCATGGACGCCGTCCTTGGCATCCACCACAAAAAGGATCAGATCCCCCTCCTCCATGGCAATCCGGGCCTGGGTCTGCATATCATCTTCAATGGAGTTTTCCCCTTTTCCAAATTCAAGGCCGCCCGTATCGACTAAGAAAAAATCAATCACGGGATGCAGCACTTTATAAAAAAGTCGATCCCTCGTGGTTCCGGCTTCTTCTGCCGTGATGGCGATTCGGGATCCGATGATCTTATTGAAGAGGGTTGATTTACCGACGTTGGGTCTTCCGACGATCGTAATGATCGGGGTTTTCATACAGTTTAGCTATAGAACTTGGCTTTTTCGCGCTTTTTTCGGTACTGTGCACGTTTCACGGCTGCCTCGCGGATGTACTTTTTAGTGGGCTTCTGCTCGTGGTAACGACTTCGTTTCGTCTCCATGATACGACTGCGCTGGACGATTTTTTTAAACCGGCTCATCAGCCTCTCATTGGATTCGTTCTGCTTTTTGATCGCGTAAATCATTGATTTGCTCCTTTTTTATTAATAAGCTTATATTTTATACACGACTGCCTGGTTGATTGCAAATATTTTTAAAAGGGAAAAGCTATGTTAGACTGACTGAGAAATATATCTTAAACAGAAATTCTTATGGGATTCATGGATCAGGCCAAGGACCTTTATAAACTCCAGAAACAGGCCAAACAGATCAAAAAAGAACTGAAGAATATCCACATTGAAGCAGAGGCGGATGGCGTGATTGTGGTGGCTAACGGTGAACAGACTTTTCTGGAAGCCAAAATTCCTGAAGCACTTGCGGGCGATACCAAACGAATTGGGAAGGCTTTCATCGAGGCGGCCAATAAAGCGATCAAAAAATCCCAGGCCATTGCGGCCGATAAAATGAAGGACGTGATGGGCGGTATGGGCGGACTTTTTGGCGGAGGACAGCAATAACATCAGATTATGAAAAAAATACTTATCCTAGTCCTGGTATTGGTTTTGGGCGCGGTTTTTCTTCTTTACGGTGGTTATTCATCAGCGATCCATTATGCCCTCAATCCTTCCAGTGCCAACCGCGTGACGGTTACGGTGCCTGAAGGAGCCACCGGCAGTGAAGTGGCTGACCTGCTTTATGAAAAAGGACTGATTAAAAGTCCGACTGCCTTCAACTTTTATCTCCGGCAGAATGATTTAAGTAATGAGCTTAAAGCGGGCCGTTTTGTTTTCCGGGAAAGTGATGACATGGCCCGGATTGTCGAGATTCTGGCGAGCGGAAAATCATCTGAAGTGGTGCTCACCCTGCTGGAAGGCTGGACCACCCGGCAGATTGCGGAAAAGCTGGAAATAGAGGAACTGACCACTGCCGAGGATTTTATGAAATGCCTCGAGGAATGTGAATTTGACTTCAATTTTATTCCTGAGGGGTATCTGGAAGGCTATCTTTACCCGGATACCTATTTTGTAAATCCGGATCAATACAGTGATGAAGCGCTCATTAACCGTCTTTTGAATACGTTTAAGAATAAACTCAGCGACGAGGACTGGGAAGCTATCAACGCTTCTCCGCGTTCTTTTGAAGACATTATGATCATGGCTTCGATTGTAGAACGGGAAGAGCGGGATCCCGCCGAGCGTCCTACCGTCGCTGGCATCCTATGGAACCGTTTTGATGCCGATATCGGTCTGGGAGCGGACGCCACGGTGCTTTATGGCCTCGGTCGCACGAGCGGAGGCCTTTCTTACGAGGATTTACAGTCCGATTCGCCGTATAATACGCGAAAATACGCTGGACTTCCTCCCACACCTATCTGTAATCCCAGCATTACTAGCATTCATGCCGCTTTATACCCTGAAGACACCGACTACTGGTATTACCTGCATGATTCGGACGGCGTGATCCATTACGCGAAAACGCTGGATGAGCATAATGTGAACAAAGCACGTTATATTCACTAAAGTGAGATACCCCCTCTGTTTCTTTTTGAAACACTATACAAATTTCTAGCATATTACTAGAAATTCTGTAGTTCTTTTTTGTGAATTTGGCTAATGCAAGCCAATTGGTTTTTTTAAAGAGTGATAATTTCTAGCTTTTTACTAGTAATTTGTATAGTGTGAAAAATACGTTATATCCTAAAGGTCACGACACTATGAAGAAGTACAAACAAATCAATATCCGCCTGGATATCGGGCTTTATGAAACCGCCAAATGGAAGGCGGATAAACTCGGTCTCCCACTGGGCACCCTTGTCAGGGTCTTTTTAAAAGCTCTATGCACTCAGAGAGGCGCCGGTTTTTATATCGGCGATCAGGACCTGGCCCAGCTTTTTAACCGATGGATGGACAAGCGCCAATTCGAAAAAATGCGCGGCAGCCGTGTCGCTGTCATCGGCCCGCGACTCAAAGATATCTTTGAGCTTTCAAATCCAAAATAGGCTGCTTTCTTCTTTTAATTACTGTCCCTGATAGTTGATCGTGATTGAGCTGCAGCCTTGCTGTTCACTATCTTTTTCGGCGCAGACTTCAAAAGTATTATCTCCTGACTCCAGGGTGACGGTCTTTTTCCATTCTTCCGAACCTGGAATATAAGAATCAAGATTGGCTCCGTTGATCTTTACACGGGTGATCCATTTTCCGACAGCTCCACCGATCATGAGTTGATCGAGAGTGGTTGAGTAAGTGGTAGCACTGGTCGGTATCGTTATGGTTGGTGCCCCGCCCTCACCATTAGTACCGCTTTCCACATCAATCGTCATACTGGCTGAACCAAGTAGTTCATCGTCAGGATCATAGGCTTTTATGGTATAGGTGTTGAGTTCACCGATTTCGAGATTGCCCAGTGTGCTGCTCGCGCGATACAGAAATGTCGTATTACCCTCAGAAAAAGCAGATAATGTGTAATCGTTGACGACCACTTTAGCCGTCCCCTCCGGAACGGATCCTTTGATCTCGAACGAAGTTTCACTGGTTACCATATTTTCACCATTATTGGGTGACGTGATTTTAACCCCACCACTGGAACTGGCGGTAGGTGTGCTGTTTTCTGGTTCTGACTCTTCTGCTTCCCCTTCCTCTTCTTTGGCTTTGTCATAAACTTCCTGAGACAGGACTAACGTGATCGTTGCAGTTTCACTCTTGTTGCCGTTCTTGTCCACAGCGATCACTTCATAGTCATTGTCACCCACTTCAAGGTTTCCAAAAGCTATATTCGCTGTATAACGGAATTCTTTGGATCCGGAAACGTAACGACTGAGTGTGTAATCGTTGACAATAACCTTTTCAGTGTCGCTGCTGACTGAGCCCTTAATATCCTGTTTCACGTCTTCCAGTGCGACGGTATCACCATTGTTACCAGGTATTTCGATCTGCGGAACGGTTGGCGGTTCTTTGTCGTTTAAATCTATTTCTTCCTCTTCTTCTGTCACTTCTTCTTCTGCCGTTGTTTCTTCGTCCATTGTTTCTTCGTCCGTTGTTTCTGCTGCATCCTCAGAAGTCACTTCCTCTGATGCTGCTTCCTCTTCCAGCTCTACCGCTCCTTCCTGCTGCTGATTCCAGCGATACCAGTTGGAACTTTTAAAAGCATCGTCCAATGCGAAGATCACTTCTTTTTCAATTCCTTCTGCGAGATCTGCCGCCATGGTTTTATCCACAATCAATTCCTGCCCCACTCCTATGGTCAAAGATTTAACGATATCCTTTTCATTCAGAATGTCCGCCTTCACCGAACCATCCAGAACGTAAACCATACCAGGATAGGTCAGGGCAAAGGTTCCTCCGCTGGATCTGAGTTTGAGCAGGCCGGTATCAATCGTAAATTCTGAAATCGTAGGTCCGCTCTTATCGATAATTACCCATAATTTTCCGTCGGTCACCTCAATCGTAGCCTGACCGCCCACCGCGTCACGGTTCAGACTGGCAAATTTAACTTCGGTGCTTTTATCGAGACGTACCATATCTTTTTCAAAAAAAGTCAGTGTGATACGGCCATCAGACGTTGATTTAAGTTTTTCCCCTTCGTATAAATAAATACCGTTTAGCACATTGCTCCATTCATTCCCGCCTGCCGTCATGGCCCTGGCACTTCCGGTTTCAATATCCAGATAAACTTTTTCACTGGAAAGCAGTTCTCCTCCCCCCATCAGACTGGGCCCCAGAAACTTCCAGCCTGCAACGATGACCCCCAAAAAAATGACAATCACCAAAAAAGGCTTGATAAAGTCGGTAACCTTTGAGCGAGGCGCCTTTCGCTTGTATTGATAGTAGTTCATATCCTAATTGTTTTGGAAACAGTGCTCGAATTCTACAAAAATGTCTTTTGTTTGTCAATTCCGCTCGTTTTACCTATAATCATTTGGCAAACAAAAAAATCCCAAGCCGCCCATGTTAAAGAAGATTATCAATAGGTTTCTCGGGGATGCGAATGAAAAAGAACTCAGAAAGAAAGCCCCCATCGTAGACGCCATCAACAAGAAGGAGGAAGAATTTCAGTCGCTTTCAGAGGAAGAACTTAAGAGTAAAACACCGGAATTCATTGAACGCCTTACTAAGGGTGAATCGACTGACGACATTATGGTCGAAGCTTTTGCGGTGGTTAAAAATGCCTGTCGCCGGCTGATGGGCACAAAGTTTCAACTGGGAAAAGACGAAAAGGAATGGGACATGATTCCTTATGACGTTCAGCTGATCGGCGGTATCATGCTTCACGAAGGTAAAATTGCAGAAATGCGCACCGGTGAAGGTAAAACGCTGGTAGCCAGTTTGGCGCTTTACCTGAACGCTCTCGCAAAAAAGGGGGCTCACCTGGTGACCGTGAACGACTATCTGGCCAAGCGTGACGCTGAATGGATGGGGGTGATTTATAAGTATTTGGGACTCTCCGTTGGCGTGATTGTCCATGGTTTAAGTCCTGAAGAAAGACAGGAAGCATATGGTGCGGATGTAACTTACGGCACGAACAATGAATTCGGCTTTGACTATCTGCGTGACAATATGGCCACCAAACTGGAAAATCGTGTCCAGCGATCGCTTCACTATGCCATTGTGGACGAAGTAGACTCCATTTTGATTGATGAAAGCCGCACGCCGCTGATTATTTCAGCCCCTGCCGAAGAATCCACGGACAAATACTACCAGTATTCCCGTCTGGTCACTCAGCTGATACCTGACGAACACTACAATGTGGATGAAAAAGGCCGGAATGTGACCCTGACGGAACCGGGTATTGCTAAAATGGAACAGCTGCTGGGCGTGGAGAATATTTACACGGAAGCCGGTTTTACCGAGGTCCATCACATCGAACAGGCGCTCAAATCAAAAGCTCTTTTTATGCGCGACCGGGATTATATTGTCAAAGACGACGAGATTATCATTGTGGATGAGTTTACAGGGCGTTTGATGCCCGGCCGTTGCTACTCTGACGGGCTGCATCAGGCCATCGAAGCCAAAGAGAACGTGGAAGTGAAACGCGAGAGCAAAACTTTGGCCACCGTTACTTTCCAGAACTTCTTCCGCCTTTATGCAAAGTTGGCCGGCATGACCGGTACAGCCAAAACTGAAGAAGAGGAGTTTTTTAAGATCTACGGACTGGAAACCATGGTCATCCCCACCAATAAGCCCATAGCCCGCACCGATCATCCTGATCTGATTTATAAGAATGCCCGCGGCAAATGGAATAACGTGGTCAAAGCCATCAAGGAACTGAATGAAAAGGGGCAGCCGGTCCTCGTGGGCACGGTGAGCGTGGAAACCTCGGAAATGCTCTCTAAGATGCTCAGACTTTCCGGCGTGAAGCACGAAGTGCTCAATGCCAAACACCATGAACGTGAAGCTGAAATCGTTGCGCTTGCCGGTAAAAAGAGTGCGGTGACTATTGCCACCAATATGGCCGGCCGCGGTACCGACATCAAGCTGGGCGAAGGCGTGAAAGACCTCGGCGGTCTGGCCATTATCGGTACGGAACGGCATGATTCCCGCCGTATCGACAATCAGCTCCGCGGCCGCTCCGGCCGTCAGGGAGACCCTGGTTACAGCCGTTTTTATATTTCTATGGATGATGACCTGATGCGTCTTTTCGGTTCCGATCGTATCAAGGGCATGATGGAACGCCTTGGCATCGACGATGATACCCCCATTGAAAACAGCCTGATTACCCGCAGTATCGAATCAGCTCAAAAACGCGTAGAAGGCCATAACTTCGATATTCGGAAACATTTGTTGGAATATGATGACGTGATGAATAAGCATCGCGAAATCATTTATGCCCGCCGCCTCAAAGTTCTGTCTGCCGAAGACATTTCCGCCGAAATCAAAAAGATGATGGCGGATGAAGCTCATCATCTGGTCACCCTGCACACTTCCAGCCCGAACCGCAGTGACTGGGACCTTGACGGCATGGTCAAATCCCTCAACGCCCTGATGCCGCACAAACAGAAGAAGCTCGATACCGCGGATTTCGATAAGATCGAAGATACCGAGACCCTGATGGAAAACCTGAGCAATATTCTGCTTGGAGAATATCAGCTCAAAGAAGAAGCTCTGCCGGACCCCAAGATCCTGCGCAATGTGGAGCGGCAGATCGCCCTTCGGGTGGTGGATACGCTGTGGATGGAACACATCGACCAGATGACCCACCTTAGGGAATCTGTTTCCCTGCGCGGTTATGGTCAACGGGATCCCCTGATGGAATATAAACAGGATGCCTATCAACTTTTTACCCAATTACTTGGATCCATTCAGCACAACATCGTCAACACCCTCTTTAAACTTCAGATCAAAACGGAAGCTCCTCCTCCGCCTCAGGCCGAACCTCTGGAAAACCTGCAAACCAACGCGGACGCCATCGAAGGTAATATCACCAGCACGCGTATGCATCAGGGCAGTTCTCCCGCCGCCGGTTCCGCGGCTCAGAATGCCGTTGTCCGGCGCATTTCCGCGAACGCACCTCAGGCACTCAGTTCAAAATACGCCAACGTCGGCCGAAACGACCCCTGCCCCTGCGGCAGCGGGAAGAAGTATAAGAAATGTCACGGAGCCGGTATCTAACGTAACGTCCATCCGCCGTCCACGACTAAGATCTGTCCGGTGATATAGTCCGCTTTTTCCGATACAAGGAATACGACGGCGTTGGCGATGTCTTCGGGCACCCCTTTGCGGTGCCACGGAATCGCCGCGATCGTCTGTTTGTCCTGCTCTTCTGAACCGCCCTGAGCCCCCGGTGTATCGATCGCTCCCGGACCGACGGCATTCACGTTGATCTTTTTCGGTGCCAGTTCCAGCGCCATGGCCCGTGTCATCCCATTAATACCCCCCTTTGAAGCACAGTAATGCACGAGTCCCTCAAAACCCACAATGGAAGCGATCGATGAAATGCTGACGATTTTCCCGCCTTCTTTCATCTGTTTTGCCGCCGCCTGACAACAGAGAAAGACGCTTTTCAGATTCACGTCCAGTACCTTGTCCCAGTCGGCTTCTTTCATGTCGGCAAAGGGCACGAAAGGAAATATCCCGGCATTGTTGACCAGAATATCGAGCTTCCCGAATTTTTTGACTGCCTCCCCGACCATCTTATCCACTTCTTCCTTTTTGGAAACGTCGCAGGCAACCGCCAGACCTTTGACCCCCAGCTTTTCCGCCTCTTTCACCGCGGCCTCACAACCTTTCTGCTGAAGGTCACTGACAACCACATTACAGCCTTCTTTTGCCAGTGCCAGGACGATCCCCAGGCCGATCCCCTGCTTGCCTCCGGTCACAATGGCGACTTTGTCTTTTAGTAACATATTCAAACGGATTAATTTGTATTTATGTCATTATACTCCATTGATATATATTTTAGTTTAACTTTTTCAATCAAAAAAATGCGCATCAGACAGATGAACGCGTATAACTAGCACTTATACGCACTCTGTTTGACTAAGTTCGGCGCGTCTGCCACAATGTTAGCACTTACACACCTTAACTGCTAATGGATTTACGCAGACAGAAAATACTGGAGGCCATCATCGAATCGTTTATCAGCAGTGCGCTTCCTGTGGGGAGTAAGATGCTGACGGAGTGCTATAACTTCAAAGTGTCTTCGGCTACCATCCGGAATGAGATGGCGGCACTGGAGAAGGAGGGGTACATCACGCAGCCGCATACTTCGGCCGGCAGAGTTCCGACGTCACGGGCCTACCGGCTTTTTGTTGATCAGATGAAAAAGCAGGAAGTGCTGGAAGAGCGGGCTCATCAGGATATGCTGGCCATCAGAAGACAGTATTATCTGAATAAAACCAAGGCAAAGCTTTATGACACGGTTTCTATTTTAGCAACGGCGACCGATAATGTGAGCTTTGCGACCATTCCCGATAAAGGGCAGTTCTTTTACATCGGCATCAGCAATATTTTAAAAAAACCGGAATTCATGACTCAGCCGGAAAAAGCCACGAAAGTGGTAGAGGTGTTGGAGAATGAGTTGGCTAACGTGCTTTCTGATCTTAAGATTACAAAAGACGGCGCGATTTATATTGGCGAAGAAAACATTCTTCCGGAATTTCAGAGCTGTAGTCTCCTCGCGCTCCCCTACTCGCATCAGGGATTTAAGGGCATTATGGGCATTCTCGGTTCTACCCGCATGAATTATGCCTACAATATGGCGGCTCTTCGCAGTGCGATTCAGCTTTTAAATGAGTAATTATGTACTATCTCGGAATCGATCCAGGGCTATCGGAAGTGGGCTTTGGAATTATTGAAGTTAAAAAAGGTGAGCCTCAGTATGTTGACTGCGGGATTATTAAAACATTACCCAGTCAGGAGATGCCGGAGCGGCTGATTATGATCAAACACGATATCAGAGAGATCCTGGGGCTTCATAAGTACGAAGCAGTGGGCATCGAGGAGCTCTTTTTTGTGAAAAATATCACCAACGGCATCAAAGTGGCCCAGGCCAGAGGCGTGATTCTGGCGGAGGCTCATGAAAAAGGTTTCCCGATTTATGAAATGAAGCCCAGCGAAATAAAAAACAATCTGTGCGGCAGCGGTTCAGCGGATAAGACGCAGGTGCAGGAGATGGTGAAGCGGCTTTTAGGACTTTCGAAGCTTCCGAAACCACACGACGCAGCCGATGCGCTCGGCATCGCACTCTTGACGGCACGGCTTCATAATCGCTAGAATCAGCTTCCAGAATTTGATAGACTCATTTCGATTAAATACCCAAAATGCGTAAATTTCTCGCCTTCATCTCCGCTATTCTTCTGGCCTTTTTGGTGACGGCCAGTGTTCTTGCCTGGCAGGGAATTGAACTGACCAAAGAGGGCATTTTGAGCCTTTTTGAAAAGGAAGAGGAACGCGTCCTCCCGCTTCTGCCCCAGACGGATGAACCTGAAGAAGAACTGAATCTGACTTATGAGGAATATTTGGAGAAGGGTGATTATTATTTTGAGCGGGGATTTCTGACCTTTGCTTCTAATCAATATGTACGGGCGGCCAATCTGGAGCCCAATCGTATTGACCCCTACCTGAAACTGCTTAAAACTCATCTTGAGCTGAGAAATTACAAAAAAGCCCTCAGTAATGCCGAACTGGTTCTGCAGATCAATCCGGATCATCCGGAAACACGGTTTGATATGATTCGCATCTATATTAAACTGAGTGATTTTGATACGGCCAAGAATTTACTGGACAGCTACCCTGTTACCGCAGCTCCGGATCCACGAGTTACTTACTATAAGGGGCTTTTAAGCGCGCTTTTCGGGAATCATGAATTGGCGCAAAAATATCTGAAGGAAGCTGCGGTTGCATCAAATGATCCGGATCTGAGTACCAAAATAAACATGATCCTTGAGGCTTACCGCGAATTTAGTTTTACCAAGGCTGCGGAAGAACTTTATCTTTCTGAGCTGCTGGCCAGGAGTTTTAACAAAGTAACGGAGTATGAGATGGCCGTTCACCTTTTAAAGGAGGTTTTGCGCGAACGGGGTGATCTTCGTGACGGCTGGATTTTGCTTGGTTTTGCTTATCTGAATCTTGAAAAATACCAGTTTGCCCTGACGGCCTTTGAAAAAGCTTATAGTCTGGATTCCGAATGGCCAACGACCCAGTATTTTCTGGGGGTCACGCACAAAGAACTCGGTCATTTTGAAGATGCTATTGTCTTTTTCAATTTTGCGCTTTCAAATGATTTTGAACCTGCCCTGGTGGTCTACCGTCATTTGGCCGACCTTTATTTTGAAACGGAAAATTATGAAAAATCTGCGGAAGCTTATGAAAAGGTTCTTGACCTCAGCAAAGATGATGTCAGTTCCTTTGTGCGTCCCATCTGGCTCTATCTTGATTTTATCAATCAGCCACAGAAAGCTTTGAAATTAGCTGAAACGGCTGCGCTCACCTTTCCCGATTCAGCCATGAGTTATAATCTGCTGGGCTGGAGTTATGCCGGACTGGGTGAAGACCAGGATGCGGAAAAGAATCTGAAACGGGCTCTGGCGATTGATCCGAATCTGGCGGCCGCTTATTACAATCTTGGCAATCTATACCGAAGCCAAGGCCGCGATAATATGGCTCTGGAAGTATTTCAAAAGGCTTACGATCTGGACAGCTCAGGTTCTATTGGAAATCTTGCCGCACAGGCATATAATGAGCTCTTAAAAAAGACTCTTTCCAATTGATATGAAGCTTTCTCTGCACAAAAAAGAAATCAATCTCGTTCTGATCATGGTCCTTATAGGCCAGATTATTTTTGCATTGGCCAGTCCGGGTTTTACCAAGCCCAGCTATGAAGGACGCATTTACGCGACAACCGCAGTGCGCCATAAATCGGAAGATCTTCATAAACTGAATGAAGCGGCCCATTATTTCGGCCAGACGATGATTGGCTGGCTGAAGTTTCCCAGTTTTCTGCCCGACCTTCAGCAGAAAGCCGGCCTGCCGGAAGGGACCGGCATCTACGCCCATATTCAGGAACGACAGAACATCATCTTTGTGGTCAGTTCCCCCATTCCGCTCGAAAAAAATACACTGATGGATGTAAAGAATTTTATTCAGCTCAAAATCGACATGTACAATTCCCTCAGTCAGACGGAATTTGTGCTGAGCAACGTGGATTATGAGCTCGTTGAAATCAAACGCAGTTATCAGTTCGGGGCTTTTGTCACTTTACTGGCTACTTTGGTGATTGCCGCTGCCTATTTATTTATCCGCAAGGAGTTTAAACAGCTTTCACTCTTTTAGGTTCTGAATGCGAGCGGTTTTTCTTTGATGATGCTTCGGGGGGATCTCCTAAGCGTCAGTCGAACCGAAGCCCCCGCGGGATTTTTTTTCTATTTTATTCACTTCTTCAAACTCAAGTCTGTCAACACGCATAAAAAGGCCTTGAGCGATCTTTTCCCCCTTTTTTATTTCGACAGCCTCATTTGTGAAATTGTATACCTGAATCTTTATCTCATCTTCAGGTCCGCAATAATCCAGATCGATCACGCCTATTCCATGTGGTTTCATCAGGCCGAATTTTTTTGGCGTGGAACTTCTGGCAGCAAGGATCAGAGCATATCCTTTCGGTACTTCAATGATCACGTTCGACGGAATCAGCTTTATCTCACCCGGTTTCACCATCACATCATCCCGGGAAGCTAAATCAAAACCTACCGAACCTTCTGTCTCATACTTAGGTAATGGCATGGCTTTATCGATTCTTGTAATCTTTACGGTAGGGTGCATTTTCTGGTCCTCAAAAACGCGTAAGATTTCCTGCTTTTCCCAGATATCCCTAGCAAGAATCAAACTTGTTATTTTAGGACGATGAGGGTCGATTGCCTTTTTTGACGTTTGATACATCATTTACAGTGCCTTAAGGGCTTCATTCACATCCAGCCTGATCCCTGGGCCCATCGTACTGGTTATGGTGACAGACTTGATGAAAGAGCCCTTAACGGCTGATGGTTTAGAATCGCGAATAGTACGGAGATATGCTTTCAGATTATTTTCCAGTTCTTCTTCCTTAAACGAAAGTTTTCCGAAGATGGTATGCACATTGCCCTCTTTGTCGTTGCGGTATTCTAAGCGGCCCGCCTTGAGTTCTTTGATGGTTTCTTCCACTTTATCCGTTACGGTACCGGCTTTCGGATTGGGCATAAGACCTTTTTGCCCCAGAATTTTAGCCACTTTACCCAGTTGTTTCATCGTCGCGGGGGTTGCCACAATGACGTCATAATTGACTTTTCCTTTCTCAAATTCCGCAATCAGATCTTCCAGTCCGGCTTCCTCTGCGCCAGCCGCTTTGGCGGCCTTTATTTTGTCGTCTCCCACGATCGCAGCAATGCGAACCTTTCTTCCGGAACCATGCGGCAGATTGATCGTGCCGCGAATGACCTGATCAGCCTTTGCAGGGTCTATGTTCAGATTCAAATGAAGTTCTGCCGTGGCATCGAACTTGACTATATTGGTTTCTTTAAGAAGCTTGAGTGCTTCAGATAGCGTATAACTATCTTTTTTCGCCAACTTTTTAACCGCGTCGGCATACTTTTTACCTCGTTTCATAGTTAGGTGAGTTGCGTGGTCCAAACCCCGCCGCGGCGGGTCCCACAAATAATAAATTATTTTTCATCTACCGTTATGCCCATACTGCGGGCTGTTCCGGCAATAATATTCATTGCGTGTTCAATGTCGTTGGCATTCAGGTCTTCCATCTTTTTTTCAGCGATTTCCTGAAGCTGTTTTTTTGTCAGATTGCCTACTTTATTCTTGTGCGGCATACCGCTCCCGCTTTTCAGATTGAGTGCTTTTTTAATCAGCGTGGAAGCAGGTGGCATCTTGGTGATAAAACTGAAGGAACGGTCTTCATAAACAGAAATAACAACAGGAATCAGGGTATCCCCCTGTTCTTTGGTCTTTTCGTTAAACTGATTGCAGAAATCCTGGATATTCACTCCATGCTGTCCCAGCGCTGAACCGACAGGTGGTGCAGGATTGGCCTTGCCGGCGGGAATCTGCAGTTTGATGATTTTCATTACTTTTTGTGCCACGGGAATTTAGGAATTAATTATTATTAAGAAAAAGATTGCATGTAATTATTGACTAAACTTTTTATAAAGTCAAAGGCTGGTCGGGATTTTTTATCATACTTGAATCCGAAGACGATATCTTCCACCTGTGACAGCAGAAATCCGGTAGAAGGGTTTTTATCATCGTTGTAAAAGAGGCTGTTGTAACCGATATCCCCCGTTTCATTCAGACCGGCCTCAGAATCCAGCTTTTCGATCATGGCCAATTTGATATTAAGGTACGTCAGACTTCCCTGTCCTTTCGGCCCATGAATTTCGTAAACCTGAATCGGCAATTGTCCGACGGCATCTGCACTAATCAGGATATTTCTGTAAATGACGATGTTCGCCAGCTCACTCATGTCGAAGCTCTCAAAAAGTTCTGTTGATCGGGTACGTTTCTCAATTTTGTAGTTTGCCGTTAATCCCCCCTGATCCAGGATTTGCTTTGTGATGTTAGGCAGTTCAACGGCTTCCGGCATCGTTGATTCATCCGCCTGTCGGGACGATAGGTTAAACAAAGGCCTTGGAATACCTCCCGGTAAATTCGCGTAATAATCCGCCAAGGCAAAGAGTCCTAAAATAACTAAAATCAAAATGGCAAGCGAAACCTTCTTCATCTATTTTTTCTTTACTTGAGTAAAGTCGAGTTCAATCGGTGTTTCACGATCAAAAATGGAGACCAAGACTTTAACTTTACCCTTTTCAGGGTCGATTTTGTCAATAATTCCTTCGTAGTTGGCAAAAGGACCCGAATTGATCGTGACATGATCGCCTTTGCTGAAGTCGATTTTAAAGGTCACTTCATCACCGCCAACTCGTTTTTGAATGATGCCGAATTCTTCCGGTGTTACGGGAACGGGAATATTTCCGGAACCTACGAAGCCAGTCACATTAGGTGTGTTTCGGACTACATACCATGAATCATCGGTTACGATCATGTCCACGAGTACATAGCCCGGAAAAATTCGTTTTTTCTCCTGTACCGGATCCCCTCTTTTTATGACCACCTGAGTTTCTTTGGGTACTTTAACGTCAAAAATATAATCTTGCATGTTTAAGGCTTCGATACGCTGCCGGAGGGCTTTTTCCACAGCATCTTCATAACCGGAGTAAGTATGAAGAACGTACCAGTTTCGGCCTGTATTTTTTGCCTGTTTAGCCATAAATAATTTTAAATTAGAGAGTCAGAAGGCTTCGTATCCCCAATGAAAAAAGGTAATCCATAAATCCCAAAACCGCTGCGGAAACAACCATAAAAATAAACACAATCGTGGTGATCCGAATTCCCTGTTTTCGAGTAGGCCAAGTTACATTGTTGAGCTCAGCGAGGCTCTCTCTCAAATATTTTTTTATCATTGCTTATATACTCTTAAAAAGCTGGCAGGAATAAGTTACCAGAATTGTATTACCGATGCAAGTTAATTTGCCCTATTCCCCCTTGCCCCTTTGGAATACCCGTTCATCTTCTAACGTTGGTCCGGGGTGTTCCTTGATATAGTTAATAATCTTCTCGATCAATTTCTTTGGATCGGAATCAAAAATAACTCCTTCGGTCACTTCCCGATCACAGATTTTTAATATTTCATCAATATGATTGGAAACACCTCCTGTCCCCGTCAGTACACCCACTACTTTACCGTCGTCATAAGCTACCGTGAATTCATTTAAAGTGCCAATGCCTCCTCCCAGAATAACGATTGCATCAGAACTTCTGATATTGATCAGATCGCGCTCCATTAAGCCCATGCCTGTATAAATAATGATATCAAAATTATCCGTGGGCGAATGGTACATTTCGATATGTTCTTTCTCACTAAAAGCCGGCGAAACGCCCATTGTCATACCCCCTCTATTTTTAGCCCCAAATGCCGCTTCATCAGGAAGTCCGGGACAGGCTCCGGTTACTAAAACGCAATCTGCTTCAGCAATAGCTTGTCCTATTGCAATGGCCTTTTTAATATTTTCCTGGACTTTTATCGTTGGCCCCTGAGCTGACCCCATGACGCCGATTTTATATCTCATTTTTTTTAAAGTGTTATCTGTATATTCTAGCATAAAAATTCTTTTTTTTCAATGCTCTAGGCTCAAAAAATAAGTTCTGTTAGAATGAGAGCCGCTAACCGAAATCAAAATATAATGCGGAATGTTTCATATTCTTCGTACCAAGCTACTTTGAAAGGCGGCCACACCCGAAGCCGAATTATCATTTTGATGATTTTTGTTTTTGCAGTGTTTTCCGTTATTTTTATACGTTTATTTCAGCTTCAGATCCTCAGGCACACGGAATATATTGCTATCGCTGAGGATCAGCATTTTGGAGCCATTGATCTGCCTGCCAGGCGGGGTGACATATACGTGAAGGATACGCATTCCGGTGAACTTTCAAAGTTGGCAACCAATACTACCCTTGATCTTCTGTACGTTGACCCTATGGTGGCTGAGAACAAGCAGGAAATTGCTACCAAACTGGCTCCGATCATTTTTACCGAAAAAGAGTATGAGACGTGCAAAAAGGAACCTGAGGAGTGTTTTTATGACATCGAAAAAGAAAAGAGTCTGGAGAATCTGATTATGACGGATACCATCTGGGATATTGAATCCGGCACCACAAAAAAAGTCGATACCGTGAAGGAAGAAGAAACTGAATTTAAAACCTACGCTAAGATGACTGAGGAAATACAGACTGACATTCTTCAAAAAATAACCAAAGAAGAAGTGGATTTTGTGATTTTGCGGCGTGATGCCGAAGAAGAATTGATGGCTGATATTATCAACGAACGTCTTCCCGGGATTTTTGTCGATACCGATCGTTTTCTGATATACGGAGACCCGACTCTCATTCCTGAATCTAAATTAGCACTCATTTCCAAAACCCTGGCGACTTACCTCGATGAAACACCCTCCTCCATTGAAGCAAAGCTGACCCGTCGTCAGGTGCGTTATGTCTTTCTGAAGAACAAACTGACTCCTGAAGCATCAAAAATGATTGAAGAACTTGATTTAAAGGGTGTTGTGCTTTTGTCTGAACACTGGCGTTTTTATCCTGAAGCTGAACTGGGCGCTCATCTGGTGGGTTTTATTAATCGTGAGAATACCGGGCAATATGGTGTCGAGGGCTACTTCAACATTGAACTGGAAGGCAAAAAAGGAGCCATTTACGCTGAAAGTGATCCTTTTGGCCGCCAGATCACGGTAGGTGACACAAAAATCGTTAATGCCGTGGACGGCGACACCATTGTTTTGACCATTGACCGGGTGGTGCAGAAAGAAGTGGAAGAAATTCTGGCCCATCATGTGGAAGCTTTTAAAGCCGACAGCGGTCAGATCATTATTATGAATCCTTTTTCCGGCGCCATTATAGCCATGGCCAATTACCCGACTTTCAACCCGAATATCTATACGGAATCCTATACCCTTCAACCGTTTGAGCCAACCCAGCAACAACAAGCTGATGGGTTTTATGCCACGACCCCCGTCTTTGTGCGGGATGAACGTGGTCAGTATGTTCCGGCCACGGAAGAAGACATAGCCAATGAAACAATTGAAAAATATATTTACGAAAACCGTTTTGGTCCCGGCGTATTCAAAAATAAGACCATCAGTGAATATTATGAACCAGGTTCGGTTTTTAAACCCATTGTTATGTCTATTGCGTTAGACGCCAAGGAGGTCTCCCCTGAAACGACTTTCGATGATAACGGTCCGCTGCATATCGATGAATTTGAGATTAAAAATTCGGACAATCAGTATCATGGTAAGTCGACTATGACGGAAGTGCTCGAAAAATCCCTGAACACGGGGATGTCCTGGGTCGCCAAGCAGCTGGGGAAGCGTCTGATGTATAAGTATTTAAAAGATTTCGGTTTCGGAGAATACACCAATATCAAACTAGAGGGTGAAACAAAGGGCGCGGTTGATTATTACAGCCATTGGTCCAAAGCGCAGCTGCTCACTACCTCATTTGGTCAGGGTATTGTCGTAACACCGCTCCAGATGGTGGCTGCCTGGGCAGCCCTCGCCAATGGAGGAAAGCTGATGCAACCTTACATTGTTGATTCTGTTATTCGCGGCGGAGAAGTCATAAAAACCGAACCGGAAATTATTTATCGGGTCATCTCTGAAGAAACATCCAGTATTATTACCTCGATGCTGGTTTCGGTGGTACGCCGCGGCCACGCCCGCCCTGCCGACATTCCCGGTTACCTGATTGCCGGTAAAACCGGTACAGCTCAGATTGCCGGTAAATACGGTAAATACGAAACAGGTGACGGATCTACCATCACTTCTTTTGCGGGTTATTTTCCGGCTTTAAAACCTCAGTTCGTGGTTCTGGTTAAGTTTGACCGGCCCCGCATTGGTGAAAATACCTGGGGTGCAACCACGGCAGCACCCGTTTTCCGGAAAGTGGCGGAATTTCTGATTGATTATTATAGCATTGAACCTACTTCTTAGTACCAGTTTTACTCAGGGGCGGAGCGCCACTTGTTTTTAGTACCCCGGTTACCTTTTCCCTTGATTCGACGCTTGTGCTGTCAATTTCCAGTTCTTCTAGTATAGCCATTGCCATGACAGGCATAAAAGAGTCCTCTGACCCAATCCGCTGAGCCACCGATTTAAGATATGTAATTAATCTGTTAAATTCATCTTCATCTGATTTTTTCAGCGCTTCTAATTCACGGGCACGCTGAACACACAGGCGCATTCTGCTTTCAACTTCTTCCGTATCACTGACGAGCCCTTCTTCGAGAAGTAATTGCACTATGGAGTCGACAACTTCTTTTTCCATAATATGACTTTTAAAATATCACTTTGCACTGACTGATTCAGGCGGTTCCGAAGTTCTGACAATACCCCGAATCTGCATTCTGGATCGAACAATTGCCTGAGGGTGGACGCCGCGTATCCATTGAGGCACCTCCTGAGCATTGGGATTAAAAACTGCCAGCTCCATTTCTTGCATTGCGGCGATTCGCGAATCGGTATCAAGATTCTGAAAATGTGCTTCAATACGCTTAATATCTTCTTCAATTCTTTGATCTTCTTGGCTTTTTTCCATCATTTTTAAGGGAGGTTAAAAATTAGTATTTCTTTATACCAGATTTTATTTTTTAATGCAAGCGACTTTGGCGAATATGCTACAATACCATCACTTTCTAACACATGATCTATGTCCAAGATAAGAATTGCACTGACTGTCTTCTGTTTTCTTTTTTCTATGAATCTGGTTCATGCTTTTAATATTCCCGAGCCCAACGGATGGGTCACCGATGAAGCCGGGGTGCTTTCTTATGAAGATGAAATGGCTCTTGAGCTCCAGATTGATGAAATAGAAGATAAAACCACCGCTGAAATCGGTATTCTTATCGTTCCTACGATGGGTGATGAAGATATTGCGACGGTGGCTTTTGACGTTGGCAATACATGGGGCGTGGGAAAAGAAGCTAATGACAATGGTCTTCTGATTCTGGTAGCCATCGAGGATCGGGCCTGGTTTATGGCGACAGGATACGGCATGGAAGGAACCCTGCCTGACGCTATCACAAAACGGATTGCCGAAAACGACTTCCCTCCTCACTTCCGCGAAGGTGATTATGCCGGTGGACTTTCTGCGGCGCTAACAGATATTGAAGGTTATCTGCTCAAGGACCCGACCATTGTTACTGATTACGCCGAATCCAGTTCCGATTCTTTTGCGGCTGACGGAAAGGTGTGGATCTGGTTTGGTATTTTAATGTTTGCTGCCGCTATTAAATCAATCTGGATAGGTACGAGAAAAAAGAAAGAACGCCTCAATCATTCCATTGTAGCCAATATTGCTTTATTCGGCGTAGGGATGCTTACTACCACCTTACTTCTTGCAGCTATTATACTCGGTTTTTCTATTCTAATAGACCTGATTGCCATGTCGGATGCCAGCCGTGGCGGAGGCGGAGGGGGCAGCAGTTCTTCTTCCGGCAGTTCCTGGTCCAGCAGTTCCAGTTCTTCTTCGTGGGGCAGCTCGGGCAGCAGCGGGGGAAGTTTCGGGGGAGGCAGTTTTGGCGGGGGCGGTTCTGGCGGACGCTGGTAATATGTTATAATCCATTCGCAAATATTTCTTTCACTATTATCACTATGACAAAATCATCAAAGATCGGCTTGGGGGTTATTGTTCTGCTTATCGTCTGGGCCGGGTTTTATGTTATGGACGTTTACAATTCAATGGTTGTAAAAGATGAAGGCGTGCAGACCGCCTGGAGTCAGGTTGAAAACCAATACCAACGCAGAACGGATTTGATTCCCAATCTGGTCAATACCGTTAAGGGGTACTCTGAGCACGAAGCAGAAACCTTGGAAGCTGTTGTGGAAGCCCGCGCGAAAGCCACTTCAACCAATGTCGATATCAAGGATGCCGCTTCCTTTGCCAAGTTTCAGGCCAGCCAGGATGCACTTAGCTCAGCATTGAGCCGTTTGATGGTAGTTGTTGAAAGTTATCCGGACCTCAAGGCCGATCAGAACTTCCTGGAACTTCAGGCTCAGCTGGAAGGTACTGAAAACCGCATTTCTGTTGAGCGAAAAACTTACAACGAAACCGTTCAGGATTACAATATCTCTATCCGAAAATTCCCGCGCAGTTTTATTGCCAATCTGTTCGGATTTGAAAAAGCCGCTTTATTTGAAGCCGTTGAAGGAAGTAATGTGGCTCCTGTCGTGGATTTTTCTGATTAGCTTTCTTTGAATTCCACAGCTTTAAAAACTCAGCTCTGCCTCTATGAGGGGGGCTGGTTTTTGATGGAGCGGGTAACGGGAACCCCTCCCGCTTCGCGGGAATGCTTCGCTACGAACCCGCCCTACCCTTCGAGTCCCACATTCTAAAAAAATACCTCCACTGCTTCGCAGAGAGTTATTTTTTTGGAGCGGGTAACGGGACTCGAACCCGTCTCGCCGGCTTGGAAGGCCGGAATAATAGCCAACTATACGATACCCGCTTGTTTTAAAAGATTTTTTAGTGAGCCTCCTCCTTTGAAGCTCTTTATTTCTTTTTCTCTTTTTAACGCTTCTGATTTACTTGTCATTTCCTCTGAATAGATTAATTCCCAAGGTTTTTCACGTTTTGTGTATGCGCTTGTGCCAGTATTATGACGCCTTAGTCGTTCATCTATATCCTGAGTATATCCAATATAGCGCTTTCCTGTCTTCTTACTTCTGATGATATATACTATGTATTTCATATTGACCCCGTCTCGTCCCGCTAGGCGGGAAATAATAGCCAACTATACGATACCCGCATTGCTTATTTTGCTAAGCCATTTTAAAGAAATTGCTGAAAGAGTTCAATGATTTTTACTACCTTCTTGCATCAATAAAGAAAAAATCGTATAATAACTGTGAAAAACCGAAATACATCTAATTCCCCTCCCATGCTTAGAAATGTAGATGCCGCCAGAGCTATTCCTGAAAGTGATCAGGAAATCGCTGATAAAGAACTTGAAACATTAAGGACGCTCGATCCGGAGAGTTCTGAGTTTAAGAAATGCGAGCTGAATCTTCGCCTTATTGTGCATCAAAGGCCTGCCCTGAGTTCGGGGTTTGATCATATCACGGTGGCTGCAGCTCGCTTGATTTTAGAGTCTCTTAATATAGAAAATCCGCTGGACCCACCTGATCCCAATGCAATATCAGATATCCTTGCACGGTCTCAGGTTGGTGCTCTTTTTAATCCTGACGCAGAAGCGAGTGGTGTCAGATCAAAACCCCCCACACTGATTGATGAGTCGGACAGTGTGCTTGAAGCGGAATAAAAATCATCTTATAGTTGTTGCATAAACAGACCTAACGTCATGCCCAGGAGACTGAATCTCGTTGAAGCCCTCATTGAGTGCGATTTAAAAAGTGCTGAAGAAGTGACGGCGGAATTAATGGCTTATGAAAAAAATTCGGCGGACTATCAGGCCGCTTTGTCGGATCTGCGCCGCAGGATCAACGGAGAACCCGCAAAAGATCCCCGTTTTAGTAATATGAGCGACATTGTGGCTGACAGTATTTTAATGGAACTTAAAGAAGATAATCAGCTAAAACCATCTGAAGCCTCTGAGCCGACGGATATATCTGAATCGGTTATAAGAGAGAGCCTCCATGAGACGCTGAAAGCCGAGAAGTTTGACAGTGGTGAATTTATGAGTGATCCCGAGCATTTTGTTCAGCTGGATCAGCTTGATGAAGTATCTTTTGGTAACGCGCTTCGTGCTCCGAAAACCCCTTCATTCTAACCACTTATCGGTTTCTAAAATGAATGGAAATCAGACCATTCACGACAATGACCAGCGTATAAAAGGTCAGCGCTGTTTGGAAAAGAACCAGTATTTTTGCCAAAGATGATACTGGGACGATATCGCCAAAGCCCACTGTCAGAAAGGTAACCACACTGAAATACACGGAATTGATAATGCTCATATCGCCGATAAAAGACGCCGGTTCCAAAAGACCGAGTAAACGGTACCAAACTGAAAAAGTGATGATCAATTGCAGCAGGTTAAGGCTGACCGTCATGATGAGCCATTCCCCCTGCTGTGCCGGGTCTTTAAAATCGGTAAAAATTCTGCCGCGGTGAAAAATAAAATTTCTTGAATAAACCACCACGTATTCAAAAACCCGCTGCACTAAAAGGATTGCCAGGGCGACTGCTAACCACTCCGGCATCAGATGCAGGGTGCAAAGCACTACGATGCTCAATACCAAAATCGTCAGCATCATCTTTTCGATTTGATAAAAAATGTCTTTGTCATTTCTGATAATGTACTTCGGGAGTGTGAAGTGCTTATTCGCAAAATCAATAAAACTCCGATAATTACTGATTAAAAGACTTCGATGGTGATTTGGCGTTTCTTCCATAGTGATTCCTTGTTTTTAATTTAAAGGAGCCGGCCATGAAGGTCAATGAGTTGTTTTTTTACTAAAAATATTGTATAATGAATAGATGCAAAAAAGATTTTTCAACAAAGCACTCAAAATATTGCTGGCTACCAACGCCCTTATTCTGCTGGCGGCAGCCATGCTTGCCCCGATTTATGCCATTTTTGTTGAAGAAATTGGCGGTGATCTGCTGGATGCCAGTATCGCCGGGTTTTTATTTGCCGTTTCAGCTGGCCTTGCCACTCTGTTTTCCGGCAAAGTGTCGGATAAAATCCGTCACAGTGACCATGTGATGATGCTTGGGTACGGTATGATGGGTCTTGGCTTTTTTCTGTTTCTTTTTGTTCATTCCATAACGACCCTCTTTATCATTCAGATCCTGATTGGTATGGGTGAAGCTATTTATTCACCTGCCTTCGACAAACTGTATTCCGAACATCTGGATCGGGGGCAGTATGGGGTGGAATGGGGTACCTGGGAATCGATGTATTATTTTACGACTGCCTTTGGCGCATTGATTGGGGGTTTACTCGTGACAAATTTCGGATTCCCGGCACTTTTCCTTTCAATGGCTTTTCTCAGTTTTACAAGCGGATTTTATCTTTATTTACTTTCTCCTCAGCGCGTTCTATAGCATTATCCATAATTTTTTCTAAAAACGCTGTCGGATACAGAGGGGGTTCTTCTTCAAGTGCCTGATGATAAATGACGGTGGAAGGAGTGAGGCCGGGAGTTGTATTGGCTTCGATGATGATCAGCTGGCCGGTTTTCCGGTGCATGAAAGCATCGATTCGGGCGTAGCCACGAATACCTAATTTTTTAGCAACCAGTTCTACGCGTTCTTTGGCTTTATCGATCGCTGATTTTTTTACAAAAGGAGCGGGAGGCGGGGTAATATTAACTCCCGTACCGCCCTGGAATTTTTCTTCCAGACTGAGAATATTTCCAACCGCTACCGTAAGACTGGGTGACATTGCTTTAAGCTTTCCTTCTTTTTCAAGCACTCCCATCGTCACTTCAATCCAATCGGTTTTAACTTCCCATTTAAGTTTATTACCGATAACGCGGATTTTATCGGTGGTGATAAACTGCTCAAACATCAGTTTATTTAATTTTACGGTGGGCATTTCAATCATTCCGTGCTGCTTATTTAAACTTCCGTCCGGTATGAACGGAGTTCCTTTTTGAACAAAATCCAGGTAGATTTCAAGATCTTTGGGACCGTACAATCGTGCGATTCCCGCACTGCACCCGTCTCCGACAGGTTTAACGATAATAGTTCTGCTTCCCAGCTCTTTTTTGAGTTCTTTGAAGTATCGTTTAAAGTCGCTGACCTTCCATCCTTTAAAATGACTGAGTGTCTCGACGTGTTTTATCGCCGTATAAATCCCCTTCTTCGCCAAATCTTTAATGGCTTCAGCGGTTTTGTATTTATCCATGCAAAGCCTCGATGCTTCCGATCCTGAACCGTTGAAAGGCACCTTTGCCTCTTCCAGCATGGTCTGAAGCGTACCGTCTTCTCCCATGCCGCCATGCAGACCAATAAAAATGTTCTTAGATTTCCTGATAAATTCTTTGAGCGTCATCTTTTTCGGGAAAAACCATTTTTCCGTGAGGTCCCCTTTTTCGACAGCCAGTTTATCTACCACCTGTTTGATCAGTGTGCGAAGTCTGTGTTCATCCTGTTTGGCAGACTTACAGGTGGCCGTGATCTCCTCCACTGTGTGGTTTAAGGTAAGTGCGTAGGGCAATTCCCAGACATGATGATCCATATCCAGCAAAAAAGGCCTGGGTTCGTATTTGTGTGATTGACGGAGTTTGAGCCAGGCATTGGTGCCACTCATTACGGATACCTGACGTTCCGCTGTTTTGCCGCCAAAAAGAACATTCACTTCTTTTTTTGTACCGGATTTCTTGCCTGTTACCGGTTCTGAGGGGAAATTAATGGTATGACGTCTGCACGCTGATTTAAGAATATACGTAAGGACGTCGCGGTGACTCATCCCGATACGTGAAGCCTGCATAAAAAGGAAGCTGTTCTGTTCCATGCCGCTGATCGGGTTGAAGTCCGAGAACCAAATATTTTCATCCGGCATCAGCCAGCCGTCAAAGCGGGCAAAATCCCGCATGCCCAGCAAGGTAAAAAGCTGCTCTGCCTGAGTCTGGATCCTTGCAATCACTCTATTTTCAAAACGGGGCGGACAATGATAGGTGACCTGGCGGGAAGCCAGATATTTTTTACGATAATCAAAAATCTGATGATCTTCGTAGCTGATTTCAATTTCTGATGGCATGATCGCCACCGGCATACCGAAGCGATTCTGAAGAATGATGACCGTGAATTCAATCCCCTGACAAAAAGGCTCGATGACGGCACGCGTATCCACTCTTTTTGAGAAAATTTCTTCAGCCTTTTTCAGTGCGTCTTCCGGAGTGGACACTGAGTAAACGGCAATACTTGATCCACCGGTGGCTGGTTTAACCACGGCACGTTTGATCTTTTTTTCCGCAAAGAATCCCTCGATTTTCTTTTTATGTCCGGTCCGATGAGCTTTGAGTACTATGGAAGGCAGGGTGTAAAAACCTCTGAACTTAATAAACTCATTGGCGCTGAATTTATCAAAGGCCTTCTTGCAGGCTTCTTCCGGAGAGCCAATAAAAGGACAGCCCATTTTAGTAAGCAGTCGTTGGATTTCCCCATCTTCCCCAAAAGGTCCGTGCATGACCGGAAAAGCCAGATCGACGGATTTCAGCAGCTTTCTTAAGGCCGTCTGACTCAGGGGGCGAGCGGATTGAGCCAATTTGAAATCAAAATCCGATGGTGTGTTTGAATATAACTGGGCACGGGAAATCCGGTAAGCTTTTTTGAAGTGATCGAAATAAATGGGAATCACTTCCACCTGCTCAGAATGTAAATGGTCACAGACGGAACGCGCTGAGTTGAGAGATATTCCTCTTTCCAGAGAAGGCCCGCCACAAAGTAATGCAACTTTAATTTTTTTCGTCATATTCTATAGCGTATTTCTTGGCTTAAATAAAAGCTTTCATTTTTATCTTATCATATTTAGTAATTTTTTGTAACAAAATTAATGCAGAAAACGGCGTAAGCTAGATTCTTCTTTCGCTAAATTTCTTTGACATTCTCATCTTTATTACTATAATTCGCGTGGTATGTGAAAAGGGGCATTCCGGTACAATCTTGCTGGGATGACCCAGGATCTGCCTTTTGGCACTCACAAGGGGATGATGCGTGAAACCAAAGCAGAAGTTCCGCAATGAAGTTTCTTCACCTCCACCGCCTTCACAGAGGCCCCCCACGGACCTACGTCGACGGAAGGGACCACCTTCCATCCGCAGTCAGAATATGGGACGAGGCCGGCGAGGCTCCATTCCACGCGAGCAGCCTAACGAAGGCTAAGCGGGTGCTTACAGGGGCTACCCACCTGGCTGCCTTGCAGTCAGGTGGGGCCCCGCTTTTAGATATGCTAAAATAGTAATGCCAAACACAAAGAAATATGATCGATCAAAAAATATTCCGGGCTTACGACATCCGCGGCACTTATCCTCAGCAGCTGAATAAGGAGAATGCTGCTTTAATCGGTAAGGCTTTTGGCACTTACCTTATTCAGGAAAAATCTATTCCCTCCCCCCGTGTGGCTGTCGGCCAGGATTGCCGGACGCACAGCATGGAACTTTTTGAGGGTTTTACGGAAGGTCTGATGTCGACCGGCTGCGAAGTGACCAATGTCGGCATTACTCCCTCCCCCTATGTTTATTTTGTGGTAACAGAAGGGAAATTTGATGGCGGCTGCAATATTACCGCCAGTCACAATTCAAAAGAGTTCAATGGTTTTAAGCTGATGCTGGCCAATGCTCACGCGGTTTTTGGTGATGAAATTCAGAAAATCTATAAGCTCATTGAAAATGGTGATTTCAGCGAAGGAAAGGGCTCCCAAAAGACGGCTGATTACGCGGATTTTTATATCCAGAAAATAAAATCGGTTTTTCCTGTCGTAAAGCCTTTAAAAGTCGTCATTGATACAGGAAACGGCGTAGCCGGAAAACTGTATCCGAAAGTCATCCGAGCGCTTGGCCATGAAGTCGTGGAACTTTATACAGAACTGGATGGAACTTTTCCAAATCATGAAGCGGATCCCATTATTGAAGCGAATATGGAAGATCTGAAAAAGAAAGTTATTGAAGTGAAAGCGGATTTAGGCCTTGGTTTTGACGGTGATGGAGACCGGGTGGTTTTGATCAGCGAAAAGGGCGCATTCATCAACTCTGATCATCTTCTGATGCTTCTCAGCCGGGATGTACTTTCCCGGCACCCCGGCGGAACGCTGGTGTTTACTGTTTCTAACTCTCAGGCACTCTTTAATCAGGTGAAGTCCTGGGGCGGTGAACCCGTGATGTGCAAGGTGGGCCATTCTTATGTGGAAAATGCCATGAGTCGGCACAAGGCCATTTTGGGAGGCGAACAGTCGGGCCATTTTTTCCTTCCGGAAAATTATTATCCCTACGACGATGCACTCGTAACAGCATGCCGTATTCTTAAAATTGTCAGCGATGCAGATAAACCGGTTTCGGGCCTTTTTGGAGCCTTTCCAAAGACTTTTGCCATTCCTGAAATCCGACCCTATTGTCCGGATGATAAGAAATTTGAAGTTCTGGAGGAGGTGGTGGCCCATTTTAAAGACAAATACCCCAGTACCACTATGGACGGCATACGGATTGATTTCGGTCAGGGCGGCTGGTGCGGTATCCGGGTGAGCAATACCAGTCCCCGACTCTCCATTATTATGGAAGCAGAGTCAGAGAGCCATTTAAACGAAATAAAACAGGAAATCATGGAACACCTTAAAAATTATTCAGAAATTGACTGGAACGCGTAAAATTGGTAAAATTTGCCCACTAACCCAATAAAGTATGCTCAAAAATAAAAAAGTCGGAAGAGGGATATTAAAATTTTTAACAGGGGTGATCGTTGGCGGTGCCATCGGTTCTATTTTAGGGCTGACTTTAGCTCCGCAGGCAGGCAAGGATACCCGAAAGGCTATCCGTGACAGATCGCTTGAGATGTTTCTGAAAGGAAAAGCCAAGCTTCGTGAAGATCATGAAATGGGGACGATCAAAAAGGCCGTGATCAAAATTCTCACGCCAAAAAACAAGAAAGTGAAGCAATGAGATACATTACCCGCAGTCTTTTCATCCTAGGCGCCTTCCTGTGTTTTCCAACCCTGAGCCTGGCTTTGGACTTACCCGACAGTCTTATCCTGAAAACGGATTTTAGAATATGGGAGATCAATCCACAGCAGCTTGATTTACTTTCTGATTATCAAAAAACAGATTTTGGGGGCCTGGAGGTCGCGATCAACCGAGAAGACGCCCCTCTGACGTCTGAACTCATCAGTAATGAATCCATTAAAGGTCTGGATAGTATGAAAATCCGTCATTATCTGGAAACGGTCGTGGCCCCTGAGGTATACCGCGCAAAAGAAGACGTGACCATCGATATGAATCAGGAGGGCAAGGTTATTTTTGAAGGTACGGGGCTTTATGGCCGTCAGCTTGATTTGGAAGCCGCCACTAAAATGATGGAGTATGCCCTGAAACATGATCTGAAATATGTGCATCTGCCCCTCCTTCGTGAAGATCCGGTGGTAACAGTGCTCAGTGACAAATTAAAAGAGTTTGGTATCAAAGAGCTTATTTCCGGTGGTGAAACCGATTTCAGTTATTCCCCCTACAACCGCATCAGCAATATCAATACCGGACTTTCCAAGTTCAGCGGGCACATTGTCAAACCCGGTGAAGAGTTTGTCTTTGGTAATGTCCTGGGACCCGTGGATGCCAGTACCGGTTTCCTCAGAGAACTGGTAATCAAGGGGGACAAAACGGTGCCCGAATTCGGAGGCGGTTTGTGTCAGGTGTCAACCACCGCTTATCGTGCAGTTCTGGCAGCCGGATATCCGGTCACCGCACGCAGGAATCACTCTTATGCAGTGAGTTATTATAAGCCGCTGGGCCTGGATGCAACCGTCTACCCCCCGGAAGTCGAAATGAAATTTATTAACGATACGCCGCACTATATGCTGATACAGTCGTTCACGGTGGGCAATAAGGCTTATTATAATTTTTATGGTCAAAAAACGAACCGCACGGTCCATATGATCGGACCTTATTATGGGGGCTGGTTTGCCCCTCCGGCAGAACGTGTTGAGTACTCCCCTAACCTGAAACCCGGTGAAACCCAGGTGGTCGGTCATGCCGTTCCCGGTGTGAATGTTACCTGGTACCGCTACGTGACGTATGACGATGAAATGGTACAAGATGAGGTTACCGGTGAGAAGGAAAATAAATCTTTTATAGAGACGATTTATAGTAAATATCAGGCTCGTCCTAATTTTTATATTGTTGGTGAGGAGGCGCCGGCAGATGCTTCCTCTAATGGAACCTAATGGCATAGCGAAGAGCGGGTTCCCAATGACTGATTCAGAGTTAAAATTGACATCTGCTAATTTATAGTATATAAAATAATCTAATTCCTTATTTTTTATGAAACCGCCTTCACACCCTAAAGAAGCTTGCTCACAGAAATTAGCAGGCCGCCTGGCCATTATGGCTGCTTTAGCCGGCCCGGCATGCACAATTCATCAGGAAATTCCCGCTTCTGCTCCTTCGGATACTGATACTCATCAGGAAGTGGCTCGCACCCGGAATTATACGAAATTGCCTCCAAACCATTCCGAGTCTGGTGAAATAGCCAAAGAGGCAGTTGCTATGCAGGGCTACCTGTCACCGACGGAAGTAACTCGCATGCAAACGGTCCATGAGGATCTATACGAGCAATATCTGAATCCCGGCATGATGCATCATCTGATCCAGACCGGTCAGACGAATGCCACTTATGCCGCTCTTAATTTAGTGCTGCAATACCCTTACGCATTTGAGTATCAGGAAAAGAAGTACGGCCGGGTAGAAATTGTCAAACGCCGTCCTTACACCGAAGAAAATGAAGATATCCCTGATAGCTTTAAGGTCGTAATCGAAACCCGGGGCGGCTATCTTACAGAGGCTGGCGGTCTTGATTTAACGGGAGCTAAAGGCACTCCCCCCTGGATGGAACACGAGGAATACAACCGGCAAATGGTACATTATCGTGCTCGCTTTGAAAATGCTTATCAGCAACACGGTGACTGGGATACTTATTACGATGTCGATGAAAACTGGCCGGAACCTCAGCGAATGCAAAAGTTGCTGGATTTACTGGTAGCTCCCTACGAAAAGATTGTTCCTGAAATGCAGATTATTTATAAAGTCGAGAATGTGGATTTCCCCAGACGTCTCGTTCAGCTGATTGAAGCCCGACAACTTGGGTTTGAAATCAATGATCCGCGCTTCCGGGATCTTAAATATCATCAGGAGCATCAGGGCACAACCTATGAAGAAATCACCCGGCAGCGCTACGAACCCCATAATAAGTTGCAGCTGGTCGTTATTGCTGATCCGGAAATGGAAGGTATCTATGCTATTTATACCCGTGGAAATTACGAAGGTGAACCCCTGCGCGTGACCCGGCAGGGTTATATGCTGACGCGGAATCAGGAAGGTAACTGGGTCATTGATCCAAGGTACACCGATGCAGTTAAGCGTAAATATTATCGCGAGCATCCGAACGCGCCACAACAAACCCCTTAGTCCCTGATCAGGAGGTAGCCATCCATAAAAAAGTATTCATTCAGTGTATTATCGGGGTTTCGCTGATAATTGATGCTTTGAATGGCGATTCCTATTTCTTCTCTGTCGATTCTCATTTCATCCCACTTTTTTAGTTCGGTTACATTTTGTTCCAAATCAGTCAGCAAGGCTTCAAACTCAATAGTCTTTTCTTTTTCATCTGAGTCTGTATAAATCAACCGGAGGGGATTTTCACGAACGACAACGTTGCCTTCATCTTCTTTTAAAATACTAATATGGAAGGGTATTATCTCGCTGTACCCTTCGATACGAAGAGGTGAGTTTTCAGTAACATAGAAATGTTTAGATTCCCTGACCGGCTCAATGGGGGCTTCTGCGCCCCTTTCCCATTGATATAGATATTTGATCCCCATCAATCTCGTCACACACTCAGTTCGGTAACAGGAGTCATACCGACTGAAACTAAGCTTCTCATCAAACCAAGGCTGGAGCACCTCAAATCCATGAACTTCGATGATATAATCGAGACTACTGCTAATCGTAGCAATCAATTCCTTATCTATTTCGCCCTCTATCTTCTGGACTTTGCCATCGATGAGTATTCCGCTTTCTATCAAGGCTGTCTTTAAGCGGTTCATCTGACTCCATTTGGAGATATTCATAGAACTAATAGGGCCGGCCGAAGAAAGCAGGGTAATGATACACAGTGAGACAGGCAGCACGAGCAGGTTCTTCTTTTTTGAAAAAATGAAATAAAGACTCATAGCCAGAAACCAGAAGCAGACCACCATGCCGTAATAGCGCGCTTCTGTAATGCCGTAATCGTCAATCCTGATCTTCAGTGCCAGAAACATGACCATGGTCATGGGAATCAGCAGAGCGTAAGAGATCTTCTGAAAATACTTCACGTAAACCTCTTTTTTTAAAAGCGGCCAGAGCATAAAGTTGGCCAGAATGGTCGCGATGGAAAAAACAATGATCAGCCAGGAGACCATGCCCTCCGGCCAGTCCCAGTTCAGGATGATTTTTCCGGTATAAATATAGAGAATCACCGCATAGATTAAAATCAGTGGAGTGAGAACGTATTCGGCAAAGATCTGAATACCCCTGTGGTAATCCGTCTTTTTCTGAAGTGCCGCGGTGCTTTCCGGAATTCCCAAAAGGAAAAAACTGGTCGAAATAAGTCCGACGATGACGATCCATAGTTCAAAGAACAATTTTTCATCAAAATTGATTCCGAGCAGCTCTTTAACTCCCACCAGCGCCAGGACCAGCCCCAGATACAGCGTGCCGGTGAAGACGAAGGTCAGGAAGAAGCGGATGAAGAGAGTCTTGCAGTACTGCCAAAAACCGTTCACCTCTTTGACGTGCCGGATAAAAGGGACAAAAGTCAGCGAAAAGAGCAGGGTCAGACCGAGAAGGAAAAAACGAATGATAAATGCCGAAGAAGCAAAGTCAAAATCATTGGGGAGCTGCCAGTAATAAAGTGCCAGAAAGACAGCGCCAATCAGTTTGATCAAAAGGGCATAACCGCCCTTCATCTTCTCACGCTCCAGCTTGAGCTGGAGTACCACAAAAAGCAAAAAACCGAGGACCGAGGTCATCAGGAGTCTGTAAAGTGACCATTCATCTTCCAGTGATTCGAAGTGTACTACCGAATAAGCACTTGCCGTGCCGATAAGGGCTACAATCATCGCAAAAGGAAAACGCCGGGTAACTTTACCGATACCGTCGGCAACGGTGTCTAATCCGGGTAATCGCATAATCCGGGGGTTAGTTTTTAATATTCAACCCTTCCTTCCATTGCACGCTTCAGGGTCTGAGAGTCGGCATATTCTAAATTTCCGCCAATCGGAATGCCGCGGGCGAGGCGGGTGATTTTGATATTGAGCGGTTTTACGTAACGGCTGATGTAAGCGGCCGTCGCCTCCCCTTCCATGGAAGGATTCAGAGCCAAAATCATTTCTTTGATGCCCCCTTTCTTAGCTCGTTTGATCAGTTCGGCGATGGTGAGTTCATCGGGGCCGATTCCGTCAACCGGGGAAATGATTCCGTGAAGCACATGATAGAGCCCTTTATATTCGTTGGCTTTTTCCAGAGCCATCAAATCCAGGGAATCCTCCACAATACACACGGTTGCTTTGTTGCGCCTTTCTGATTTACAGATATCGCAGATTTCCTCGGTCGTCAGGTGCTGACAGATATTGCAGTACCGAATAGCCTTCTTGAGGGCCAGAATGGATTCGCCCAGTTCCGCCACTTCGGCTTCGGATTTTTTAAGTAAGTGGAACACCAGTCTTTCGGCTGTTTTTGGACCGATTCCGGGGAGCTTAGTAAACTGTTCGATCGCTTTTTGGATGTTTTTGGGAATAAAGTCCATTTAAATGTTTATGAGATTCATAGTTTATCAGATATGACGTTTGATTGCTCTATCAATTTGTCGTTTAGTCTCCCGTTTTTTGATCGTTTCGCGTTTGTCGTGTTTCTTTTTACCGCGAGCCACTCCTATCTGCAGTTTGGCGTACTTACCATCCAGACCAACAGCGAGCGCCACAATGGTCACCCCCTGATTGTTTAAATGATTGACGATTTTATGAAGTTCGGATTTATTCAGGAGTAATTCCCGATCGCGAAAAGGATCATAATCGGTAGTGCTGTCAAAAGGATAACGGGAAATATGTGCCCCTTTCAAAAAGGCTCTTCCGTTCTGAACCGAGACATAACTGCCTTTCAGGTTCACATTGCCTTTTCGGATGGATTTGATCTCGGATCCAAGTAACATGATGCCCGCCTTGTATTCATCAAGGATTTCGTAGTCAAAAATGGCCTTTTTGTTCTGGTGAATGATCTTCAATCTGTAAAATGCTTGAGGGACAAGGTGGAATTTAGTAATTTTCCGGCTTTCTTTGAGGATAAATCAACTTTTTAAAGCCATCGTGAACTTCAGCAGGAATTTCTGTTTGCCCTTCCAGTAATCTCAGCAGTCTTATAATTTCAGTTCTTCTGGCAAGCAGCGTTGTTTGTTTTGCTTCAGTTTGGTTTTCAAGTTTACCGCAGGCTAAATTATTTTCTTCCAGAAGGCTTACAATGGCTGCTTTCATGCCAACCAGGCTATTGAGTATATTTGAAATCGACGGTTTTTCGGTTGCTGGATTCATCAATAATAATTTTTTGATGGCTCGGGAGGTAGGATTCGAACCCACGAATGCCGGGACCAAAACCCGGTGCCTTACCACTTGGCTACTCCCGAACAAACTTGCCTCAAAATTTTAAGCCTCTTTTATCACTTTTTCAATGACCTCCGGAAGCTGATCGAGCACCCGAGTCAGGACAGACTGCTCGTCTTTCGTGAGCTTTCCGAGTACGTAATCTTCCAGTGCTCCGGGAAAGGGTTTTTCAGGTTTGATCCCCAGGCGAATCCGCACAAAATCATCACCGCCCAGTTCTTCGATCAGTGATTTCACACCATTGTGCCCGGCCGCCGAGCCTTCCTGGCGGACTCGCAGCGTGCCGCTTTCGATATCCGCATCGTCATAAATGGCAATGATGTCTTTCCGGTCAATCTTAAAGTAACTGGCTACCGCTGCCGTAGGAATGCCCGAAAGGTTCATATAGCTCTGGGGTTTTATCAAAATCACTTTTTCCCCCGCAATTTCGCCTTTGGTCATGAGTGATTTTCCTTTATCCAATGATTTGAACTCTTCCATCCCAAAATGCTCCGCCAGTTTATCAGCCGCCATAAAACCTGCGTTGTGACGCGTTTTTTTATATTTATCCCCGGGGTTTCCAAGTCCGACAATTAGTTTCATCTGCTTTTTAATTTATCAAAAGGAGGACTTTGGGGCGAGGTCTTTTTGATGGTATTGCCCCAACAATGCTGGAACCATGTTCAGACAATGTTATTAAAAGAGATATATTACTCCTTAAAACAACTAATCTAATTCCATATATTCAAAAGTGCGATTCCCTATCTGAATTTTATCGCCGTCTTTTCCACCGAGTCTTTTCATCTCGCGGTAAGCCCCGATTTTCTCCAGAACGTCATGCATGCGGAAGATAGCACCTTTTTTACTCATATCAGTCATCACGGCGATCTGTTCGATGCGCTTACCTGAAATACGAAAGCCGTTTTCTTCTTTTTTTACTTTGAAGTTTTTTGCGTCGGGAATTTTGAGGTGCGGCCGAAAAACTTTGAATGCTTCTTTGGGCTTTGCGATTTTTTTCTTTTTACGATGAGCCAGAATCTCATCTTTGAGGCGATACAGAAATTGGTCTATTCCCTCTCCCGAAACGGAAGAGATAAAAAGGGGCTTTCGTTTTTTAAAATCTTTTTTTGTCTGCCCGATGATCTCAGGAATCGTGGCGTCCGTTTTATTAAAAACAACGATCTGTTCCTTTTTAGCCAGCACCGGACTATAGGATTTCAGTTCAAGATTGAGTTTTTTGAAATCGTCCAGCAAATCATCGCGAGTCAGGTCTAAAAGATGCACCAAAATCTCCGCGCGTTCGATATGCTTCAGAAAAGCGATACCCAGCCCTTTGCCTTCATGAGCTCCTTCAATGAGCCCCGGGATATCGGCGACCACAAAGTCGGTCTGATCCACTTTGACCACCCCCAGATTCGGAATCAGAGTCGTAAACGGATAATCGGCGATTTTGGGCCGGGCATTACTGATACGTGAGATCAGCGTGGATTTACCTACACTTGGATAACCGATGATGGCCACGTCGGCGATCAGTTTAAGTTCGAGTTTGAGTTCTTTTTCTTCGCCGGGTTCGCCCAGTTCGGCAAAATCGGGTGCCTGACGCGTGCTGGATTTAAAATTGGCATTTCCTTTACCACCCAGTCCGCCCCGCGCCACGATGACCTGCTCGCCCTCTTTCGTCAGGTCGGCCAGCTGATGGCCGGTTTCTTTATCCAGCACCATGGTTCCCACCGGCACCTTCAAAATCAGGTCTTCGCCGGCGGCTCCGTATTTGTTACCGCCCATCCCCGTCTGTCCGCGTTCTGCCTTAAAATGCTTCTGGCTTACAAAATTGACCAGGGTGTTCAGATTGCTGTCAGCCTGCAATATCACGCTGCCGCCATCCCCTCCGTTCCCTCCATCAGGCCCGCCTTTCGGAATAAACTTTTCACGCCGGAAGCTGGCCGCGCCGTTCCCGCCGCTACCCGCTTTCACTTTGATTTCCGCTTCATCGGCAAAATGCATTTTTTGGTATCATTAAGCTGAGTTACTATAACGCGGATTCCCTGAATTTCCAAGGTGTTGCCAAAATGTTGAGGCTCAACTAAAATGCTTTCCAACCCTATAAAAATGACTGACGCATTTAAATATGAGCAGGCCCCGGATACCTTACTGTTTGACCTGGACGGGACGGTCACTAATTTTCCTGAATATGCTGTTTATACGAACCGCGCTATGATGCACGCCATTTTTGAGTATACCGGTATTCCGGAAGCCGATATCATTCGGGCCATGCAACGCCATTACGCGGCAAGAGGCTTTGAAAGTCCGACGCTCCTGCAGTCTATGGAAGCAGAAGCGTTTTTTGGGGACTTCATTCGAAATGAAACGCGGAAAAAGGAATTATACAAAAGAGTTCGCCGGGCATTCAATGCGGCAAAAACAAAGCGGCTAAAGCCTTATCCGGGAATGCCCGAATTGCTTCATACCGCCAAAAAGCAAGGCAGACAAGTGATCGCTTTGACAGACGCCCGAACACTCAGCACCTGCTCAAAACTCAAGTCCCATAAAGCTCAGCTGCTGGGCAGGCGGCATTTTTCCAGACTGATCGCCATCCGGGATGCCGAAGAACCCCTTATGGAATCCCGTGAGCGATTTAGCAAAGCGCTTCGTCGGTCCCTTCAGATCCCTCTGACGGAAACCGACACTGAAAAACCCGATACCCATCTGGAGGAACTGCTTGGCATGTCTGCTGAAGAGATCGGACAGCGTGTTGCCATTTTTGGGGATAATTATTCAAGAGATATGGCGCTGGCTAACCGTTTTGCGCCGATGCGGGGGTTTCATGCCCTTCATGGAGTCCGGGACTCTGAAAGATTTATGAGCCAGCTGAACGAGATCTATGGCCTGAGCGGCTCTCTGCCCAATGCTCACATTCCTTCAAATTACCCTCCTAATATAAGGCCTTTTGATGATCCGTCCGAGCTTTATGAGCCGCTAGGGTTGGAAAAACCTTGAATTTATTCTGCATCGACTACTGTTCCCTCTAGCAGTTCTAGCAGTTCTTCAGGATAGCCGTTTTCGTTAAGGGCAAAAGAAACGCTTATTTCCCCAGGTACTATTTCAGTGGTTTCAAGCTGATTAAGCGGACATCCGATTATTTCAGTTAAAGCGGTTTTAATTTTTTTGATCTTTGCTTTCAAACTTTCTTCATTCCATTCTTCATCATCTCCTGGTTCAGGTAGATTAACATTAATACAAAAAGGAACCTCCGGATCTTCGATAACCGGATCAAGGGGCACGCACGCTGTCACATCAGACGTCTGAACTATAATATTTTCAGGCGCTCCCAGTTCTATCAATCTAGCTTTTAGACGGCGACAGAATTCTAAATTAATACCGATGGCTGTCCGTGTGGCAGCGACTCGTCTTTCTCTGAGTTCTTTAAGAGTCAGTCCTTCCAGATTTTCATCGACTGATGCTTTTGTAAAGTCCGGGTCTGCTTTGGTATAAAAATTGGCTAAGTCGCTCATATATAGTTCAATTAGATTTTATGTACTATATTTTAAGGATTTTTTAATTTTTGTCAAGTATTTCTAAACTATTTTACAACTGTTCAAAAAAGGCATAAAATAGCGCAGGTAAAATTTAAAATTAAGTAGCATGAATCGAACGCAACTTTTTACTTCCGCGGATCTGACTCGCGAAGAAGTGGATTTTTTATTAGAGGAAGCTGAAAGCCTTCGCGGCAAGAACACGGAGGACCTGAAAGGCAAAGTGGTAGCGACGCTGTTCCTTGAACCCAGTACCCGCACCCGTCTTTCTTTTGAAACGGCCGCGCACCGGCTGGGGGCTTCGGTCATCACTATTGCCGATCCCAAGACCTCCTCGGTCAGCAAGGGCGAAACGCTGGCGGACACCATCCGCGTGGTGGAAAAATACGCCGATATTATCGTGATGCGCCACCCCACGCCCGGTTCTGCGGAAGAAGCGGTAAAATACACCAAAAAGCCCTTTCTGAATGCCGGAGACGGCCCCAACCAGCACCCCACTCAGTCACTCCTCGATACCTATACTATCAAACGTGAAGCGGGCGGGATCGACGGCAAGACGATTGCTTTTGTGGGGGATCTTAAATACGGCCGTACCGTTCATTCCCTCACTTACATCCTCTGCCTTTATAAACCAGCCAAGGTCATCTACATCAGTCCGCCGGAACTGAAGGTGCCTGAGAAATACACCCAGATGCTGAAAGATAAAGGTATCGAGTTCGAAGAAACGGCCGATCTGGATTCCAAAATGCCGGAAATCGACGTGCTTTACATGACCCGTATTCAGCAGGAGCGTTTTGAAAGCGAGGCAGAATATTTAAAAATGAAAGGTTCTTATGTGATGACCTCGGCCACGGTGAAGCTCGGCAAGAAATCCCTGCGCATTCTGCATCCCCTGCCCCGTGTGGACGAGATCACGCCGGATGTGGATGATATGGAACAGTCCGCCTGCTTCCGTCAGGTGGAGAACGGCGTTTACATGCGAATGGCGCTTCTCAAGAATCTTTCTAAGGCATATTATAAGTAAATGAGTAAGATCCTTCTTAAAGGCGGCCGCGTGATGGATCCCGAGTCGAAACGGGATGAAGTCACGGATATTTTGGTTGTGGATCAGGATATCGCTAAAATCGGCTCCATTGAATCTGATAATGAGATGAACGTGGTGGACGCTTCCGGACTTTTAGTCATCCCCGGAATTATCGATCTTCATGTGCATCTGAGGGATTTTGAGCAGGCGGCGAAAGAAACCATTGAAAGCGGTACCAAAGCGGCCCGTAAAGGCGGGGTGACCACCGTTTTTACGATGCCGAACACGAAACCGGTTCTCTGCACCAAAGAAGCGATTCTGAAGTACCGGGAACTTTTTAAAAATGCCCGGATTCACGTGGAGATCATCGGCGCCATCACCAAAGACGAAGCTGGCAGGGAGCTGGCTGACATTGATGATTATCCGGCGCTGGGCATCAAGTTTATTTCTGATGACGGCTTTGATGTGAATGATGAGGCTTTACTGGAAGAAGCTTACAAAAAAGCCAAAGAACATGATCTGATTCTCGTGACCCATCCCGAGATGAATAGTATAGGAATAGGCGGTGTGCTGAACGAGGGTGAAGTGAGCCGAAAGCTGGGACTTCCCGGCCAGCCCAATGAAAAGGAGTGGAAGGCCGTGGAACGCGGCATCCGACTGGCCCTGAAAACCGGCGCCCGTGCTCATTTTACGCATATCAGCACCAAAGAATCGGTCGAACTCGTTCGTCAGGCTAAAAAAGAATCAGAGTTTATTACCTGCGATGCCACGCCGCATCACTTCAGCCTGACCGAAACCGAAGCCCTGCGGGTCGGCACGCTGGCCAAGGTCAATCCCCCGCTCCGCACCGAGGAAGACCGTCAGGCACTGATTGCCGCCATTAAAGACGGCACCGTCAGTTTTATTATCACCGACCATGCGCCCCATACCGAAACCGATAAAGGGGATGATTTTATGAAAGCGGCTTTCGGCATCTCGCAGATTGAAACTTCCTTAGCCGCCTCTATTACGGAACTGCATTTTAAACAGGGCATCCCTCTGATGCGGGTGATCGAGCTAATGACGCTGGCGCCTTCCCGATTCGTCAATCTGCGGGTCGGCCGGCTGAAAGAAGGTTACCCGGCGGATATTACCCTCGTTGATCTGAATACCGAAAAGGTCGTGGACCGCATGGCTTTTGTGTCGAAGGGCAAAAACACACCCTTTCACGGCAAAGTCCTGAAAGGCTGGCCGGTAAAAACTCTGGTTCAGGGATCCATTTATTAAAAAATAGTTGACGTAAGGTAATTAACAGAGATATAAAAAGATCCACCCTCTAATATTCCTTATTATGTCACCAGAACAATCTGATACCCTGGAAATGCTTGCACAGACAGCGATCAAAGAAGCGAACCTTTCACCGGCAGAAGTTTCTTTAGTCCGTGAAGGCATTATCGCTTCACTGGAGGTTCTTGCGGATACCGGCTATACGATTGCCCCGGAGGGTATGGATATCAATTTTGAATTACCGGTGAGTATTGAAAATCGCGCCGTGCTGGAAGAGGTCGTACGTGATTCAATTCAAAGCCTGAATGCCTGAATGAAATAAAACGGAAGTGAGCAGACCATAATCTTTTTTTCCGGCATGTCCTAAAGGATTGATTTTGCCGTCTTTTTCTGCTATAATGGAGGGATTTCTTCACAAAAAAACAAAAAATGAAAGATCTGAACCACCATGACATTCATGAAATATACTCACAGATTTCTCAGTCTCTGAACTGCGTTGAGTGTGAGGCCGCTATATTGCCTCATAATATTCAGATTACGGATATTGTGGACAATGAATGTCTGTTTGATGTGGTTTGCGATCGATGTGGTGCAGAAATGACTTTATCCGCTCATGTCGAAAAAAATCCGAATAAGGCAGCCATGACTTACAATAAGTCTTCTCAGATTGTTCATGACGGTATTGTGGAATCTTCTGTGTCCCCGATAGATGTCCGTTTGATAAAAGAAGAGCTTCGCAACTTCTGCGGAAGCTTTATTGAAACTTTCGCCAGATACTAGTGGATTCCCACTTCTTTCGTGATCGCATTAACATCTCTTAAAAGCTGGCGGTCATTTTTTATTTGCTCCTTCATTTTTCCTATCGAGTGCATCACCGTGGTGTGATCGCGGTTTCCGAGTGCTTCGCCGATTTTACTCAGAGAAATTCGTAATTTTGTGGAAGCCAGATACATGATGATCTGACGGGGCAGTGTATAATCCCGAAAACGGGACTTTCCGGTCACTTCGCTTTTTGGAACCGTAAAATAGTCAGCCACAGAATCAATCAGCAGGTCGATGGTGACAGCGCCTTTCGGTTCATTGTCATTTGGCATGAAGCCTATCATTTTGATTTCTTTCTTCTGCGTGGTTTTGAGCATTTCCGCCACGGATTTTACCGTAGGGGCCGTATGCTCCAGTTCGTATTTGGCGATCGCCTGTTTGAGCACTCCTTCAAGCGCCCGCACGGAGTGATTGATATTGAAGGCAATAAATTCCAGTACATCCTGATTAATGAAAACCTGGGCTTCTTTGCACTTGTCCTGTAAGATGGCCAGACGGGTTTCATAATCCGGCATTTTTACGTCGATGATCATTCCCGATTCAAACCGGGAAGTCAGACGATCGGAAAGAAGAGAAAGTTCCTGCGGCGGGCGATCGGAACTGATGATGAGCTGTTTGCCTTCCTCGAAAAGCGCGTTAAAGGTATGAAAGAATTCTTCCTCGG
>JAFGTE010000027.1 GCA_016934215.1 Candidatus Peregrinibacteria bacterium | reverse complement strand
GAAAAAAATTCTCACCTTATTCATTCTTGGTTTGTTTGTTGGCCTCTCGTCATCAGCAATGGCGTCAGCCAGCTCCTTTTATGATGTAGATAGTACACATAAAAATATTAAAGCAATTGAATTTCTCAAAAATCGAAAAATTATTCAGGGTTACCCCGACGGATCTTTTAAGCCCGAGAATACAGTAAACAGGGCCGAATTAATGAAAATTCTTATCGGGGAAAGTTTGCCAGACGACAGTTATGAAAACTGCTTTAACGATGTAAAGAATGAATGGTTTGCATCCTACGTATGTTACGCAAAAAGCCAGACTTGGATCGAAGGTTATTCTGATAATACCTTCAAGCCAGCACAGACGGTTAACCGCGCAGAAGCCATAAAAATGGCCATTGAAGTCTTTGGAGTAGATTTACCAAGTGTAGTGGATACAAATCCATTTAGCGACACAGAGCACGATACCTGGTTTGCAAAATATGTTCAGGCAGGCAAAACATCGGGACTATTTGATGAAAACACACAGGTCTTTCGGCCCGCAGACGGAATGACTCGTGGCGACATTAGCGAGATTATTTATAGATTGCTAGTCATTAAAGAATTACAGGTTGAAAAATATGATCAAAGTCTGGATAGTCAGATCCTGTCAGATGAACAGGAAGAGGAAGAAGAAACAACTATTGATCTTCCGGTAACCAGCCCAGTCAGCGTTCTGCCACCGGAAATTGACATATTCTACTTTAGTCCGCCTGAGAAAGATTTTATTGCCCATTTAGAAATGGATGTTCAGCCATGGATAGAGTGGGGCATTTCGGCCAGTGATACCTCGACTAAAGAAGAAAGGATCCAGGCGATTGCAGAAACAGCGCTTGGCAGAGTGGCATTGGACTATCTAGGGTATGACTACTAATTCTAATTAATACACCTCCTCATGCGAGCCGATATTCACTAGGATGATAAAATTACTCTTCTTCTGAAAAACCACCCGCAGATCGTAAGTCAGTGAAAAAGCATAGTAATCTTTAAGCTTGCCGTGCAGAGGGTGGATTTTGAGTGATTCGGGGAAGAATTCAGATTGCTTGAGAAGGCGGAGCGCGTTTTTAAGCAAGGTCCCGATCTGAGGCCTTTTCTTCCTGAGTTTCAGGAATCGCCTTTGGAAATAAGGACTGGCTTCAATATTAATCTTCATTTTCTTCTGCTTCTTTATTCAAAAGTTTCATAAATTCATCGATATCCTCAACGGGGCCAATCCCTCCATCTCTCTTATGTTCTTCTATTGCTTCCAGAGTTTCCTGCACAAAAAGTTCATGCTTCAGCTCTTTAATGGACTCATAAAGCCGGTTCAGTTCATCAACAGAAATAATAGCCGCTTCGAATTCCGAATGGGTCAGAATTGGCACAACGCCTTCTTTTTTAACACGTTCCAAAAGACTTTTTGGATCACGCCGCATATCGGTAACGGTGATAGGTTGAGTAATAGTACACGTAGTTCTTACCATAATTTTTTGAGTTATTTACTACTTATATTATAATTCATGCTATTTTTAATGTCAATATTAATGCTAAATTTAGTGCTATTTCATTAATTTCCCCACCACCCCTCTTTGTGATATACTCTCTTAGTCTAAAAACTAAGATAAAAAATAATGAATATAAGGGGATTAAAAAGGGGATTTACCCTGGTAGAACTGCTGATTGTGGTGGCTATTTTGGCTATACTAAGCGGTGCGGCATATATCGGCATTCAGCGTTCACAAGCGCGGGTCATGAATGAAAAAGTAATGGACGACCTGCTGGCTATTTCGAACGCGCTCGAACAATACAAACAGGACAACGGCAATTATCCTACGATCAATAAGCCGCTGATGCTTGGTAAAGACGGAGGAAATATGAACGTGAACTGTTTCAACGCGGATACGACTTATGCCCATGATTGCGTAGGTGCTGCCTTCCTTCAGGCGCAGATCGACAACAACCTGCTCACCAAACGCTATCTTCAGGAAGTTCCGTTAGATCCCCGCACCCATTCCCGTTACGTCTATGGCGTAACCGTTGATGGCCAGTATTTCCAGGTAGCCGGAAACTATCTGGATGCGGAAGACAAATGGATCGCCAAAGTGCGCGGAAACGTTAAAAAAGGCTATCAGCTTTCAAGTCTAATTCGTGCTTTTGACGGTGATAATTTTGTGAAAGACGGCGAAGGTTACCTGCCTTATTCGCCTGATCACCTCAGCCTGACCGCCACGCTTGATGACATCAATGGCACAGTAAAAGTGGATGGCCTTAGCGTAGGTGATGGTACGATTGTAAAACCCGGTTCCACAATCGAAGCCGATCCGGGCGCAACCGTTATCATTTACTTCTCAGATGGTTCAGTTACTCACCTTAATGGTGTTCCGAATGGTGCAGAACTTCGGGTCCTTCCAAATACAGAAGTTCAGCAGAACGACGAAGACGGCATCATCACCAAGATCCGTCTCAAACTCTTTTCAGGTAAGATCTGGAGCAAAGTCGCCCGCCTGGCTTCCGAATCTGAATTTAATGTGGAAACCACCACCGCCATCGCCGGTGTCCGCGGCACGGAATTCGGAAT
>JAFGTE010000026.1 GCA_016934215.1 Candidatus Peregrinibacteria bacterium | reverse complement strand
TTAAAAACCCACGCTCCGCCCAAATTCATCGGTGGTATACTGAAATTGTACCACCTCGAACTTCTTATAGAACAGCAGGCGTTAGCCGTCACCTTCAAAAACACACTTTACTCTAAGAACAGCCCACTTTTTCAGCTATTTACTGGAATCCTTTAAATTGACATGAATCTTTTTTCGCTCCCCCCTCAGCTCCGTCGAATAATAAAAAACAGGGATGATTAAGAGTGTCAGCACGGTGGAAAAAGCCATACCGAATACAATGGCCATACCCAGCGTCGTCCAGAAGGCATCCGTCAGACTGATCGGCAGAACACCCAGAATAGTCGTTACCGAAGTGATAACAATCGGCTGAAGACGGGCCGGACCAGCTTCGAGAATAGCTTCTTTTAATGCCATACCACTTGTGCGGCGATTTTCGTTGATACGGTCGACCAGCACAATGGCATCATTGACCACAATGCCTGCCAAAGCGGCTATACCGATCATGGTGGCCACTCCCAAATGCAGACCGATAATCATAAAACCGTAAAATACCCCAATGAGCGAAAGCGGCAAAGCCATCAGGATGACAAAGGGCTGCCGGAAAGAATTAAACTGGGTCACCAGAATCAGGAAGATAAGCAGGATGCTGATGGCCATGGCATTCAGAAGATCCCGGAAAGACTGCATTGTATCTTCGTTACCGCCCGTCAGCCGGTAAGAATAGCCTTCCGGCCAGTCATAAGAATCCAGATAAGGTATCAGCTGATTTAAGATATCTGCCGGCACTTTATCAGCTGCCACATCCGAACTGACTGTAACTGCCTGATCGCCATCGTAATGGGTAATGCTGGTCAGATTAACCCCCACCTCCGGAATCGCCAACAACCCCAGCGTGGTGTAATCACCACCCGCACTCTGAATCGGAATCTGCTTAACAGCATCGATGGAAGTCGGTTTATAGCCTCCCCAGTCCCGCTGTACGTCGATGTCGATTTCATCCTCGCCCCGTTTGATGGTGGCTGCTTTGGTGGGATAGACCGCCATGCGCACCTCCTGCGCCACTTCGGCGACGGAAAGGTTGTGGCTTTTAAGGACCGCCTTGCTGTAGGGGCTGGAAAAATCAAACGTGAATTCAGCCGTACTGGTAGCAATATCGTCATCGACCTGATCACCCCCCAGCTCTTTCAGCTTCTTTTGCACATCAGCAGAAATGGTCTGAAGAACCGAATAATCCTCACCAAAAATCCGCACCTGAATCGCCGACCCGACCGGCGGACCAGAACGAAGCTCAGGAACGGTAATCTTGGCATCCGTGATAAAACTGAGTTTGTTCTTATAGTTCTCGGCAATGATAAAGCTCTTATCGGTTCGTTTTTCTTTATCGACGAAATTCAAGGTCATACCAGCCAGATGCGTACTGGATGAACCGCCACCTAGAGCACCCTCCAGCGACTGATTCCCTCCTGTCCCAAGATTGACTACATAACTTTCAATATTCGGATCCGCCTGCACGACCTCTTCAATCTGATGAACGATAGGCTCCAGACGGTCCAGTGTGACCCCAACAGGCGCCTCTACATTGATCATCATGAAATCGATATCCACAAACGGAAAGCCCTCGATTTTGACCAAACCCAGAATGGGCAGGGCAATCGCTGACAAAAAAGCCAGAACGGTGACCTCCCAAAAAGCCCGGCGGCGTCTTTTTTTGGACAGCAGAAAATCAAGAAACCGGGCATATCTTTGGTTGACCCGTTCAATAAGAGCATCCCGTTGAACCCGCAAAGCTTTAAAAAACCGGTTCTCCTTTTCACGGGGCCGGATTTTGTGCATAAAGATCACCGCGTAAGCCGGAATCATAAAAAGGCCGATGATAAACGCACTGATCAGAACAGCATTGACCGTCGTGGGAATAAATTTAAAAAATTCCCCCATAATGCCGGACATCAGATACATGGGAACAAAAGCCGCAATGGTCGTCAGCATCCCGGACATCAGTGAAAACCGGTAAGTCTTGACTGTCTTCAGCGCGGCATTGACCGGCGTCATATGATGCCTGTAAAGGAACTCGTGCATCCCCTCCATCATGACGATGGTGGTATCAACCAGAAGCCCCAGACCAAGGATCAGACTAAAGAGCACCAGAAAGTTAAAGGTATTGCCTGTTTTATAAAGAAAGGTGAAGGCGACCAAAAAGGTGAACGGAATGGAAATACCGCCGATAATTGCTTCCTTACAGCCCAGAGCCAGAAGTAAGACCAGAAAAATAAGCATGACCGTAGCCAGGGCATTCTTCATCAGACGACTGAAATCACTCTGAACCTGCTCGGACATATCGTTAATGGTCAGGTATTCGACTTCGGGGGGAATGGTGCCGTCCCGCTGAAGACCTTCGACTGTCGCTTTAAGCGCAGCCGCCGTCTCCAGAATGTTCTCCCCCGTCTTTTTAACGACACTGATGGAAATAGCAGGAAAAGAAGATTGACCGTTGATGGAAACCCGGCTGGCTGTGGTCTGTTCCTCCAGTTCTTCGCTCACATTCGCCACATCCCGAATGTAAATAAGCGCACCGTTCCGGCTGAAAATAGGAATACTTGCCACTTTTTCCACACTCTCCTGCTCAGCCGAAATACGAACACGATAATACAAATCATCGATTTCGATGTTACCCACCGGCCCATTCAGATGATAAGAGGCAATGGCCTGCGAGATGGTTCTTAAACCGAGACCATACTTCAGCATGTCTTCTTCACGGACGGCCACCAGCACGTGACGGGCGCGTTTACCGGCAATACTGGCACTCTGCACTCCCCGGATTTTTTCCATTTCATTCTGCACATTTTCCACCACCGCCAGAAGCTGTTCGTACGGAACATCACCGAAGAAACTGTAAGTGACAATAGGCGTGTCAGAAAATGACAGTTCCTGCACAAAGGGATCATTAGCGTCTTTTGGCAAAGATGTTTTCGCATCATCCACCCGATCTTTCAGCTTGCGGATACTATCATCAAGATCCGCGCTGGCTTCAAATTCCACAAAGATCTGCGATACGCCTTCGGAGGAGGAGGACGTCATCTGTTTCAGGTCTTCCAGACTTTTGATTTTCTGTTCAATTTTAAAAGTCACCTGTTCCGAAACTTCCTGAGGGGAAGCACCCGGATACGACGTGACGACCATACCATAGGGAATTTTAACTTCCGGAGTGGATTCGCGGGGAATATGGAAATAACTGTAAATACCCGTTACCATAAAAATCAGGCCCAGCATGATGGCCATACGCCGGTTGCGGATAAAATAACCCCAGGCGGAATTAGAGATGGGTTCAAGTTCCTTGCTTACCTGCGCTTCTGAATTGGCGTCCAATCCTGACATAAAACGGGATTATTGAATGACATTCACAGCAACACCGCCGGAAGGAGGCAGATTGCGCTGGCCTTCTACAATCAATTCATCAGTTTTAGCAAGACCCTGCATGACTTCAATCCAGCTACCATAGACTTCTCCGACTTCGATCTTACGGCGCTCTGCCCGGCCGTTTTCCACCACGTAAACATAACGATCGTTCTGAGCAAAAATAACCGCCTTCATCGGTACATAGATTTTAGCGGGATCAAAAGTGGCGGCACTGATATCAAAGCTCAGATTAACCAGCATGCCGGGCGTCAGAAAGTGGCCTTCATTGATCACCAGTCCTTCAATCTGGATTTTCCGGTTCACAGAATCAGCCGCCGGTGTAATTTGACTGACCACTCCTAAAAAATCATGGACATCACTACTACTGACCGAAAAAGTAAAAGAATGCCCTAGAGTCAAACGATCCGCCACATCTTGCGCCACATAAAATATCACTTTGACCTGTTCATAACGAATAACTTTACCCAGTCGGGTGCCGGGACTGATATAATCCCCTTCTTCCACCGTAAGTTCACTTAAGGAACCATGGATGGTTGAAATGATTTTATTGTCCTCCAGAGATTTTTCGGCCAGACGCAACTGGTTGCTGAGCGTACTGATTTCCAGATCCTTGGCGCTGTTTTGAATGGTGGCTCCCCGCATGGCTGAATCCAGGTCCGCCTGAGCGGAAAGCAGGTCATTCCCTGTCTGCTCAATCTGCACTTCTAAATCCTGAATCGACCCTGATTCCGTAGTTTGAAAAGTAAGCAGGGCATTCCGGGTATCGATTAATTGATTACCGGCGATAACGCGATTGTTATCGGCTGTAGCCAGCTGGCGTACGCGATCTAATCGGAAGGTTTGCAAAGTTTTTTCCAATGAATTAAGAAGCGCCACATCGGACAGCATCATGCTTTCAGCCGCGGTTACCTGAGCCAGATAAGCATCAATAACGCCCTGAGATGTTTGTTCATTCGGCACTGAATTACTGATCATTAAGCGGATGCTGCTGATCAAAATCCGTAAATCTTCAGCTGCCTGCAACCCCACTTCCAGCGCCTCATCAATGGTGTAATCATTCAGAGGAAGATAATCCGAATAATCCACCTGACTATCTTCCAATAACCTTCGATAGTCATTATAAGCATTAACCGTCTGGGAACGCTGGATGGAATTCCGTACTCCAAAAGCACTATTTAAAGTGCTGACTGAGAAATGAAACTGGTTACTGGGATTAATGATGTCTTCTACGGCAATAAACTCAGATGCCAAATGAGAAAACGCTGTATTCAAGGTGTTTGTGGCACTGGCCAATAAATCTTTCCAGGACTGATCAAATTGATCGACCATATTTTGATAATTGACTTCAGCCGTATTCTCATTTTTTCTGGCATTTTCAAGTTGGAGCGCGAGGGTAGCTTCGGTGCTTTTATTCGTGGCGCGCAGTTCAGTCAAATTTCGCTGTAAACGTCCCAGTGTTTTTTCCAGGGATTCTACCCGAAGCTGGGCACGGGTAATGGTGTCCTGATTATTGGCGTAGGATTCATCCCGTGTTTGCCGGGCATTGGTCAGCTGAAGCTGAGCATTGTCATAATGAACTTTGGCCGGATTATTCGATTCATCAAAATCAACGACGGCAATCACCTCACCGGCTTTTACCAGATCACCCACGTGAACTGAAATCTGCCCGACCGTGCCGGCCGCCTTGGCAATGAGTTCAACCTCCTGCAAAGCCTTAATCGTACCCACTTCCGTGATTTGATATTGCGGTTTTTCGCTCAAATCAAGTACCTCCACATTGGGTACGGGAATTTCGGGTGTTTCTTTTTCTTCCTCCGCGCAAGCGGAAAGAAGTAAGAGGGGCACGATGAGCAAAGGAAACCAGCGCTTTTTCATGAATTTGGGTGTGGGTTTAGTTTTACGCCATTTTTCGCTTTAAGTCAACGTTATCTCTCCTTCCTTGTACTCACTAACACCAAATGCTAGTATAAACAGGCCTTTTTAGCTGTTTAAACCAATCCTGATGTTTTGGGTTGATGAAATCGTAAGTGACATCATCGACAAATATGCCGGCAAGGATGAATTTATCATTCGTGATGAAAAAACGCTTTCCGGACGTGTACATATTGGCTCATTACGGGGCGTGGTCATTCATGGAATCATCGCTCAGGTATTGAAGGAACGCGGCAAGAAAGCCAGATTTCTTTTTGAATTCAACGACTATGATCCCATGGACGGTATGCCCAAAGAACTGGAGGGTAAGGGTTTTGATAAATACATGGGAATGCCGCTGTGCAATATTCCTGCCCCAAATGACAGGGCCAGCAATTTTGCTGAATATTATGGTGAAGAGTTCCTCAGTGTGATCAATGAAATTGGTTTTTATCCCGAACTTCCGCGGGCCAGCGAGGCTTACAAAACAGGCAAAATGAATCACTGGATTGAACTTGCATTGACCAGGAATCGGGAAATCAGGGAAATCTACAAGCGTATTTCAGGTTCTGAAAAAGAAGAACACTGGTCACCGGTACAGGTGATCTGTGAAAAATGCGGAAAAGTGGGTTCCACTGATGTCCTTTCTTACGACGCCGGCAAAGTGAAATACGTATGTAAAAAAGACAAGGTCACCTGGGCCAAAGGATGTGAATATGAAGGTGAAATTTCTCCTTTTAACGGCAACGCGGAACTCACCTGGAAAATAGAATGGCCGGCCAAATGGGACTGTTACCACGTGACCATTGAGGGGGCGGGAAAAGATCATACAGCGGCGGGCGGTTCTCATAATATCGGTGCAACCATTTGCGAAGAAATATCAAAAACGAATGTTCCTTACTACATACCTTACGAACATTTGCTGTTGGGCGGTAAGAAAATGAGTTCTTCCAAAGGAATCGGTGCCGCCGCCAGAGATATGGCTGATCTGTTGCCGCCTGAGATCCTGCGCTTCTTAATGCTCTCCAAAAAACCAAATCAGACGATTGAATTTGACCCGGAAGGCGATACCATTCCAAGACTGTTTGACCAGCACGATGAAGCCGCCAAATGGTACTTTTTTAAGGGAGAAAAAGACACCATGCAGACCGATGTAGGACGTCTGTTTGAACTGTCCCAGATAACAGACAGGAAACCTCAGGAGCGTTTTTTTCCGCGTTTTTCTCAGTTGGTATTTATCATGCAGATTCCCCGGCTGAACGTGTATACCGAGGTGGAAAAAATGAAAGAAGCGAAACTGACAAAAGCGGACCGCGAAGAAATTGATTTAAGGCTTAAATACGCGAAAAAATGGCTGGAAACTTATGCCCCCGACAAATATCGATACAACTTACAGGAGACCCTGCCGGAAGAAGCCGGCAAACTTTCTGAAAACCAAAAAGAATTTACCCGTCTGCTGGCTGAAAAATTAGAAAAAATAGACCCATGGGAAGGAGAGCTGATCCATGGCACGATTCATGAACTGGTAAAAGCCCATGAGGAATTCACCCCGAAAGACTGCTTTCAGGCTATTTACAGACTATTTCTGGGAAAAGATTTTGGTCCTCAGGCCGGCTGGTTTTTGTCTGCCCTTGAGAAAGATTTTGTGGTAAAACGATTACAGCGCTCCGAATAATATCTGCGTAAAAACACGCTTATGAGAACTTACAAGTACCTTGGCTTCATCACGGCTTTCTTTGTGATGATTCTCATCGTTTCCAATGTGGCCTCCAGCAAAATTCTGCTGCTGGGCCCGTTTACTTTTGACGGGGGAACCATTCTTTTTCCGATCAGTTATATTTTCGGTGATGTCCTGACGGAAGTCTACGGTTATGCCAAAGCCCGTAAAGTCATTTGGCTTGGATTTTTCATGACCATCCTTGCAGCGCTCGTTTTCTACATCGTTGGCGCTTTGCCGGCCGCCCCTGACTGGGGAGGACAAGCTGCTTATAATCAGATACTGGGCATTGTACCCCGTATTGTCCTGGGAAGCGTGATCGCATTTGCAGTGGGTGAATTTGCCAATTCCTATATCATGGCTCGCATGAAAGTCGAGATGAAAGGAAAACAGCTCTGGATCAGGACGATTGGTTCGACTCTGGTGGGAGAAGCGTTTGACTCCTGTCTATTTGTCGGAATCGCTTTCGGAGGAATATTCAGCCCGGAACTCCTTTGGGCTATCATGATTTCAAATTACATTTTTAAGGTTGGTATCGAGGTGCTTTTCACTCCTTTGACTTACGCTGTCTGTGGCGCCCTGAAACGCAGCGAAAAAGAGGATTACTACGACAAAAAGACTGATTTCAATCCTTTTATCTTAAAAGAGGACTAAATCTGATACACCAAAAATAGAAAAAATGACTTATGCCTCTTGCATAAATGCCAGTTTTTTGCTATAATGATAAGATTTAACTTTGAAGAATCATGAAAACAAACACTAAACAGTCAGTCGCCGCCCTACTCATAGCAGGCGCTATGACCATTCCGTTTGTATTTGCCGCCAACGAACCTGAAAACGTGCACAATGTTTCAGCGGTCAGCAAAGATGCCACCACACTGACAGTCAGTTGGGATGAGGCAAAGGACTATCAGGGAAACGATGTGGACCATTACCGAATTTATTACGGCACAAATTCTGTGCAGAGTGGTGACGCACCAAGTTATGACATTGAGGTCGATACTCCCACGAATGCCACTTCTTATGATTTGAGCGACTTAATTACAGATACACCTTATTACTTATCAATCACTGCTATTGACGCCTATGATGCGGAAAGTCTTGAATACAGTATTGAAGCCAGCGGTACGCCGGTCGTTGTGGCAGGAAGCGGTGAAGATACAGAAGCTCCGACAGTCATGAATGTAATTGCTATTGATAAGAATCATGTGCTGGTAGGATTTTCTGAAGAAATTAAACTGCCTGAACTCCTTGCAGAAGCCGCCTTTACGATTACTGAGCAAATCAATCCAATCAACTTATTGGAGGTGCTTTCAGCCAGCCAATATACAGAAGATCCTGATAATAAAACGATTATTCTGGAAACCGCTGATCAGACCAAAAACGTCAACTACATTATGACCGCCAGTGTTGCCATTACGGACCTCGCCGGCAACCCGATCATCAGTGGAAGCACAGATTCGGGTCTTTTCCTTGGTTCAGATCAGGGTGTCGCACCGCCAGCGGAGGAGGAACCCATTTTAATTGAAGATGTAATAGAAGAGGAACCCATTTTGGAAGATGAATTACACGAAATTGTGGACGCAGAAGAAACAGTGGACATGACGCCTCCGGAAGATATTACCAACCTGATACTCAGCTTTACGGAACAGCTGGAAAAATTTGTTATCAGCATGAACTGGACGGCCAGCATCAATACCGCAAAAGATTTGGTGGATCAGATCCTGTATATGAGTATGGATCGCGGAATGACATATGACAGCGGCAGTTCGCTGGGGCCTGCGGTGACTACTCACAAGGTACCAAATCTGGAGGGAGGAAAAGAATACACCTTTAAAATCACTACTAAAGACGCTTCCGGAAATGAATCAGTGGGTGTGGTGAAATCCATCCGACTTCCTCAGACTGGTTTTGGAGCCGGAATGTTGGTGATCTTCAGTGCAGCTACTGCCTACCAAACACTCAAACGCAAAAAGAAAAACGACGTGTTTTAATCCATGCTTTACATAAAGTTGCTTAAAATCCCCCAACCCATTCCGGACGGGGGATTTTTGTAATCAATTAAAAAGCGGGCCGGAACATTACAATGTTCCGGCCCTCCCCATTTTAGAAGTGAACCACGCGCACTTCCAGGTCGGGTAAACCTTGCTGTGGACGGGTTGCGACGTCAGGTCCTAAAGGGGACGGTCACAGACGGGATGTGAGTCGATCGTCGTATCTGTTTGCCAAGGAGGATGTCTGAACCGTACCCAACCAGCGCGGTCACTATACCAACTGAAGACACTATGTCAATAGACATTGACAAAATATGAAAAATTAGATAGATTAACACACCATGGCGCCCCAATTATCACCAAAACAATGGGCGCTCTCCCTGACTATTCTGGCATTATTGCTGATGCTTAGTTTGTATCAGCTGTTTCAGATAACTGACAATAAGTATCAGCTTTCCTTTCTCAACGTCGGCCAGGGGGATGCGATTCTGATCCAAACACCTGAATACCGGAATATTCTGATCGATGCCGGCCCGGACGGAAAAGTAGTGGAAGAACTTAGTAAAAAACTGAATTTCTTCAATCAAAAAATCGATCTGTTCATTTTGACTCACCCGGATCTGGACCATTACGGAGGCATGCTGGACATACTGCAAAAATACCCCGTCAAAACCGTGATTATGACTGGCATTGGACTGGAAAATGAGCTTTATTCTGCCTTCCTGAACGAATTAAAATCAAAAAAAATTCCCATTACCTATCCTGATAACGCCCATGACCTGCAAATCAGTCAAAATATATTTCTGGATTTTTTATACCCCTTTGAGGGCCGGAGCCTGATCGGACTGGAACCTAAAAACCGCAACGATACCAGTATCAGTCTGGTCATCCGTAACACTGACGGCCAGCCTCTTGCCCTGCTGACAGGTGATGCCGAGGAAGCTCAGGAGCTTGATCTGCTTTTAAGCGGTCAAAATTTAGCCGCCCCCATTTTTAAACTCGGCCACCATGGCAGCCGCACCGCCAGCTCTGAGCAATTTCTGACCGCCGCCCAGCCTGAAACTATTATTGTATCTGCCGGAATCGACAATAAATTCGGTCATCCCCATGAGGAAACTTTAGAACGGGTCAGAGACCTGGAAATCCTCAGCACAACAAATGGCACAGTTGTGGTAAAATGACGACATGCAAGTTATTTTACTCGCCGCCGGTCAGAGCACTCGTCTTGCCCCTCTCGAAGACAAGAATCTTCTGCAGTTCAGCGGAAAAACGCTGATCGAATATCAGGTAGCCGCCCTCAAACAGGCCAAACTCCGCGACATTGTAGTAGTGGCCAATAAATTTAATTTAAAAAAGATCGCGTCTGCGTTAAAAGGCTATAAAAATGTAGCTGTGACCGAACAAAAAGATCTGGCAGAAGGCATGAAGGGCGGCGTTTTGGCGGGTGCCAAAGTCGTCAGCCACAAAAACATCCTCGTCATGAGCACCAATGATATTTTTGATGTGAAGCTTTTCGAAGATCTGATCCATGCCTCTAAACAAAAAGATGTAGATGGGGTGATGGCAGGTAAAAAGGTCAATACATACTTCCCAGGCGGTTATCTGAAAATCAGCAACAAAGGCTTTCTGACCGATATCATCGAAAAACCGGGCGCCGGCAAAGAACCCAGTCATTTGGTAAACCTGGTCTGCCATATTTACAACGATTTTCCCAAGTTCTGCAAATATCTGAAAGACGTAAAATCCAAAAAGGATGACAAATATGAAGTGGCCCTCGACACCTACATCAAAAAAGGTAAAGCCCACCTGCTGGTGCACCCCTACAAAGGCGAGTGGCGGGCCATCAAATACCCCTGGCACATCATCAGCCTGATGCATCATTTCCTGGAAACCCAAACACAGCTTACTAAAGGGAAACCGAAAATCGACCGCAGCGCCAAAATCGCTCAATCAGCCATCATTGAAGGCAATGTGATCATCGAAAAAAACGTACAAGTGCTCCATAACGCTGTTATTAAAGGTCCCGCTTACATTGGTGAAGACTGCGTGATTGCCAATAACGCCCTCATCCGTGAAAGCATGATTGGTAAAAACTGTGTCATCGGTTATTGCACAGAAGTGGCCCGCAGTTACATCAATCACGATGTCTGGATGCACTCCAATTATCTGGGTGACAGCATTATTGATTACAACGTTTCGCTGGGATCCGGCACCGTTCTGGGCAACTTACGTTTTGATGAAAAAACAGTGAAAGTGTATGTGAAAAAAGAGCGTATCGATACCGGCATGCAAAAGCTTGGTGCCATCATCGGTGCCGGTGCGCGCTTTGGTATCAATTCCAGCACCAACCCGGGTGTTAAAATCGGTAAAGACTGCTTTATCGGGGGCGGTGTTCTCGTGGATCGCGACATTCCGGATGGCCAATTAGTTCTACTTGACAATAAACTCAAAATCATCTACAATCACAGTCCTGTTTCGATCCAGAACCGCAGTGAAATAAAGAAGAAATTAAGAAAATAATATATTTTATATCATACTGCTGTCATGATTTGGTTGCTGTTTTACGGACTACTGTTGCTGCTCCTGGGGACATGCGTATGGATTACCATTCGTAAGATCAAAAAGGATGTCTACAATCCGTATTTTCTGAAACATGTACTGGTCGGTTATGGCTCAATAGGAGCGCTGTTTTTTGTAGCGTCCTTTGCTCTCTTTCTTTTTGTCATTTAACTATGGAAAGCGGTCACAGACAGCACCGGATCAAACTTAAAAACCTTCGTGAAAATGAACGGGTTTTACATAACTGCAGTTCTCACGCCACCTATCACCTCAAAATCCATTTATTTTATTTTTTGGGAGTATTGCTTCCCCTGACCGGTTTAATTTTTCTGACCTTATCCAGCGTTGCCCAGAAAACGGTTATCACATCATGGTTCCTGTTCACCTGCTATGGGCTGGTGCTGACAACCTATTACTTTGTTAAAGGGGTGAATTTTGAACTGGGTGGATGTGTTATCACCAATCAGCGTGTGCTTCGGTTCGGATATACCGGCTTATGGCAGGCAGTCGAACGGGAAATCCTGCCAAAAAATATTGAAGACTTCAAAATCATAAAAGGAGGGTTGATGTCTTTATTTTTCAACACCGCCAACATTTACATTTATACTTCAAACCGGCATACCACTGTATTACGATTTATTATTGAACCGGAAAAAGTAAGTGAAGCATATTCGACAATGATGAAGTCAGCGTCAGATCATCCATACAATCAGCCAGCCAATTGGTCCGGCCTCAGCCAGACCACCGTGATCAATGAAATAAAACAAGAAAGCCCTCTCAGCACCACAACAGAAGCATTAAGGAGTGAGGGGGAAAAATAAATCATTCGCTTATGCCAATCTGGATCATCCGTCATGTCGATCACGAACGCCTGGGACATATTCCCGGCATTCTTAACGAATTAAAACTTCCTTACCGTTCCATTTCCCTATCATTAAAAGAGCCATTGCCACCGCTTGATAAAATCAGCGGAGTGATTACCATGGGCGGACCGATGTCAGCCTACAACAAAGCTCAGCATGCATGGATCGAGAAAGAAGAGGCTTTTTTGCGCAAAGTACATGAACAAGGCATTCCACTGCTTGGTATTTGTCTGGGAGGTCAGATCCTGGCCCAGGCCTTCGGGGCGAAAATCCACAAAGGAAAAAAGGCGGAAATAGGATGGTTTCCACTGACAAAGACAGGTAATCAGGATGATGCTCTTTTGAAAGACCTGGATCTTCCGGACTTTTTCCAGTTACATTATGACGTTTTTGACCTGCCCAAGGGGGCTGTAAACCTGCTTAAGTCCAGATTAACAAAACATCAGATGTTCCGTCTGGGTAAAACGACTTATGGCATCCAATTCCATCCGGAAGCCAACGAAATTATGCTGCGTTCCGTAGTGAAAGAATATTGTAAAAACATGCCTCCCGAAATCGGAAAAGAAATACTGCATAATGTGAAAACAAAAAGCGCTAAAGGCCGTCAATTTTTAGTCCAGATGCTCAAACGGTTATTCCGGGGATAAAACAAACACTCAAAAATAGCTAAAAGAAGCCACATTCTATTGACAAAGAAGTACTTAATGCTATAATTGCTTCCCCTTATTGTGTCTATGTCTTTTTTCAGGCAATGCTTCATCGGATTTTTGGCTTCTGTGCTGATTTTCTGCCAGACCGCTTACGCGCGGAGTTATCCGGATGTGCCCGAAAATCACCTGCATCATGAAGCCATTGCCGCCCTGACCGCCGATAACACGATACAGGGTTACCCCAACGGTGAATTCCACCCTGCCGGCCTTATTAACCGCGCAGAAGCCGTCAAAATTCTGACCAAATCCAATTTTTCAGACAGTGCGATTGACACCTGCATCAACTGGCACAAACTAAAAAACCATTCTTATATCATATTCCCAGACGTGCCGATTTGGGAATGGTATGGAAAATTCGTGGAAATCTCCTATCAAAACAACATTGTTCAGGGTTACCCTGATGGCACTTTTAAACCCGCGAACTATATCAACTTTGCCGAAGCGCTTAAAGTCATTCTGGAAACCTATAAGGTGGATTTCAGCCAGAATCATTATCAACCCAGCAAATTTCTTTATGTACAGCGGGGAGAATGGTTTGAAAAATATTTCACATATGCCTACGAACATAATCTCATCAACCAAAACAAGTTTTATCATCCTGGCCAGCTGATTACCCGCGGAGAATTTGTGGAAATCATTTATCGTCTGGAAACCGTTTTAAAAAAAGATCTGCCGGAATTCATTGCAGCCAAAAAACCCGTCTCTAATGAATATAAAATCACCATTCCTAAACTCAATATCATTAATGTGGATGTTGGTTTTGCCAACTTGTACAATGAAAAAGAAGCCCTCAGTACTTTAAAAAATGGCTTAGGCAATTACCTGAACCCGCCCGATAGCAGAAAAAAAACCCTGCTGTTCGGTCATTCGTCCGGTTATTCCTGGGATCATTCCAATTATAAAACCATTTTGCGGGAAATTAACAAATTACAAAATGGGGACAGGATTTATATCAACTATAAAGAAAAAGGATACGTATACGAGGTGTTTGATTCCAAAATCATCCCCGCTTCCCAGGACCATATTCTGGTTCGGAACGACAATATCCATGAACTGGCGTTATATACCTGCTGGCCACCAAACAGCATCAGCCAAAGATATGTCGTCTATGGAAAACCTGTTTAACCTGTGGATAACCTGAAAGACGTTATTTAAAAGCATCCAACTTACCCACAAAAAAATCAAACAATGGCTTAAAACAATGTAATTTAATATTCCCGATCAACAAGCCATTCATAAACCTATTATCTACATTTTATTCACAAGTTTTCCACAATTTATCCACAAAAATGACTAAAATAAGATGTCCATTATTTGTATTCACACCACCATTCTTTTCCTGATCCCTGCAAACAAAAACAGACCACTATTCAAATAACAATTTTTTTATTCAAAATACAGCAAATCACTTTATTCTAAACATAAATCTGCTACAATGATTACTCAACAAGATCACAACAAAAATTCAAGCCATTAAGACTACAACGAAATATTTTTTATTTAAAAAATTACTTAAAAGAGTTTGCCAGCGACATCAAAAACCATTAACATGAATTTGTCATTTAAAAAGAAATTTATTACATAAATCGTCTCTGAGAGGAAGATGCGTTTAACCTGTTCACAAAAAGATCTCCTTAGTGCATTAACAACCACCAACAAGGCAGTAGACATCAACAACACATTGCCGGTTCTTAATAATGTGCTTTTAAAAGCCGAAGGTAAAAAGCTTTATTTTACTTCCACCAATCTCGAAATTGCTATCACATATCACATTGAAACAGATGTAAAAAATGAAGGAGAAATCACTATTCCTTCCAAACTTTTTACGAGTTATATCAATTACCTCAAAGATGACAAGGTGAATGTATTGGTGGAAGGGAGCGATATTCAGATTCAAACCAGTGATTCAAAAACAAGAATTAAAGGAATCCCCGCCTCTGAATTCCCCCCTATTCCTATGGTAGAAAAAGAAGGCGGGATGACAGTATCGGCAGGGGAACTGCAGAAGGCGATTGAACAGGTTGTTTTCGCGGCGGCCCTTAATACCACCCGCCCGATTTTAAGTGGAGTGTGCTTCCAGGCAGACAAAGAACAACTGAAAATGGCCGCCACTGACTCATATCGTTTATCAGAAAAAGTGTTATCAGTAGCTGATATTTCCGGAACAATAGACTGCATCGTACCGGCCAAAACAATCATTGAGCTTGGTTCGATATTGGATAGCATAGAAACAGAAGAAAAGGTCACGATTGTAGTTTCAAAAAATCAAATTTTATTCACTGTTGGTCCCGTCGAACTCATTTCCCGGCTGATTGAAGGAAAATTTCCCAATTACGAACAAATCATCCCTAAATCATCCAAAACTCAGATAGAATTTGAAGTCAGCGCACTCAGTCTTATCTTAAAGAGGATCAATATTTTCGCTAAAGAAAATAATAATAAAGTTATTCTGAAAGTGGCTGACGGAAAAGTGATCATCACCACAGAATCCACCCAATACGGTGAAGGAGAAATCACCATTGAAACTAAAATAGAGGGTGCCAACAACGAAATCGCCCTGAATTCACAATTCCTGCTGGATGCGTTAGGAAGCGTCAAAAAAGATAAAATTATTCTGGAAATCGGGGAAAAAATTGCCCCCGTTATCTTAAAACCCAAAGACAGTAAAGGCTATACGCATATCATCATGCCCCTTAAAATTTAATACTCGCCTCATCCCACATTACCGGGAAACAAGACAATGAATATCAGTCAGTTTTTTCCGCTGGATATCCACAAACAAGAGTTTGCCAAATTGACGCCAAAGAGCCCTTTGGTTCTTTCGGGTATCTCTAATATCACCTCTAAATGCTATCTGGTAGCTGCCCTGAAAAAAGTAAAAGGGATAAAAAATATTTTCTGGGTGACGAATGACAACAAAGCAATTTACGAAGTACAAAATGGTCTTCCTTTCTGGGTAGACGATCCAGTGGTGGCATTGGATGATCTGACATCGGAGGAAAAAGAAGATTACCGCCTGACTGAAATTATTGCAGGACTCAAAGAAAAAAAAGACCGCATTTATCTCATCAATCGACGGGATTCTCAGATCCCCATTCCTTCCTTCGAAGAAGTCAAAGAAGCGGGTGTGGTCATCCAAAAAAACAAAGACGTCCGGATTGTGGAATTTTTCAACCAGTTGATCAAAATGGGGTATTACCCCAGTGCGGATGTAATGCTGAAAAAAGGAGAATGCCGCCGATCCGGCGGCGTCCTTAATATTTTTCCGCCCAATCATAATTCAGTGGTAAAAATTGAAGTAGACTACGATACCGTAGCCGGCATCTGGTATTTTGATCAGGAAACAAAACAACTGGGGAAAGAATTAAAGGAAATCGACATCCTGCCCATCAATATCACCGGAACAGGCGGCGGTATTTTAGAGAACTGCCGGCCAGAGGATTTAATTATTATTGATGACATTGATGAGGAAGAAGGATTCAGCGAGATTCTGGATCGACTGGAAGTCAGTAAACTGCATTTCACTTCTTTTCCGAAGAGTGATGAAGAATATTTTCATTTGCGCTACCTGTCTGTGCTCAAATATTACAATCTGTTCGATCTGCTGAATGATTTGCGCGACAAAGTCCAGAGAGACTGGAAAATCAATATTCTGACCAAACGCACCAAAGAACTCATCAGCATATTCAATGAAGAAAATATCCGTTACGGTACCAAACCAAGAGAAGATGCAAAAATTATTTTAATTGACGCGGGCGACCTCGAAAACGTGCCCACTTCTTTTCAGGCGCCGCAACAGGAAATTCAATTCCTGACCGATAAAGAGATTTTCAACCTCAGCAGAACAGCCAGAAATCAGAGCGTCCAGAAGATCAATCTGGATTTTCTGACCGGCCTGCGAATCGGTGATCTGATCGTGCATCTGGATCACGGTATTGGCCGCTTTTTAGGAGTGGTTCCCAAGACCATTGATGAGATCCGCCGGGAATATCTCGAAATCGCTTACGCCGAAAACGACCGCTTATTCATCCCTATCGATCAGGCGGATAAAATCAGTAAATATGTGGGCGGAGAAGACAACGAGCCGCAACTCAGCCGTCTGGGCGCGGCGGACTGGAAAAATGTCAGCCAGAAAATTAAAAAAGAAACCCATAAAATTGCCAAAGAACTCCTTAAGCTTTATGCCGAACGCGCCCAGGTAAAGGGGCACAATTACGGGCATGACACAGAAAATCAGAAGCAGTTTGAACAGGCCTTCCCTTACGAAGAAACCCCCGGACAGATGAAGGCCATTCTGGATGTTAAAAAAGATATGGAATCCGACAAACCCATGGACCGCCTGATTTGCGGTGATGTAGGATTCGGCAAAACGGAAGTTGCCATGCGCGCCGCCATTAAAGCGGTCGAAGGAGGAAAACAAGTGGCTTTTATTTCACCCATCACCATTCTGGCCGACCAGCACCTGAAATCATTTAATAAGCGTGCCGCCGGCATGAACTACCGTATTGAAATGCTCAGTCGTTTCCGGACGCCAAAAGAACAGAAAGAAATTCTGGCACGCCTCCGCAAAGGAGATATCGATATACTCATCGGCACGCACCGTTTGCTGCAGGATGACGTCAAATTTTTCAATTTGGGGCTTGTCATCATCGACGAAGAACAGCGTTTCGGAGTAAGACAAAAGGAAAAATTCAAAAAAATTCGTAATCAGGTCGACATCCTCACACTCACGGCAACCCCCATTCCCCGCACACTCAATTTAGCCCTCAATAATTTTCGTGATATTTCCACCATCACCACCCCGCCGCCCGGCAGACTGCCTATTATTACCGAAGTACGCCGATACAGTGATAATCTGATTCGGGAAGCCATTCAAAAAGAAGTGGACCGTAATGGAAAAATTTATTTTCTCCACAATCGGGTCGAAACCATTGAAAGTATTGCCGAAAAAATGCGTCGGTTGATGCCCCACGTCAAATTTATTGTCGCCCACGGCCAATTGCACTCTCAGGATCTGGAAGACCGCGTACTACAGTTCAAAGAAGGAGAATATCAGGTACTGATTTCGTCGACGATCATCGAAAACGGTATCGATTTGCCTACCGCTAACACGCTGATTGTGGATGACGCGGAAAACCTTGGGCTCGCCCAGATGTATCAGTTGCGCGGACGCATCGGAAGGGCAAAAATCCAGGCCTATGCCTATTTTCTCTATCAGGCACGTCAGCTGAGACTGGACGCCAAAAAACGCCTCAAAGCCATCGTCGATGCCTCTGAACTGGGAGCCGGTTTCCAGGTGGCCATGCGCGATATGGAAATCCGGGGCGCCGGTGACATACTCGGCGTCAACCAGCACGGCACCATCAAGGTAGTCGGTATGAACCACTTTCTGCGCATGCTCAACAAGACTATCGAAGAGCTCAAAGCGGGTAAAATAGTTGCAGAAGATCACCCGATTCAGGAAATTTCCATTGAACTGCCCTTGCCGGCTTATATTCCGGATACCTTTATTCCCGATACGAAAGACAAAATCAACGTGTACCAAAAATTGTCAGCGGTGGATGATATTCCGCTTTTGAATGAACTCCGGGAAGATCTCATCACCGAATACGGCCATTTTCCCAAAGAAGTCAGCAATCTTTTTCAAATCCTTGAAATCAAAATCTATGCAAAGCAGGCAGGCCTTGTTAACGTTAAATCCATTCCTATGGGCAACGCAGGCAGACAGATCATTCTGCATATGGGCGGAAATGTCACTGCACAGCAGATTATGAACATGCTAAAATACAATCCCAAATGGCTGATCAGCGGAGACAAACTGAAGATCGACATGAAAGAACTCGGCTTTAACTGGCCGGAAAAACTCAAAGAAAACGTGCAACTGCTTTTACCAAAAAAGAAAGATGAAGAAATACTTCCACCAAATGAAGTTTAAGGTGAATCACCTCAAAAAACACGTCATCGATAAAGGGGCGCCGGTTTGGCATAAATCCAAATACATTGTGGTGGGAGTGATCGCTTTTATTTTTGCCCTCTGCTTTTTTTATCTATTCGCCATCATCGTCACTCTGCCCAATGTCGACAACGTTCGCAATCTGGTTGCTTCTCAGTCCAGTCTGATTTTGGACCGGAACGGAGAGGTGCTGTATGCCATCCATGGCGATGAGAACCGCAAAATTGTACCTTACAACCAGATTTCACCTTACGCGGCCAAAGCAGTCATGGCCATTGAGGATGATGAATTCTATGAACACGGAGGGGTCGACTTCGCGGGAATCATGGTCGCTGTCTGCGGGGAACTGCATTTGTGCAACACAGCCCGCGGCGGTTCCACCATCACTCAGCAGTTCGTCAAAAACGCCTTCCTGTCGCCGGAACGCAGTTATACCCGTAAGGCAAAAGAAATTATCCTGTCCCTGCAGATTGAAGGCCGTTACAGCAAAGATGAAATTATGGAGATGTACCTCAACCGGATCCCTTACGGCGCCAATATTTACGGTGTCGAAGTGGCTTCTCAGACCTTCTTCGGCAAACCGGCCGCCGAACTGACCATTGCAGAAAGCGCTATTCTGGCAGCCATCCCGAAAGCCCCTACCTATTATTCGCCTTATGGCAACAACCGTTATGTTCAGGTGGAGCTCAGTGAGGAAGAAATCATCAAACGGGACATCCGGACCGAACAGGAACTGGTGGACTTCATCTCCAAAGGCCTGCTGGGCAAAACCTACACTTATGGTGAGGGTGAAGAAGCCCGTGATATTTACATAAAAGGCCGTGTCGACTTTGTACTGGAACGGATGCTGGAACTTGAATATATCACTCAGGAGGAACATGATGCCGCCCTGGCTGAAGCCAATGCCATTGAATTCAAACCTTTCCGCGAAGACATTACGGCTCCGCATTTTGTGATGTATGTGCGGCAGGTACTGGAAGAAAAATACGGCAAAGAAGCTCTGGAAAAAGGCGGTCTGCGCATCACCACCACCCTCGATATCGAAAAACAGAAAGCCGCTGATGCCGCTGTAGAGGCCCGGGCCCAGACCAATGAAGAAAAATACGGTGCCACCAATGCCGCTTTGGTATCCATTGACCCTGACACCGGAGAAATTCTGGCCATGGTCGGTTCAAAGGACTTCTGGAATGACGAGATTGACGGAAAAGTAAATGTCACCCTGCGCCCGCGCCTGCCCGGCTCCTCGTTTAAACCCATCGCTTATGCCGCCGCCTTCCTGCAGGGTTACGCGCCCAGTACGGTGGTTTATGATGTCCGCACGAAATTCGGTTCCTGGTACGAGCCGGAAAATTTTGACGGCCAGTTCTGGGGACCGATCAGTTTTCGCAACGCTCTTGGCGCCTCCCGCAACATTCCCGCTGTTAAAGCCGGGCATCTGGCCGGCATCCCGAATGTGATCGATCTGGCCCGCAAAATGGGCATTGATCTCAATCAGCCCGATGACTGGTACGGACTGTCACTCGCGCTGGGGGCCGGCGAAGCCCGCCCGCTGGATATGGCCGTCGCTTATTCCGTCTTTGCCAGTGGCGGTTACAAAGTAGAACCGGTCGCTGTTCTGAAAGTCGAAGACCGGGCCGGCAATATTCTGGAAGAATATGAACAGCCCCAAAAGAAAGAGCTTGTTTTAGATCCGCAGGCGGCCTACCTGATTAACAATGTCCTTTCAGATGCGGCCGCCCGGCCCGATGAATATTGGCGGGCTCAGCTTACTATCCCCGGGCAGGTTAACGGGGCTAAAACCGGGACTTCCAATAAAAAGAAAGATAACGTCAATTATCCCTTCGACCTTTGGACGATCGGTTATACCCGCCATCTGGTCACGGCGGTCTGGTGCGGTAACGCGGACGGCACACACGTCTTCCGCAATGCTTCCGGTCTCGATACCGCGGCCCGCATCTGGAAAGATTATATGGTGGAAGCGACCAAAGATATGCCGCGTACGGAATTTGAACGCCCGGAAGGCATCAAATGGATCAAAGTATCCAAACGCTCCGGCAAACTGCCCAGTGAACACACGCCGGAAGATGAAATCATATCAGGCATTTTTGCCAGTTTCTCGGCACCCGTTCAGTACGATAATAACTATCAGTTTGTGGAAATCGATAAGGTTTCCGGCAAACTGGCCACGGAATTCACGCCGGAAAGCGCCCGGGAAGAAAAAGCTTTTTATGTCCACCATTCCATTCTGCCGGACAACCCCCAATGGGAATCGGCTGTACGGGCCTGGGCCACTGCAAATAACGAAGATGAGGAACCGCCCACCGAATATGATGATGTGCACACGGCTGAAACCATGGACACGAAACCTCAGATCACCATCAAATCCCCCGCGTCCAAAAGCGAAATCAGTCCGCCCGCCCTCAGCGTATGGGTCGACATCTCCTCGCCGGCCGGGGTGGAGATGGTGGAATATTATTTTGATGACGAACTGGTCGGCACGGAAAAAATCGCGCCGTTCACAGGCAGTTTCGCGATTTCAAAAGATCTGAAAAAAGGATCGGAACACACCATTCAGGCCATTGTTTACGATGATCTTTACCGGTCCAATCAGTCGACTGTCAGCGTGAAGATCGGCGAAGATGAAACCCCGCCCATTGTTTCATTCATTTATCCTTCCGATAATGCCGTGCTCAGTGCCGGAACCAGTATCGGTATACAGCTGGATGCCCGTGATGCCAATGGCAGTGTGGACAAAGTACAGTTCTTTTTGGATGGCCAGCTTAAAAAAGCAGATGAAAGCCCGCCTTTTAACTGGCAGCTGACCGTCCCATCCGAAGCCGGCAGTTATGAACTTCGGGCTACCGCTTATGATTACGCAGGCAACAAAGACACCGCCTCCATATCCATCCGAGTAGAAGAAGATGATTTTGGTCTGACCGGTAATTCACGTATTTTACTTCCTTCCGACAATGCCAATCTGGACGAAGGCGGCCAGATTCTGATCAAGGCTTTTGTTTCTGAAAATGACCGTAATGAAGTGGCCGACCTTTTCTTTTTAGCCAAGAAATCAGATCAGCTTCCTGATGAAATCGCCAAAATCAATGTGGCTGACGAAGCGGGCGCCAGCACCTATTCAGTCATCTGGGATTCCCCGCCCTCGGGCACGTATGAGCTGTATCTCAAAATCGTTCTTAAAGACGGCAAACTCAGATTCAGTAAAAAGGTTCCTGTCGTGGTCCGTTAATCAGGCCTTGCTCAGTATTTTGACAAGGTAGTAAGCGGAAAACAGGGCAAAGAAGGCGTTGAGCCCCAAAAAGATCATATCGCCTACCAGATAACTGAAAATGGCAATCAAAATACTTCCCACCGTTAGGGCCAGGAAGCGTCTTATACTGCCCATATCAAAAGCGTAACCCAGACTGACACCGGTCAAACCGATGATAAAGTAAATCGTATTGATGCCTTCGTAAAGCAGAACAGACCACACGATAAAAGCTAAACCAAAAAGTGTCAGGACCATGGTATCAATGCGGTCAGAAGTGTCCAGCATCATCAGCACGCTTGCCACGATCACCATCAGCTCCAGCAGGATAAAAAAGATAGAACCGGCAGCAAAAAAATAATTCAGCATCGCATAAGCCAGCATAAATAAAGCCCCGAAAGCAAAGAGCCAGTCTTTGGTCGAATCAAGCGCCTTGCCTTTTTCTTCCGGCCAGGCGGCGCCCACCACCAAAGTTAACGCGCCTGTTAAGCCGGTTAACAATATGTAATTAATCATTTTTTTATTTTTAATTGATATCCGTTCCGATTATAGCAGAGCAAAATACCAATCCAAAATTTGCTGCCCCCAGAACAGTGCAACGTAGGTGCCAAGAAGCAGAAAGGGGGCAAAAGGAATTTGTGTCTGCCGGCCGAACTTTTTAGAAGCCAGACCGATGAGGCTATAAACAGAACCAAAAAGATAACCGAAAAACAATCCTGTCAGAATCATGGGGTAACCCAGCAAAGCCCCCATGAGTGCTCCCACACGGATATCGCCGCCGCCCAGCCAGCGCCCTTTGGAACCAAAATGCAGAAGGCCGAAAAAAACCACCGGAATAACCATACCAACCACCAAATTTGTTACCGTAAAGGTATGATTCAAAACGGCATACAGAATGGCAATGAATAGGGCCGGCAGGGAAATCAGATCAGGAATTTCTTTAAACAGAAAATCATAAAACGTCAGAACGATAAAAACAAAAGCAATTAATAAATAAAAAGCTATTTGTGACACATCATCCATGCCGATCAAAGAAGTCGTCAGGAGAAAAATAACTGCCATACTGAGCTCCAGAAGCGGATAGCGGAAGGCAATCGGCTGTTTGCAGAAACGGCAGCGGAATTTATTAATCAGAAAGCTGGCTATAGGAATCAAATCCCGTACTCTTAATTGAGCAGCGCATCTGGGACAAAAAGAACGTGCTCCGAGCACACTTTTATCCCGCGTATGCAAGCGATGTATGAGCATACTGGCAAAACTGCCAAACGCCAAACCGATGAGAATAACAAAAACGTAAATCATCGCTTTTAAGCATACATGATAATTGGAATAATCATAGGCTCTCTGCGCAGACGCTTGCGAATAAAGTTAGAAATATTGCGTTCGAGCTCATTTTTTAAATCCTTCAGGCCAATAGTGCGATTCTGCTGCGTGATCTGTTCAAAGGCTTTACTGGCCATCTGTTTTACTTCCTGAGACATCTCTTCAGATTCTTTCAGATAAAGGAAACCCCGCGAAATAATATCCGGTTCACTGATAAGACGCTTCGATTCCTCGTAAGCATGAAAGAGCATCACCACAATACCGTCTTGCGACATGATTTTACGGTCTGAAATCACGCGGGAACCGATATCACCAAAGCCCAGACCATCAACCAGAATATCACTAGCAGGTACTTTTTCTTTGGATTTGCGAACCCCCTGCTTACTGACTTCAAGTACGTCACCATTATTGTCCAGACAGGTGACCATCAATTGAGGGTCGGCCACTGTTTTGATCATTTCGATATGTCCTTTGCGCATATAAAGTTCCCCGTGAATCGGCACATAACACTTAGGTTTGATCAGGCCATACATGATTTTAAGTTCTTCCTGATGGGCATGACCGGATACATGGATATCCATATCATTATTCGTAATGACCTTGGCGCCCAGAGCATAGAGATTGTTGATGATGTTAACGATGGCCAATTCGTTACCGGGGATAGGGCTGGCTGAAATCATGACCGTATCACCTTCGCGGATCTTAATACTGGAATGTTCACCCATAGCCATGCGGGTCAGCGCGCTTAAAGATTCACCCTGCGCGCCTGTCGTTAAAATAAGGACCTGGCTGGGCGGCATGGAGTTGGCCTGAGGACTGATTTTACGGACAACGCCCTTCGGGTAAGTGGCATAACCCAATTCTTCCGCCAGTTTCATGTTCTCCACCATAGAACGCCCGGAAAAGAAAACTTTTCGGTTATTTTTGGCGGCAAAATTGACAATTTGATTAATTCGTCCGATCAGCGAGGAGAAGGAAGCGATAATAATACGCCCTTTTATTTTTTCGATCGTTTCCTCCAGTTTGGCCGCCACCTCAGCCTCTGACTTACAAAAGCCGGGCTTCAGGGCATTCGTACTGTCGATCATGAGTACATCGATACCGCGCCTGCCGATTTCAGCGATCCGCTGAAAGTCAGCAGGTTTGTCGATAGCCGGTGAATGGTCGAATTTAAAATCGCCGGTATGCACGACATTGCCGACCGGAGTGCCGATAAACACCCCCATACTGTTGGGAATGCTATGGTTGACCCTGAAAAATTCAACATTAAAATCACCTAATTTGAGTTTACTGGTTTCATCGACCAGATGAAGTTTAGCTGACTTATCCAGAGAGAACTCCTTCAGGCGGCTTTTAATAAGGCCGAGGGCCAGCTTATTGGCGTAAACAGGGGGATTGCCAAGTTTGGGAAGGACGTATTGAATCGCCCCGATATGATCAAGATGGCCGTGGGTAAAAAGCATTCCCCGGATATTATGTTTTCGGGCCTCCAGATAAGAGATATCAGGCACAATAAAGTCCACACCCAGCATTTCGGGTCCGGCAAAAGACATACCGGCGTCGATAATAATAATGTCATGGCCGTATTCGAGGGCCATAATGTTTTTACCTACTTCCTCAAGACCGCCGAGCGGAATGATACGGAGTTTTTTACCTCCAAAATGTTTTCCTTGTGAATGATGACTCTGTAAATGATGCCCCTCTTTGGCATGAAAAGGGTGGTGTTGATGGGCTGGTTTTTTATTTTTTTTTCGGTGGAACCAGCCATGTTTCTTTTTTTCTTCCATAAATATTTAATTAGATTCTATTTGGTGCAACTTATCTTTTTGGATCTCGTCGTACTTTATTTCATTATATCATTTATAAGAAAAAATAGCAATTAGAATTTCTGCACTATGTCCTAAAAATGGCATAAATAAAACAAATTATTAAATTAATAATTTAGCCTTTTCTTTTATTTTTTCGATAACTTCCAGTGGGATTCCATATTCAAGATCTATTTCTTCCGGTGGTGGATTTTCATTTTTTGCGGGCGGATTATTGATTGTATCTGTGAACCACATACGAACTAAATGTCTGAAAAAATCACTGCGTGAAGCAAAACCCTTTTCCAAAAGCATTTCATCAATTTTTCTGATCATTGTTTCTGGCAGCGTAATAGATATTGTTTTGAATGACATTGTTGGGATAATGTTAGAACAATGTTCCAGCATGGTTGGAACAATATTGATTAAAAAACATGGATGGGTCAGTACTTTTTCTTATAAAGATACTGTAAAGCCTCTGAAACATGGTTGGAATGAATAGGCTCGCTGTTATCCAGATCGGCAATGGTGCGTGCCATTTTGATAGCCCGGTAGTAGGCACGGGCTGAAAAACCAAGATGATCAATGGCAAGATGCAGCATATTCTTACTGGCGGCATCAAGGGCACAAAACTGTTCAATTTGCTGCACATTCATTTCAGCGTTGCGGCTGATAGCATGATTCTTAAAGCGCAAAATCTGCTTTTTGTAAGCCCGGTTGACTCGCTTGCGTACCTCCGCCGATGTTTCCAGATCAGTCGTATGACAGGCAAGTGCTTCATGCTCCACAGGCTCAATTTTCAGATGAATATCGATCCGGTCCAAAAAGGGCCCCGATAACCTCTGATGATAATTACGAATCCTGAAAGCGGGGCACTGACATTTAGCTTGGTGCTTCTGCACATGGTGATATCCGCAGGGGCAGGGGTTCATGGCGGCCACCAGACTGAATTTAGCCGGATAAGTCGCCCGGGCATTTGCCCGGTTAATGGTAATATAGCCATCTTCTATCGGCTGCCTAAGTACATTGAGTACTTCTTGCGGGAATTCAGCCACCTCATCCAGAAACAGCACTCCATGATGCGCCAGGGTAATTTCGCCGGGCATGGGTACCGAACCGCCTCCTACAATACTGACTGCAGAAGCCGTATGATGCACCACCCTGAACGGACGGGATGAAATAAGCGATTGTGATTTCGGAAGCTGACCTGCCACTGAATAAATACGGGTTACTTCCAGCATTTCTTCTTGTGTCATTGCCGGCAAAATGCTCTGCAGAGCCCTCGCTAACAAGGTTTTACCGGCTCCCGGCACCCCTTTCATCAAAACATTATGTCCGCCGGCTGCGGCGATTTCCAGGGCCCGTTTCGCCTGAACTTGTCCTTTGATCATGGCCATATCAACCATGCTCAATACGTTTTTTTCAGCCACAAAAGGTTGAATGGGTAAAATCGATAATTGTTTATTCAAATACTGAATTGCATCCTTCAGATGGCCTACCGGTACCACCTCAATCCCATTTATAATTGCCGCTTCCCGGGCATTTTCTTTGGGCACCACAATACGCTGAAAACCCATACGCCAGGCATGTTCCGCGCTCACCAGCACACCCGCAATCGGCCTAATATGGCCATCCAGAGCCAGCTCACCTAAAAACACCGTATTTTTAAAACAATCAACAGGGATTAAATTTGAAAAAGCGATTAGTCCAAGCGCAATGGGCAGGTCATAACGCGGCCCCACCTTTTTTATATTGGCCGGGGCCAGATTCACTACAATCCGTCCGCGCGGCAAAGGATACCCCGCATTCTTCACGGCGCTCATAACCCGTTCCCTGGCCTCCATTACGGCGGCATCCGGCAGACCCACAATCGAAAACGACGGAATACTCATCCGCGTATCCACCTCAATTTCCACCAGCTGACCCTCCAGGCCAGCCAGCTCAACGCTATAAATCTTTGATGACATACTACTAAATTCATTTAAATACTAATTACCAAGGCGCCTTTATATCATGGTATCTTAGAACGTGTCAAATGTGTCCGATAAATTCATGGCTCAGGCTCTCAAACTGGCTGCCCTCGGCGGCCGGGCTGTGGCCCCGAACCCCATGGTGGGGGCGGTTATTGTTAAGAACGGAAAAATAATCGGCCAGGGTTATCACCAAAAGTTTGGCGGACCCCATGCCGAAGTCCTGGCCATAAAGTCCGTCAAACGCCAAACCGACCTACAGGGCGCCACCCTTTACGTTACCCTGGAACCCTGCCGGCACTACGGAAAAACTCCGCCCTGCCAGGATCTGATTGAAAAAGTGGGTATCAAAAAAGTCGTTTGCGGTTCCCGCGACCCCTTTCAACAAAAATTCAAAATTCCAGATTCAAAATTCCAGATTTTTCTAAAAGGGCCCATTGCTAAAGCATGCCAAAAACTCAATAAATTCTACTTCACCTGGATCACCCAAAAACGCCCTTACATCACCGTTAAAATTGCCACTTCTGCCGACAATTTCATCGCTGGGCCCAATAAAAAACCCATTCATTTCACTTCCAAAGCTCAGGACAAACGCGTTCACCAGCTCCGGGCCCGGCACCAGGCCATTATGGTGGGCTCCGGCACCGTTTTGGCCGACAACCCTTCTCTCACCGTCCGCTACGTAAAAGGCCCCGACCCATTACGTATCATCCTCGATCCTCAAAACCGCATACCTAAAACCGCCAAAGTCTTTAAAGACAAAAATTTTCTGCACATCACCCAAAAAATCCCCCTAAAAACCCTCTTCAAAACACTTGCTAAAAACGGAATCGCTTCCATTCTTGTCGAGCCCGGCCCCACGCTTTATACCGCCCTCAAAAAAACCGGCTGGATCGATGAACTCATCGTCCTGAAAGGAAAAAAGAAAATTAAGGTGGGCTTAGCGCTCAAAATCTGCTAAATTACTAGCACAAAAATGGCCATGGAGAGTTACTCAAGTGGCTGAAGAGGCGGTCCGCCTTGGCGGACTGTAGGGGGGAAATGAATAAAAATGAATTAGTGTATTACGCTTACGTCCAACAGAATCCAGAAGGGAAGTGGTATAAAGGCCATACGTCTAATTTGTGTCGTAGAAGAGTTGAACATCTCCTTCAATGGTCGCCATACTCTAAAAGATTTGGTCCTTCAAAATTAGTTTACTGCGAATTGCTCGATTCAAAGACAAGGGCAATAAAACGAGAATTTTTCTTTAAAACCGGACAGGGAAGAAGATATATCAAGAAAATGATACACACGGAGAGTTACCCAAGTGGTTGAAGGGGCGGTCCGCCTTGGCGGACTGTAGGGGTAACTTGATGTAAAATTGACCTGCATTAAT
>JAFGTE010000025.1 GCA_016934215.1 Candidatus Peregrinibacteria bacterium | reverse complement strand
TACTTCGCCTTTTTGCCTTTAAGAAAAGTCAGCCAGCCGGCCGTCAGCAAAAACAGCGCGATACAGATGAGGGCGGTGGTGATGATATCCGGATACTGACTGGCCCAGCCGCTGGCTGAGGTGTGCTTTAGCCAGATCCCTCCATAGGCCCAGACCAAGACCAAAATATAAGGCAGGTTCTTATCTTTGACGGACCGCCATATGCCGATGGCCGCTCCCACCAGCAGGACGATGATGGTCCAGATATTCTCCGCGATTCCAAAGCCATCCCAGTTCAGGCTGACGAGTAAAACTGAAATATTGGCGATCGTGGCGACCGTGATCCAGCCAAAATAAATGCTGAAGGGCAAAAGCAGCCAGATTTTTTCGGACCATGAAAACTTTTCTTTGTTCAGAAAGTCGGCCAGCATGATCAGGGTGCCCAGGATCACGAGTATGATGGCCACGGAAAGCAGGATCAGTCCATGGTGCCAGGCAAAGATCCAGCAGATGTTGGCCAGCGCGTTGATGATAAACAGCTTCCCCGTTTTTTCCAGCAGTTCATTCCTTTTTTTCTTGGATTTCTTTCCGAATTCCAGACAGAAGCAGATCACAAATATTCCAACCAGCAGGTAGATCAGGCCCCAAATAGAAAACGTCAGCCCGGCGGGTGTGAAAAGGTTCGGGTAGGAATCAGAGGCTTCGCCTGTGGTGACTCCGCCGATGGGCAGGGCGTTTGCCAGATAGTTGACGGTTATCATGGCAACATAGGCCACGACAACCAGGATTTTGAGCAACAAATTGTAGTTGGATTTCTTCATTATGAAAGATTTAATGATTATTTTATTGGTGCACAGCAGATATTCGGAGATATGAAGCCGACGACTTCACCTAAGTTTTCTTCTCCTTCGGCGCAGGTCGCTCCGCCAACGATATTCAAAGGCTCACCACCTAAGGCTATGCATTCTTCCGGACTCATGGAACTGCGTTCCGGCCTTTCAGGCTCACTCCTGTTTTCCCTGACTTTTGGCATGACCAAAAAGAAGATAACGAATACGACAATGATCGCTGGTAAGATCACGACTGCGAAATTTTCGATGGTTGGTTTGGTGTTTTTCATTGATATCAGTATAGCAGATTCTAGCTCAGGGCCTTATTAGCTGCTTCCCGATAGGCGCAGGAATCACAATCCTCACCGCTTTCCGGAATCTCATCGCTGTCTAAACACTCCTTGATCTTCTTGAGGGTGGGCTCCACCCAGCTGTCATCGCCGGTATAAGGGATCAAACGGGTGTCGAATTCGAGCCGGTTATTGAAGGCTTCTTTTTCGGTGTCTCCGTTGGCGTATACAAAATAGGCGGTGTCACTTACCTTAAAGCCGTTCTGACGAAGCAGCCATTGGTACACTTCACTCTGGCGCTTGTAGCCGTCCTGCCAGTCTTTGTCGAGCGCCGTGATCTCTTCGGCCTTACTGGTCGCCTTATAATCGGCCACGATCAGCTCGCCATCGGGTTTCACCCAAATGTCGTCCACGGCTCCTGTGATCAACAAATTGGTGGGTTCATGTAAAAACTGAACGCCCTTAAAATTCTCCCGCCATTCATCCATCTTCTCGTGCTGAAAGGGGACTGCCTCAATCCCGTTTTCCGTCATCAGCGGATGGGCTTTTTGCTCATTGCGGTACTTGTCGAACTCCTTTTTGAGCAAGGCGTCCACGGCGGAGTTGAGCGTGAAAGGAAAACCGGGGTGGGGATTGACGCCGAGCCGGCGATCCAGATAAAAACAGCGCGGACAGTTCACAAAATTCTCGATCCTGGACCGGCTGAGCCTGAAGGGCTCTTTTGAGCTTGGGTCGTAGATGTTGCGGGTGCGGAGGGGGGTGTAGTAGTCACTCATAAATCAAAATGTTTAGGTATGTAGTCTTTAATTTTCTGCATAATGCTTTTTTGCGCTGTGCCCAATTTACTTATTAAACGTCTTTTGTCGAAGGAATGAATATCGGCAACCCTGATCATGGAATCTTTGTGTAAATTGTTGGCGGGATCTTTGCTGATCAGTATGTCTTCAGGCCGTTTTCGGTTCACATTCGAGGTAATGGGCATGACGGTGATCAATGGTGCGTTCTTTATTGCGGCAGCTCCTGAAATGATAATGGCTGGTCTTTCCTTCTTGTATTCGCGACCTACGCTTGGTTCAAAATCAGTCAGATAGATGTCACCTTGTTCCATTCTTTTTGTCTAAATCGGGTAAATTCATGTAGTACTCATATTCTTCTTCGCTCATGGGTCCTAAGTCATTTAGAACGTCGTTGGCACCTGCCTGCATATATTCCTGGAGGTAGTCGTGTTCGGTGTACGGAGCTATACGTTCCCAAACCAGCTCGTAATCGATGGGCTGACCTTCCTGAGTGATCTGCCAGGGAGCGTCGCCGTGGGAATAGTTGCTCAGGTCTTTCGCGTTTTTATCGGCCAGCCGCTCGATCTCCTTGTCGATGAATTTGATCTCCCGCGCGTTGATGGCAGTGAGGTCAGGTTCAGCCTTAGGCAGGTATTTACGCTGTTCATACTGGAAGTATTTACTCTTCACGACTTCCAGCTGGTCCTCTTTGGCCATTTCCTCGACGACTTTTTTGAATTCGACCGGCGTCGGTCCGTGAATATTCTTGATATAGGTCGCTCCGATCAGCTTTTCGCCGAATTCCTCGAAGTAATCGAAATCGATGAAATAAAGGATCTTATAAATCGCTGTTTCCCCAATATTGGGCCGCGCGCCAACCTGCTTGAGAATATAGAGCAGGGTCTGTTTAAACTTCTCGATCCTGTCGGCCGGTACCAGAACCGCTTGCCGGATCTTTTTTGATTTCATAATCGTTATTTCTGTTTCCTGCGGCAGTTTGCCTTCAATGAAATCTGTGAGGCTGAGGTTGTATAAACCTGCCAATTTCTGAGCTTCCGAAATAGTCAGGTCGCGATCACCTTTCTCGATCTGGGCATAGGTCTGGCGGGTCATGCCAAGCTGCCCGGCCAGGTAAGCCTGCTGGAATCCGCTCTGTTTCCGAAGGTTAGACAAATAGCCTTTTCTCATACTGGAAGTATAGAAAAGTTAAAAAAATTTGTCAATGAATGTGTTAAGAAAATTGAACTTGCAGGGATTTTTTTGAACAGTTGCGAGTTTTGCAATAGCTGCTTGTTTGAATTTTTCTTGATTCTTTACTTAACTTATGTTAAAATTAGTGTGTATTCTTTT
>JAFGTE010000004.1 GCA_016934215.1 Candidatus Peregrinibacteria bacterium | reverse complement strand
TTTTCTTCCAGGATGGAGTATTCATTGGTATCAAATTCGATTTCGGAAAACCAACCGGCCCCCATCACACTTCTGGAATTGCCAGAGGTGAGATTACCGAGACAGAAAACAGGTGGATCACGGTATTCTGAACAATAAAGCCATTCCCAGCTTCCTTCAATCGGTACATAGCACGAAACACATTCCCAGTCTGATCCATAGGCTGATACACAATCAGCATTGGAATTACATAATAATCCACCGCTTAGTCTGGTGCTTTCATTTGTTGCCCGATTCCAGCAAGCGCCTCCGACAGGACAGGTGTATTCACGTTTGCTTTGGCTGTATCCGCAGCCTTGGTTGTCTAAAATGGGATTAATCGTTTGTCCGTTAAAAGTAGCGTTCAGGCAGTATTGGTCGGCAAAACCTGCAAATATACGTCCCCATTCTCGAACAAAAGCAGGGTCGCAGGTACTGGAAATAATGGAGGAACCATTTTCTTCGGATATGGCATCACACTGAAATATATCTTTTGGGTGCAAAAAGATCGACACATCAAAATTAGGAACATATTTTTTAGCACAGGTGTCAATATTAGCTTCGTCAGCACAGCATTCATAAATTCTGTGTACCCGAATCTGTCCCGGACACTCTTCCAGGGGGGTTATTTCCTCCAATTTATTAATGTATTCTTCGATCAGTGAGTCAAAGTAAATATCATCATCGAAACCACCGTTGACGAAGACCAGCGTCATGGGGGCTTTCACACACTGATTGTTTTTGCATATTTCATTCGCATCACATTGTGAGCTGCCGCAAGCCAGCATTTCATCATAGGCTGGTTTTTCTGTCACGCCGATTTTACTCACCTGAATGACCGTTTGAGGAAAGGCGGCAAAGTTCAGGTCGGCACTTGTTTCAAATGGCACCGTCACACCGGTATTCGCCGTTACTCCGATGTCATTATGTGGTTTTATGTTTCCCGCAATGTAGATTTTGTTCAATTCCATAGTACTGCGCAGGTCAGCTTTTACCACAATGGTTTTTGTGACACCTGCCGGAATCTCATAATTCATACCCTCAAAGGAAGCTTCGTTTCCAATCGGTTCCACTGGTCCCGCCATTTTGGAGCTGTCCACCAATAATTCAACAGAATCAATATATTCGGGATTCTGATCTCCGCTATAATCTCCCGCTGTCGGACTGGTAAAATTACCATCGTCGTCATAAAAGAACCGTATTTTGAGAGTGTTTAAGAAGATGTCATCTCCGATTGCCTTCAAATTCAGTGCAAAGGCAGTAATGTTGCTGTCACCAATAAAAAAACTTTTAACTGCAACAGTCCCCTGAGTGATCACTAATTTTATTTCTTCAGGGGCCGTCGTTTCATTGGAACCGGTAGCTTCGGATTCGTCTGTATCATCCGTTGAAAGTAAAGCTCCTGAACCAGTCCTGTTCTGGTATTGCGCTTCGACGTTGGTTCGTCTTCGGATGGTTTCATAATTCACTGTATAATCACCTTCATCTCCTAAGTACTCATCTAATTCCCCCCTTTCCTCTTTGAAAAACCGCCCAATCATATCTGCCATTTCACCTCTTGTGATTTCCTGACCGAACTCATTAATGGTCAATGGAATCAGGTTACCGCGCTCATTTACTTTTTTAATAAGATCTTCGTACCAAACGCCCTCTTCTGAAAAGGGGATGCCGTAAGCCTTGGCGGTAATTTTTAAGGCTTCGACAAAATTAATATTATTTGCCGGTTTGAAGGTGCCGTCGGGGTACCCCTGAATGATGTCATTTATTTTGGCTATACAGACGTATTTAGCGAACCATTCATGTCTCGGTACATCCGTTAAGAACGTATAGGTCCAGTCAGGTTGCATTTCGTTTGCCAGGCACTGCTCGATTTCACTTTCGCTGAATTTGGATTCAATGATAATCTTCAGCATTTCGGCACGGTTAATTTTCCTCTCCGGTTTGAAAGAACCGTCAGGATAGCCGCTCACTATTCCTTCGTTTCTGACGAGATTGATTGCCTTGTAATAACGATCTGATTCCAAAACGTCATAAAAGGCATAAGCAATCAGCGAAAAAAGGAAGAAGGAAGTAAAAAGAAATATTATTTTCTTCATGGCATTTTTGTTTTTTTATCTTACGCTGAAATTATATCACTTCTGCATTAAGGAGACCATTTTGAGGAAAATAGCGTTCGTCCATCCGAAGCCAGTCTGATTGGGGTATCTGCCCTGCTGGCCGATGCCGCCCGTAACGACATTGTATTTTTCCCAGAGTTTGCCGGTGTTTTTGAACACTTCATTGTTCATATCCAGCCATTTTTTGGCTATGCGTTTCGCGTCTTTTATATAACCGTAGTTGAGTAATGCCTGAATTACAATCCATTGCTGATTGGGCCAGCCATTGGGGTAATCCCATTGTTTAAATCGCTTATTTACCTTTTTTTGGCTGTTTGCCAGGCCGTATTGATATTCAAATCGTTTCAGTTCGTCGCGGCATCGTTTGGCTTGCATTGGGGTAGCCAGGTTGGCCCACATTGGATAAAAACCTGCGAGTGAATAAAAATATCGTCTTTTTTTGTTGTAATAATCATAGTCAAAAAAGAACTGCCTGCTTTTGCTCCACATCAATTTGTTAATCCGTTTTTTTCGTTTTTTAGCCATTTCGGCATAGCGGGCCACCTTTTCCATATTTTTTAATATGGAATAGATGAGAGCCAGATCAATTTCATATTTATACAGAAGGCAGTTGAGATCGACCGGCAGAAAGTCCAGACAGCGTTCATCAAATCGGGAGGTCATGTCCCAGCCGGATTCATGCTCTGCCGTGATATGGTTCACGTGATGGTCGCAGTATCTTGAGAGTCCCGAATACACCAGATGGCGTTCCGCTTTTCTGGTGTCCATCCAATAGGTCAGTAGTTCCTTCTCAATCACTTCCGCCATTCGGCGCAGCCATTTTTTATCCTTCGTTACTTCATATATCTCGAGTACCATGGATGAAAGGAAGGGGGGCTGAGAAGAACCCAAATTAAAAAAGCGGTTTCTTAGCGGGATGATTCCGAAGCGTTTTTGAAGGTGGGCAAAATTATCGACCATCCCTTTTGCCAGGTTGATTTTTTTTGCGACGAGTAAACCGAGAATAATAAAATAGGAATCCCAGTAAAACTGATCATCCCGAAAAATTCCCCTTTTAGCACCGGGAGCGACAAATTTATTAGGAAGGCCAATGTGCACACCGTGGTCTTTTTTGTGTTCGAAAGTGAGTCTTTCCCATTTATCCTTTATGTAGTTGAGGCATTTCTGATATTCGTTTGTCATGGGTAGGGCTTTAATACAAAAACGTTGTTACAATCATATTACTAACAAGGGGGAGAATCTATATAATATGTGGCATGAGAAAAGATTTACAGATTTTACTGAAGAAGCTTCGGGCTTACGGTGTACAAAATAACATTCCAAACATCACCGATCAAGTGGCACTATTTCTCAGCATGCTGATTCGGATCAAAAAGCCTTCTTTAATTCTTGAAATTGGCTGTGCCAACGGCTATTCCACTATTTGGCTGGCAGAAGCGGCGGAAGAAGTAGGCGCCCGGCTTCATACCATTGATCACAGTGCGCCTACTTTTGAAGAAGCGAGGCAAAACCTGGGAAAGGCAAAGTTATTACAGGTGGTTACTTTTCATTTTGGAGACGCGGTTAAAATAATTTCCCAGTTTGACGCAGATTTAAAATTTGATTTTGTATTTGTCGATGGAGAAAAAGCTTCTTACCTGAATTTCTGGCAGGCCATTGAAGGGCGTTTGGCTGCCGGGGCGGTCATTGTGTTTGATGACATGATGGCTTTCCCTGAAAAAACCAAACCCTTCAGTGATTTTATTGTGTCCGCTCAGGGTATTGACCAACTGCTTATTCCCATAGATGCTGATGATGGTGTATTAATGATTGTTAAAAAATGAAACAGATTACTCGCACCTGGATCATGGCCCTCCTTCTTATTCTTATTGTTTTGCTCTTAATTCAGCGAATCAGAATGCTTGATGACAGGAAGATTTTAACTGTTTATAGCGGCGAAAATGAAGTTAAGATACTTGTGGAACTGGCCCAAACAGAAGAAGAGCGGGCGATGGGTCTTATGGGCAGGGAAAATCTAAAGGCAGGGCGGGGAATGCTTTTTTATTACCCTGTAGCATCCCGAATGAGTATGTGGATGAAGAATATGCTGATTCCGCTTGATATAGTATTTATTAATGCTCATCATCAAATTATCCAGATCGAAGAAAATGTGCCCCCCTGCAAAGCGGCCGATGATACGGACTGTCCTCGTTATACCGCCAAAGAGCCTGCTATTTTTGTACTTGAGGTGCCGGCTAACTTTTCAAATCAACAGGGAATAAACATAGGTGACAGCGTCTTTTTATCCCCTTCATTCAAGTGATTCCAGGTATTCAATGGCTTTATCTAACTGAGGGTCTTTACCCGTTTCAAAGTCTTCAATCGTTCTTTCAACGATGATATCAGGAGTAATGCCTGCTTCATTAATATTCTGATCATTCGGTGTGAACCATTTAGCGATCGTCACCCTCAGGCTTGAGCCACCGATTAAATTTTCCACCGTTTGAACCGTTCCTTTACCAAAACTATTTTCACCGATAATAATTCCCCGGTTGTGATCCTGAATCGCGCCGGCGACGATTTCGGAGGCGGAGGCGCTGCCTTTATTGATCAGTACAACGAGCGGTATATTGGCCATTCGCGCTTGTCCGTTTACATAAATGACCTCGTCTTCTTCGGGGTTTCTTTTCTTAATCGTTACCACTTTTTCGTTTTCCAGAAACTCCGAAGTGATATCGATAGAACCGTCTAAGTAACCGCCGCCGTTGTATCGTAAATCCAAAACAACTCCTTTGGGTCTCTTTAACAATATTTCACTGACGGCCTTGCTGAATTCCTGTTTAGTATTGTCACCGAATTGATTGATTTCGATAATTGCAATATCGCCTTTCATTTTCCAATCGATGCTGTTTACGTTTATTTCATCCCGAACGATACTCATTTTAATGAGTTCGCTATGATTGGCCCGAAGGATCGTTAAAATAACGACACTTCCTTTTTCTCCCCGGATTTTCATGACAGCTTCTTCTAATGTCATATCCTCTGTGGAGATACCGTCCACTTCATAAATAATGTCTTCAGGCTGCAGGCCGGCCTTTTGAGCGGGGGAATTTTTTAAAGGGGAAATAACCGTCAAAAAGCCGTTTTTCAAAGTAAGTTCTGCTCCGATTCCCTCCAAATAACCCTGCATACTTTCAACAAATTCACGGTTCTCTTTGGGGGTCATGAAACTGGTGTAGGGGTCTTTTACAGAGGCCACCATGCCTTTGATGGCTCCAAAGATCATATTTTCTGTTACCAGGGCGTGCGGGTCAACATAATTACTGCTCAGTACATTCCAGGCATCCCAGAAAAGCTGCATGTTGATGGTTTCAGTCTGGCCTGAGGGGGTGGTGACTTGTGTTTTCGGTGAAATCCCATCTTGGATCCGGCTGTGATTGACCCCCGCATTCCAGCCCAACATAAAAACAAATGTCAGAAGCAGAAAAAAACCAATATATTTGGGTATATTTGATGACTCTTTGCTGTTATACGTCTTTCTCATTGAATCAGAATTAACTGAAGAATCCTTTATTTTGAGGTTTGATATCAAGTTTGGATTCTCTGACCAGTTCATCATAGAGCTTTTTCTCTTTTCCCGATAGTTTTTTTGGTATATCCACTTTAATTTTTACAATATGATCCCCTTTCGCGGCGGAACCTACTTTTGGCACTCCGTAATTTTTCAGTTTCAGCGTATTTCCGCTTTCCGTTCCGGCAGGAATGATCAGTTTGGCATCACCGTGAACGGTTTTTACGGTAATTTCATCTCCCATGATCGCCTGAAGCACGTGGATATGTTCAATTGTGTAAATGTCATCTTTGATTCGTTCGAAATGCTTACTGGGGGCCACACTTATATGTAAAAACAAATCACCTTGAGGACCCCCTTGACGGCCTGCTTCTCCTTTTCCGGCCAACCGGATCACAGCTTGGTCGTGGATACCGGCAGGGATTTTAGCTTTAATTCTATTGGTTTTGAGCATGTGGCCTGCCCCTTTACATTCTTTACATTTCTTTTCCGGGATTTGACCGGCTCCCTGACAGCTGGGGCAGGTGGTGGCAGTCTGAATTTGCCCGAAGGGTGTGCGTTGCAGTTTGACTTGTTGACCGGTTCCTGAGCAGTCTTCGCAGGATTTCAATTCTGTTCCGGGTTCGGCGCCGATTCCCTTACAATGACTGCATGCCTGATAGGCGGATACCTCGACTTCTTTGGTGACACCAAAAATGGCCTCCTCAAAAGCGATTTGTAATACCATTTCGATATCACTTCCCTTGGTAGGACCTTTTTTTCTGGCTCTTGGTTGTCCGCCGCCAAAAAAAGTGTCAAAGATATCTCCAAAACTGCCGCCAAAATCAAAGTTTACGTTTTTAAAATCGAAGCCGCTGAAGCCCTGTCCGCCAAAACCCGGACCGGCTGATCCAAATTGATCGTATTGAGCCCTTTTTTGCTTGTCGGAAAGTACTTCATAAGCTTCCGTTGCCTCTTTAAACTTCTTTTCGTCTCCTTTGCCGGTATCCGGATGATGCTGTTGGGCGAGTTTTCGGTAAGCTCTTTTGATCTCTGAATCCGATGCATTTTTTTCGACCCCGAGGATCTTATAGTAATCCATTTCTTAATTTAAAATTCAAGATTTAAGATTCAAAAATTGTTTGAATTTAGCCTGAGAATTGTACTTAAAAATGATGGAAAAATCAATTCAGCTGCTATAAGGTGGCAACCTTCCAAAAGTCAATATACATATTACTATAAAAAAGCTATAAATTTGTAAGGAAGAAAAAAATTAAATGGCTTATTTGAGCGGTTTGTTAAAAAATGAACTAGAAAATTTCTAGTAAATTACTAGTAATTTGTATATTCTCAGATTTGGGTATATTCAGGGTCGATTCTATCTGGCTCATTTTTTGCATCCCCTGTAAAATGCATACAGTATGAAAATAAACGAACTGAACTTCATGATTGGGGGTAAAGCGGGAGAAGGTATTGAAGTCCCCGGGAATATGTTTGCCAAACTCTGTATGAAGGCAGGACTTTGGCTGAATGCCACGCGGGAGTTTTATTCGGTGATCAAGGGTTACAATAATATCAATCAGATTCGTGTCGCGGAGCAGCCGGTCAAATCGCATATAAATAGGTATGATCTGATTCTGGCCATCGATGATGAGACGGTCCCGCGTTATTACAAAGACGTGGTACCGGGGGGTGGGATCATCTACGACCCTTCGCTGGTTTCCGCAAGTTCGGTGCAGAGTGAAGTGCGGCCCGGCGGCGCCCTTGTTTATGATGCCACGCTTATGAAAGAGGCGCTCAGCCGTGAGGACATCAATTATTTTCCCGTGCCGATGTCAGACCTTGCGATGGAGAAGGTGGGATTAAAGCTTGCCAAAAATATTGTGGGAATCGGGGCCACACTGGCTCTTCTGGATTATAATGTTCAGCCGCTTCTGGATCTGATCGTCAAGACCTTCGCGCGGAAGGGAGACGATGTGGTCAACAAGAACATCGACGCGGCGCAGGCCGGTTACAATTATGCGAGAGAAAAATTCAGCCGGGAGTTCAATTACCAGCTGCGCAACGTCAAAAATCCGGTTAAAAAGTTTTTCGCGGACGGCAATGAGGTGATGGTCTTCGGGGCCATTAAGTCGGGTCTCAAGTTTGTGTCCGAATACCCTATGACCCCCAGTTCCTCTATTCTCCATACGACGGCCAAGTACGCTCAGAAATATAATATTTCCGTGAATCATGTGGAAGACGAGCTTTCCGCCATGAATATGGCGGTGGGCGCCGGTTTTGCCGGAGCGCGAAGTTTAGTGGCGACGTCCGGCGGGGGTTTCGCTCTGATGACGGAAGCAGTGGGTATGGCGGGAATGATCGAGGCGCCGGTGGTCTGCATCGAATGTCAGCGTCCGGGGCCTTCATCCGGCCTTCCTACCCGCAGCGGACAGGGCGACCTTCGGCAGGTCATGCACGCTTCGCAGGGAGAATTTCCCCGTATCGTCATGGCGCCGGGTCATCACGAAGAAGCCTTTTATATGGTCCATGAAGCTTTCAATCTGGCGGAGCGCTATCAGTGTCCGGTCTTCATTATCTCCGAAAAATATCTTTCCGAAGGCTACGCCACTTTGCCGTATCTTAAAACAGACCATCTTAGGGTCGATCGGGGCAAACTGCTGAAAGAGTCGGAGATCAGGGCGGGGTACAAGCGTTATCAGATCACGGCCGATGGCATTCCTCCCCGCGCCATTCCCGGTCAGAAAGGCGGCGCGCATCTGGCCAATACCTATGAACATCTGGAATCGGGTTATTCTACCGAAGAAGTCGGACACGTGACTGCCATGTACGAGCGGCGTATGAAGAAGATAGAGCTGATCGAAAAAAATCTGCCGGCTGCCGAACTGGAAGGTAATCCTAAAGCTGATTTTACTATCGTCTGCTGGGGCGGCACCTATATGCCGGCTTCGGAGGCGATGGACATGCTGAACCGGGACGGGGTTAAAACGAATCTGCTTCATGTGAAGTATATGCTGCCCTTTCAGCCGGGCGTCCGTGAAATCCTTGAACACTGTAAGCGTCCGGTTCTGGTCGAGGGAAATTATACCGGCCTGCTGGGCGGCGTGATCGCTGAAAAAGCGGGCATTGATATTCGGAGCAGGATTTTGGATTATTCCGGTCGTCCTTTTACGCCCGACAAAATTTATGAGGAAATTAAGAAATTAACCAAAAAGTAATGCTGCGAACCGTCAAAGATTACACATCAACGGAAGGCAAGCCAAACTGGTGTCCCGGCTGCGGGGATTTTGGCATCGAGATGGCGATGAAACAGGCGATGGCGCAACTGGATCTGGATCCTGATAAAGTGCTTCTGATCTCGGGCATCGGCTGCGGCGCTAATATGCCGAACTGGTTTAGCACTTACGGCTTTATTACGTTGCACGGGCGCGCTCTGCCGGTGGCGACGGGTGCCCATTTGGCCAGTCATGAGCTTTCGGTTTTTGTGGAAGCCGGTGACGGCGATGCTTACGGGATCGGCATGGGGCACTTTATTCACGCTATGCGCCGTAATCCGAATATGGTCTATATTGTCGGTAATAATACGGTTTATGGTCTGACATTGGGGCAGATTTCGCCGACCGCTGCCAAGGGCTGTAAAGGACCTTCCACGCCTTTCGGTAACCCTGATTTGCCGGTCAATCCGATTGCTTTGGCCCTGGCTAATCACTGCAGTTTTGTGGGACGTGGTTATGCCGGGAATCTTCCGCATCTTATTAATCTGATCAAGGCGGCTCACCAGCATAAAGGTTTCGCGCTGGTCGATGTCCTTCAGCCTTGCGTCACTTACGCCAAAGATGTTGGCTATAAGTATTATCAGGATTTAACTTACGATTTGCAGGAGGCGGGGCACGACAAAACAAACCTTGAGGCGGCTATGAAACGGGCCTTTGAGGTGCCGGAAAAATATCCTATCGGTATTTTTTATCAGGAAGAACGTCCGCTTTATGAAGAAGAACTTCCTCAGTTTAAAAAAGGCCCACTCGTCAGTCACGATATCAGCAATGTCGATATCACACCGATCTTTGAAGAATATTCGTCTTAGAGTTTTTCAAATTCAATCACCAGTAATCCGTGTGTTTTGATGCGTGATTCGCTGAAAAGTTCTCTTGCCAGTTCTCTGAGGTATGCCTGAGGCACCTGTGGAGCAATTTTGCTTGTATTTTCCTTATTGATTACTTCACTTATAGACTTATGTCTTCGAATTGCAATTATTTTGACGATTGCTCCATCTTCACCTGATTTGAATCTTATGTGATCATTTACTGAAATATCATCAAGATCCGGATAAGCAATCCTCACTTCCAGAGTTTTTCTGCCGCATTTAATCATTTCGAGAAATTCCCGTTTTACAGAAATTTCTTTAGGTTTTCCAGGCGGTGATTCAGGATTATTTCGTGGTTTCACGGATCATACAAAACACAGAGGAGTAATATACATCTTGCAGAAAATATAGTAAACAGAAAGCTAAGAGGATTGGGTAAATTAAAATTGAAAAACTTTGATGAGGTAAATTTCAGGTACTATTTCAGGTAAACCCAATACTACCTGGGTGTTACCTCGGTCAAGTTTTTGATTGCGAGATACCTTTTAAACCACTTGCCGGCTAATTCTGACACTTTTTCCAGAGTGCCGGGTTCTTCGAATAAGTGGGTGGCGCCGGGAACGATTTCAAGTTTCTTTTCGTATTTTAGTTTTTCCATGGCGGCTTCATTCATTTCAATAACAGGTCCATCATTGCCGCCCACGATCAGTAGGGTGGGGGCTTTGACAGCGGACAGTTTTTCCATGGCCAGATCGGGCCGGCCGCCACGCGAAACAACCGCCCCGATTGTATCACCTAATATAGCAGCAGCTTCCAGAGCAGAAGCAGCTCCTGTACTGGAGCCAAAATAACCGATCTTCAGCTTTTTGATTTCTTTTTGTTTTATCAGCCACTTCGTCGTTTCTATCAGCCTTTTTGTCAGCAGGGGGATGTTGAACCTTGTTTCGTAAACTTCGTCCTCTTTTTCTGTAAGCAGGTCAAAAAGCAAGGTGGCCATACCTGCTTTTTGTAATACTTCGGCAACAAAATTATTCCGTGGGCTGTGCCGGCTGCTGCCACTGCCGTGTGAAAATAAAACAATAGCTTTAGCTTCTTCCGGGATGACCAGATTTCCTTCAAGTTCAATGGAATCTACGGGGATATGAATCAGTTTTTCCATTTATTTTCGTTCGTAAGTGCCCATCAGTTCAGCTTTTTCAATGACGTGTCCTTCCATCGCCATTTCCACGTCTGTTTTGGCGGCGGTCACTTGCAAATCAAGCGGGGCGTCCAGAGCGTATAAATGAAAATAATACCGATGACTACCGTTGGGCGGACAAGGGCCGCCGTAACCGGGTTTGCCAAAGTCGGTATTGAGTTCAAGACCGGAGTTCGGCCGCTCACCTTCCCCAATGCCGCGTGCCTTGGGATCCATATTAATAATCATCCAGTGAGTCCATCCGCCGCGTCCCGGGGCGTCCGGATCATGGCAGATCAGCACCAGTGACTGCGCATTTTCCGGGACACCCGAAAACGCCAGTTCAGGGCTTAGATTTTCAGCATCACAGGTATGTTTGGAGGGAATCTTTTGGTTATTTCGGAAGGCTGTACTAGTGATTTGCATGGCAGTGGGGGTTACATTTTCTATTTTGTTACTTTCAGTCGCTTTTAGCACAATGCTAAAAGCCACAACAGCGCCGAGGGCCAGTGTAACGATTATTTCAGTTTTCTTCATAGCATTTATGCTAATAAAAAGAAGGCAATTGATATAAGTGTTGCCAGCCATCCCAAGGGAATGGCTCCAATAATTCCTAAGAGGAAGCCGACATCATAGCCCAATCCTGTGTTGGGAATAGCGTACATTTGTATATCCAGAAAAAAGCGGACAATCAGCGTATAAGGGGCAACAACGCCGTGCCAGATGCCCATGAGAAAGCCCGGAGTATCCTGAGTCAGGGCAGAATGATCACCGGCGAAGGTGCATCCTGTCAATACCAGGCTCAGAGCGATGAGTAATGTAATTTGTAAATGCAGCTTATTCATAAAATTTCATTTGTCTGCTTATATTATATGCTAGAATAAAAAAAATAAAATAAACATATCATGGACAAGTCTCATGGAAGAACCGAAGTTTTGCTTAATGAGAAGAAGCTATATAAGCCTTCAGCGAAAGTTCTTAAAAATGTTCGCGTCAGGCAGTACAAGGCAATGACCGCAAAAGCGGTAAAAAATCCAAAGAAATATTGGGAACAAGCGGCTGAAGAACTTGAGTGGTATAAAAAATGGCATACGGTTCTGGATGACAGTCATAAGCCCTTTTACAAATGGTTTACCGGAGCTGAATGTAATATCGTACATAATGCACTGGACCGGCACATGGGTACGCCAATTGAAAAAAAAACCGCTATCATTTGGGAGAATGATGCAGGACAAAGACGAAAACTTACATATAGAGAGCTCAACAAAGAGGTCTGTAAAATGGCCAACGGCCTCAAGAATCTAAAGGTCAGAAAAGGCGACCGGGTTGCTATTTATATGCAAAATACTCCTGAAATTGCTATTGCGATGCTGGCTTGTGCCAAAATCGGGGCCGTTCATAGCGTCGTTTATGCCGGTTATTCGTCTCATGCGCTACGGGAACGAATTGATGATCAGGCAGCTAAAGTACTCATTACTTCTGATGTTGGTTTTCGCTCAGGAAAGGTGATTGATATGAAGAGTTTATGTGATGAGGCGGTGCAGGGCTCCCCTTCTATTCAACATGTGATCGTTCACCGTCGAAGTGATACCCCCTGTAAAATGAAAATGAACCGTGATACCTATTGGGATGCTTTGGTTGATAGTCAGCCTGCAAAATGTGAAACGGTTCCGGTGGATGCTGAGCATCCGCTGTTTATTCTTTATACCTCAGGCACGACTGCTAAACCTAAGGGGATCGTACATGTACATGGCGGTTACATGGTTGGTATCAATCGGACTTTGCAGTGGGTTTTTGATATCCGTGAAAATGACGTTTACTGGTGTACCGCTGATCCGGGCTGGATCACAGGACACAGTTACATTGTTTATGCCCCTTTGATTAATGGTATGACGACCCTGATGTTTGAAGGGGTTCCGATTTATCCAAAACCCGATAAAATCTGGCAGGTGGTGCAAAAATATAAAGTAAATATTTTATATACGGCACCTACTTTAATTCGCACGTTGATCAAATTTGGCGATAAATGGCCCAATAAACACAATCTTTCTTCTTTACGGTTACTCGGGTCTGTTGGTGAGCCGATCAATCCCGAAGCGTGGCGCTGGTATCACCGTGTGATCGGCAAGAAAAAATGTCCCGTAATGGACACCTGGTGGCAGACTGAAACGGGAATGTTTATGATCACTCCGCTTCCTTCCATGCCGCTGAAGGCGGGCAGTGCCACGTTGCCGTTCCCGGGTATTCAGGCAACCGTACTTGATGAAAAAGGCAAGGAAGTTCCGCCGGGAAAAGGCGGCTATCTGGTTATTAAAAACCCCTGGCCTTCGATGCTCCGTACGGTTTTCCGTAATGAGAAACGGTATCTCCATACTTATTGGGAGAAGTTTCCCGGTTATTATGAAACGGGTGATTTGGCGCGTATTGATAAAGACGGTTATTTCTGGATTCAGGGGCGCAGTGATGATGTCCTTTCTATTGCCGGTCATCGTATTGGTAACGCGGAAATTGAAAGCGCTTTGGTTTCCCATAAGGCCGTTTCCGAAGCGGGTGTGATTGGTAAACCTCATCCCATTAAGGGGCAAACGGCTAAGGCTTTTGTTATTTTAAAGCAGGGATATAAGCCGTCTGATAAATTGATCAATGAGCTTAAGATACATCTTCGTAAAACAGTCGGACCGGTAGCGGTGACAGATGAAATTGAATTTGTCGACAAACTTCCAAAAACCCGTAGCGGAAAGATCATGCGCCGGGTACTCAAAGCGCAGGAGCTGGGTGAAGATGCCGGTGACACATCCGCTTTGGCGGATTAGATTATTCCGGTCTGGCCGGCTCAGCAGGTTCTTCTTCAGATACTGGCGGGGTAACGATTCGCTGAACGACCGTGATTTCTTTCGGGTCCGGCTCAAGGGGGTTGCTTGCCTGGTCTTTGATATTGCTGATTTTTATTTTATAGCGTTCCAGGTTCTGTTCAGTCATTCCCTCCACATCCAGTTTGCTGACACTGCCATCCACGACTTCAGCGTAGGCCACTTTTACTTCGTCCGTCACAGCGCTGTTTATTTCGTTGGTATCGATGATTTCGTAATTGAGGGCATCACCTCCGCTACTGACTTCAATCGGCTCATTCCAGTAAATGGCGATAGTGTTTAAATCTTCAAAGACCTGTTCAATGGGGTAAGGGGCGGAGGAGTCTTCTCCCAAGTGAAGATCCAGGTCCACATCACTTTCCGGAATACTGCGCCAGATAGCCCGATTTTCCATAGTATCAAAGTCATCACTGCTGATGGCGCTGTCTCCGGGGGATTCGACAGTAACCGTATAGCTCTTATTATCTCCTGATTGTGTGACCAGACGTAACCGGTAGGTATCGAGAGGCAAAAGTGTCCGCGGGAGTTCATAAGTGTAACCAATCGTACTCTTGCTTCCGGCGGGCAAAATCAGCTGAGTGCCGATGACTTTAAAACCCTCCTCCGTTTCCACGGAGGCTCCCAATGTATCACTTTGAATGGTCGCTGAAGCAGGAATATATATGCGCAGATAACCTTTATAATCATCTGCATAAATATTTTTGGAGCCGGGATAACGCACCATTATTTCAGTGGTGATTTCCGGAATTTCTTTCTGGATATTCACGTGATGAAAAACCTCTTTAATTAAATAACGATCTGCTTTTTTACTGCCCAGGTTTGCCAGGTTCACGTGAAGGAAGTCAGAATTTTCCGCCAGATCCATATGGTTAGCCCATCCTTTCTTTTCCACTTTTTTCTGCATGCCTGTACTTTTAAACCACATGAACAGATCTTTTGAATGAAGTGCATCAATGATTACTTTTTTGGTCTTAAAGGGGTGCCACTTGGCTTTTGGAATCAGGTTGGCAGCCATTTCCCCTAAAATACTTTTGCGTTCAATCAGGGCCGTTTCATCGTGACGATCCACATCATTAACGGTGTCCGTAATTGTTTTAAAAAGACTGTCAGCATTCACTTTTTCCCCTTCAATTTCAATGTTCCCCAATGCTTTCACCAGATCTTCCACCATACTGAAATTCATTACAATGATCCCGTCCACATCTTTATCGGGAAATTTCTTCTGATAGAAATCAATCAATGTTTCTGCACTGGACGGGAAATCCGGATTCCAGTTGGCGTCCCGGAAGGTGTAGCCCTGGTACCATTCATTTTTCAGAAGTTCTTCTTGCGGGTAAGGGGGTGTTATATAGGTGTTGGTATCAATTTCATAAGAATTGTGGAAAGAGATATTTGAGACAAAACCCATGGTGGCGCTGACTTCGCCGTATCCTGTAATAAAACCACCGGTAGGTCTGCTTTCATAATTATTCTGAAGCAGAATGAGGTAATCTTTATGAAAAAAGGTCAGACGAAGGTAATGATTGGCAAAAAACCTGAGTTCACCCAGTGACAGGTAACCTAAAAATAGAATCACAATAATTACACCTAATATAATGAGTAACCATTTTTTAAAGTGACTGCCCATTTTTGGTATTCTCAGTGAAAAGCCACGTTTCGATTCCTTGTGTTTGTAAGGGCTATAGCCGCTTGGTTGCATGATAGTATCGTTTCTCGGTAATTTTACGTGAATGTTGTCTGCTTTTCAATGACTTTAATTGACATAAAACTTAAAAAGCAGTAGAATCTGCACACTGTCCATCCGGGTGGGTAGCTCAGTTGGTTAGAGCCTGGGATTTGAGGTCCCAGTTGCGTAGGTTCAAATCCTACCCCACCCACAATGCAGTTCTGTGCGTTTATCGGTCTGGGAGTCTTCCCCCGTCTCCCCAGCCATCGGCTCCTGTTCCGGTTCGCATTGACTGCATCACGCACTGAGCCTAGTAGTGGGCAGTCTAGGCCTTGGTGCACGGCGGTGACGTTTGTAGGGTATTCACCTCTCCTGCTTACGTCACCGCCACCTTTTTAAAATGCCGCGGTTTCGTGGTATGATATTTTTTAAGAAATAGAAATTAAATTTAAAATCATGAAAAAGAATCTCAATGGTGAGCGTGAAACCAAAATTGCGGTGGTGGGAACCGGTATGGTAGGTTCTTCTTTTGCTTATGCCGCCATGATCAAGGGGCTGGCAGCGGAACTGATTCTCATTGATGCCAGTGAGGAACGTGAACTGGGAGAAGTGATGGATTTATCGCATGGGCTGATCGGCACGGAAACTGGGGCTGTCAGAGGTGGCGGTTTCAAAGATTGCCGGGATGTCGATGTCATCGTTATTACGGCAGGGGCCGCTCAAAAGCCGGGTGAAACCCGACTTGATCTGGTGAATAAAAACGTCAAAATCATGAAATCCATCCTTAAAAAAATGGGTAAACTCCGGAAAGACACGGTGGTTATCATCGTTTCCAACCCGGTTGATATTCTGGCTTACGTGGCCCGTGAAACTTTAAAACAGCCGAACCGCGGTCAGGTCTTCGGTAGCGGCACATCCCTCGATACATCGCGTCTTCGTGTGAATATCAGCCAGAAATTAGGCGTTAATCTTCACAATGTGCACGGTTATGTCATGGGTGAGCACGGAGACAGTGAATTTGTGGCCTGGAGCCGAGTTAATGTTTCCAGTACACCTGTTAAAGATTTACTTTCGGCGAAAGAAATGAAGGAAATTGAGCATAAAACACGCCGGGCTGCTTACGAAATCATTCAGCGAAAACATGCTACTTATTATGGAATTGGTGTAGTCATTACTGAACTTGTTGAAGCGGTTCTGCACGATAAAAAATCGGTCACGCCGGTTTCAACCGTGCCGGGAGCGGCTTATGGGATCAATGATATGTCGGTCGGTGTGCCGGCTGTTATCGGCCGATACGGGGTTGAAAAAGTCTGGAAGATTCCGCTGACGAAAGGTGAACTCGGTAAACTCAAAAAGTCGGCGGATTTGCTTAAAAAGATTCTGAAGAGGGCTAAATAATTTACTTTTTTCTGCCTTTCAGAACCGCTTCGTAGGCGAATCGGATGGTGTCCCCGATTTCCACCCCCTGATGTCTGATTGTTACAGGTCTTTTTCCGGGAAGGCAGACTTGCTTCACATTATGGGGGCCCTGTTCAACGACAAATTCATGGTCTAAAGTCAGTCCGTTACTGCGAAGCTCTGATGCGTAAGTGTCTGTTACGGGAATTTCTTTAACTTTTTTTGGCATAATTCAGATGGTCTAAATTTGGTATAAGATACTACTTTGACGATACTTTTTTGTCAACCGCGTGGTATTATTGATGTATGTTCAGCAAGCCTTTTGTCGTCCTCGACCTCGAAACCAGCGGCATCGATCCCAAACGCGATGACATCATTGAAGTCGCAATGATCCGTTATGAAAATGGCAGGGAAACGGCCCGTTATGATGACCTTATTAAGATCGGTTACGAACTTCCGGAGATCATTACCATCATCACGGGTATCACTGATAAAGATCTGAAAGAAAAAGGGAAGGAACGTGAAGTCGTTTTTGCCGAGGTGGAAAAGGTGGTGCAGGGGGCTTACATCGTGGCGCATAATTCCTCCTTTGACGTCGGTTTTCTGAAAGCGAAGGGAGTGAAACTTGATATTCTGGGTGTTATCGACTCCATTCCTTTGGCCCAGATCCTGATGCCGGAGAAGGCGAGTTACAGTCTGGAATCTCTGACCGACGATTTAAATATTTCTCATAAAGAAAAGCACCGGGCCATGGGAGACGTGGAAGCGACTTTAGATTTATTGAAGCATTTATGGAAACTGGGAGGAGATATTCCCAAAGCTTCCCTCGATGAAATTAAAGAATTTTTACCGCGGGCCGAGTGGGACGCCTCCATCTTTTTTGAAGAACTGAAAGGCGCGTCTAAATCACGGGAATCCAAAGTGGAAGTAAAGCCCGAAACGCTGGAGTCTAATGGTGGCGTTCAGAAAGCGGTGGAACTGGATGAATTTTTTGGGGAGAACGGACCCATGAGGCAGGTGCTGGATGGTTCTGAAAGCAGGCCACAGCAGGTCGAAATGGCCCAAAACGTGCTGAGTGCCTTTCAAGAGGGTTACCACCTGATCTGCGAAGCGCCTACGGGTGTCGGCAAGTCGCTGGCCTACCTTTCCGCGGCCGCCCATATGGCTATTTCCAATAAGTCGAAGGTCGTTATTTCGACCAATACCATCAACCTGCAAGAACAGCTTTTTTACAAAGATATTCCACTCTTACAATCTATATATAAGGAAGCGACGGGACATAATGGGGTGAGGGCGGCGATTCTGAAAGGCCGTTCGCACTATTTATGTCTGCGAAGACTGGCGGAGTTTAAGCGCAGGCCGCGGCTGACTGAGCAGGAGCTCATCCTTCTCATCAAGATCATCGTCTGGCAGGCCTGGCACAACGGGCAGGGCCGGGTCGACGTGCATCTGACCCGCGAGGAGCAACTGATCTGGGACTTTGAACTTTCCGCTGACCAGCAATTCTGTACCCCGCAGAAATGCAAGGATTATGGCACCTGTTACCTGCATGAAGCGCGTAAAAAAGCCGAAACGGCCGACATCATTGTGGTGAACCACGCCCTTTTGTGCGCCGATCTGGAATCCGAAGGCAGTCTGCTCCCTGACTACAATTACTTGGTGGTGGATGAAGCTCACCATTTTGAAGAAGTGGCGACCAGGACTTTTGGCGTCGAGATCAAGCAGGAATCTCTGGCTATTCCCATCAAGACTGTGAAGAACCATTTGGAAGACCTGAAACGCCGTTTTTCCGGCACCCTGTTCATGAGCAGCAAGGCTTTTGAGTCCATTGACTCTATTCTCGATGAAGTCCCTGAGCTCCAGCAGGCCCTCGACAATTTCTTCAGCATCCTCGTCCTTTTTGTGGGCCGGAACGTGCCTGATTCGGGCTTTATCGAGCACCTTCTCATCGACAAGATCGTCGGTTCTTCGGAAGAATGGATGAACTTGGGCGCTTCTTTTGAGGAGCTGCATGACCGGATTACCGGCTGGATCTCGGCTCTGCGTAAATTTGCTTCCGCCCTGGAACTGGCCGACTCGCAGGACTTCCCGCAGCAATCCGATTTCACCGATGAGCTGATGCAGGAGCTCATGATCCTGATGGAAGTTATGGGGCAGGTGCAGGACTTTTTTGAACCCGCCACAGGCGGGTCCCAAAAGCTCATCCGCTGGATCACTTCGGACATCAAAGGCGAGATCACTCTTTATATGGCGCCTCTGATGCTGGAAGAGGAACTGAAGGGCCGTCTTTACGATGAAAAGAAATCCGTCATCCTGACCTCGGCCACACTGGGCGTCAAACTCATTGCCCCCGATGAGACGGAACAACATCCCTTTACCTACCTCCGTCAGATGCTGGGCCTGGATGACCGTTTTGAGGAGCTGATTCTGGAAAGCCCCTTCGACTTTGAAAAGCAGGCCTACGTGATCACCCCGACCGACCTTCGTCCCGTGCAGGCCAAAGATTCCATCAATCAGGTCTCTGACTTTTTCGTCAGCCTGATCCGTGCCGTCGGCGGCAGTCTGCTCGGCCTTTTTACCTCTCATGGCGCGCTTGAAAGAGTCTATCTGAACCTGATGCATGAGTTTTCTCCGAAAGACCCGAAGGTGCTGGCCCAGCGCATCAGCGGCGGCCGGGCGAAAGTGATGAAAGCCTATATGAACGACCCCACTCATTCCGCCCTGCTGGGAACGAACAGCTTTTGGGAAGGTGTGGACATTCAGGGGGAGGCGCTGACGACCCTGGTCATCCACAAACTGCCCTTCGATGTGCCCTCTGACCCGATTTTCAAAGCCCGGAGTGAGATGTTCGGAAACGCTTTTATGGAGTACTCCGTTCCACGGGCCATCCTCCGTTTCCGTCAGGGCTTCGGCCGTCTGATCCGCTCGCAAAAGGACTATGGCTGTATGGTCATTCTGGACAACCGGGTACTTCAGAAAGACTACGGCAAAATGTTCCTGGCGGCGTTACCGGAAGGTGTATTAATTGATCAGATGAAGCTGAAAGACGTGCCATCGACGGTGAAGGAGTGGTTGGAGTTGTCGGGGGGTAGAGAAGCGTAGAAGTGCGTATAAAAAGTTAACGGTAATAACTCAAATTACCTCCCTAATTAAGTGAAAGAATCAATGCAGTAATACCCCTTAGGTTATTTGTTTTGGTTTTTTGCTTGAAACGTTTGGGTGTAAGATAAACACAAAGAAACATAAAAATATGAAAAATAAAAAGAATAAAATGCAAATATTAATAATTGTTTTAATCATTCTATTTATTGGATGGATTGCTTACGGCTATTTTTCAGTAAGAAGCGTGGAACAGCTTAACTATAAAATACTCGATGATAGCAAAGAATATGAAATACGCCTAATCGATGAACATATAACTGCAGAAACTAACCTTAAGGGCACTTTTCAGAGTGGCGGAAACGATGCTTTTAAGATAATCGCAGGCTATATTTTCGGCAATAACAAAAAAAAGCAAAAAATAGCTATGACGACTCCGGTTATACAAGAAGAATCTGAAAAAATAGCTATGACGACTCCGGTTATTATTGATGATGAAGCCAAAGATAGTAAGTTTTCATTTGTAATGCCTTCTGAATACACATTGGACACATTACCTGAACCTATAGATTCAAGAGTGAAACTTGTTAAAGTAGAACCATATAAAGTTGCAGTTCTTAGATTTAGCGGTTTTTTTAGGGACAACAATTATAAAAAACATAAAGAAGAATTAATAAATTATTTAAAGAGAGATAATTTAAGATTCTCAAGAATTATATCCGCTGGCTATAATCCTCCCTGGACACCCCCATTTATGACAAGACTTGAAGTTTGGGCAGTGCTTGAAGAAAAATAAAATATGAAAAAGAAAGTGGTCGTTAATGACCTTATGCAAAAGAATTACGTATATTATCTGACCGAACCGGTTGGTAAGAATTTCCATCCTGAATTTAAACCTGAGCTTGCACCAAAACAAATGCTGGAGCTCGGTGTTTTCGGTGGGAAATATATGACCGATTGTGGAAAGGAATTTCCAAAAGATTGGTATAAAAAATCAAAACTATGTCATGAATTTCATGACCCTCAATTAAATTTTTTCGCTATAAATGCCTCCCAACCGTTATCGGTTTGGCGAAAAAAGGGTTGGATTTATCATGAAGATCCAAGAGGTTGGTTCCAGTGGTACTGCCGTTACTATATGGGAAGAAGATGTGATGATGACGAAAGGCAGATAAAAAGATGGAAAGCAATTAAAAGACACCTCGCACAAATAAAAAAGAACTGCGCGCCAAAAGAATTGGTTTGCAGGCAAAAACAAAGACAGGCTGTCCTTCATTGGGCATATGACAGTAGAAAAATTTAATATTAAAATAAAAAAATCTGCTAGATTAAAGTTAATTTAAAACCTAAAATAAAAAAACATTATGCAAATGCTTATTATAATACTTGCTTCTATCGGGGCAATCAATTGGGGGCTTGTAGGTCTTGGCTCATTTTTAGATATAAATCTAAATTTGGTAAATTTACTTCTTGGTTCTGTGCCAGCTCTAGAAAACATCGTTTATTTAGTAGTTGGTATCTGTGGTATCGTAGTACTTTATGCTCATTTAACTAAGAAGTGCAAGATGTAATTTAAGCTTTATTTGAGGGGTAATTTGAGTTACAACCGTTAACTCGTGTTTATACGAACTTTCTCAAAAATACTTCTTCCCCTTAAGTTCCTCCGGAAAGTATTCCTGCTCGCTGGAGTCTTCCAGGGGGGTGTATTTGTAGCCCTTGCCGTAGTCTAGTACTTTCATGAGTTTGGTCGGAGCGTTGCGTAAGTGGAGCGGGACGCCCAGGTTGCCGTGGTCCTTCGCGTCCTGGGCGGCTTTGCCGTAAGCCATGTAGGCGGCGACTGATTTCTTGGTGTTGGCCAGATAGATGACCAGCTGGGAGAGGTGCACGTTGCATTCCGGCATGCCCAGCTTCTGGCAGGATTCAAAGACGCTGTTGGCCAGAACCGTGGCAAAGTTGTCCGCTACGCCCACGTCTTCGGCGGCAAAGCGGAGCAGACGGCGGGCAATGTAAAGCGGGTCTTCGCCGGCTTCCAGCATGCGGGCCAGCCAATAAAGGCCGGCGTGCGCGTCTCCGCCGCGCAAGGATTTGTGAAGGGCGGAGATGATGTTGTAGTGCTCTTCACCTCCTTTGTCGTATTGCAGGTGGCTCTTTTGTACGACTTTCTTGATGAGTTCGGGAGTGATCGGGTTATTCTGGTTCGCGCAGATTTCCAGCGTATTCAGGGCGGAGCGGGCGTCCCCGTTGCTCAGGTGGGCGATCAGGTCGAGGGATTTTTGGTCGATGCTGAGCTTTAAGTCCCCCAGACCTTTTTCTTTATCATTTAGAGCCTGGTTGAGGATGGCGAGGATGTCTTCTTCACTCAATCGCTCAAGAACAAAAACGCGGGAGCGGGAGAGCAGGGCGGAGTTGACCTCGAAGCTGGGGTTTTCGGTGGTGGCGCCGATGATGGTGATAAGGCCATGCTCTACGTGCGGCAACAAAGCGTCTTGCTGGGCTTTGTTCCACCGGTGGATCTCATCGAGAAACAGGATGGTCGGTGTGCCGAGGCGGGAGTTCTGGTGAGCGCGTTCGATGATATCGCGCAGTTCCTTGATGCCGCTTGATACGGCACTGAGCTGGATGAAGTCGGCCTTGGTCTTATGGGCGATGATGTTGGCCAGAGTGGTCTTTCCGCTGCCGGGCGGACCCCACAGAATCAGACTGGGGACTTTTCCTTTTTCGATGGCTTCTTTCAGGAAGGAATCTTTGCCTAAAAGCTCCTCCTGTCCAAAGAATTTTTCGAGGGAGTCGGGCCTGAGGCGCTCGGCCAGTGGTGTTTGGGTTTTATTATTCATAATTGGGTATCTATTATATAATAAGTACTCAGATTTTGCTTATGAATCTCTCCACCCCCCTTTCAGAGGCGCTCAGCACAAAAAAGGAGTATATCCGGGCGCTTTCGGATATGGGAATCCATACGGTAGAGGATTTGCTGCTCTATTTTCCCCGCGCTTACGAGGACCTGTCGGAATTTAAAGGGCTTCATGAAGCCAAAGATGGCGAAGTGGTCACAGCCAGGGGTTTTTTGCAGGGCATCAAACTGATCCCCACCAAAAACCGGAAGATGAAGCTGGTGAAAGCCATGTTCTACGATCAGGCAGGCTATGAGTCCGAGGCGGTCTGGTTCAACCAGCCCCATTTACTGCGCACGCTACCGATGGACAAAGAGGTGGTGGTATCGGGGAAGGCCAAATGGAGTTACGGCAAGCTGACGTTGCAGGGGCCGGTGGTGGAGCAGTCAAAAGCCGTGCAGATCCACGCGGGTACCACCGTACCTATATATCCCCAGCATGACGTGATTACGTCCAAGTGGCTGCGGGAGAAGATCCATCCGCTTTTATATCTGACGAAGGATCTAGAAGAGGTGCTGCCGGAGGAGATTCTGGAGTCGGAAGGGCTGATGCCCAAAAGTCTGGCGGTGCAGGAGATCCATTTTCCCAGTTCCAACGAAAAAATGGAGGCGGCGCGGGACCGGCTGGGTTATGAGGAACTCTTTTTGCTTCAGCTCAAATCACTCAGAGCTAAAAAAGAATGGAAAGACAGCCGTTCGGGAGAAGATGGCGGGATGCCGATGGATCCGGAATTCGTGAAACAGTTCTTTGCCACGCTTCCATTCACGCCCACGAATGCTCAGAAGATCGTGATCTACGAGATTTTAAAGGATATGGAAAAGCCTTACCCCATGATGCGACTTTTAGAAGGCGATGTGGGGTCGGGTAAAACAGTGGTGGCGGTGATGGCGGCTTTGCAGGCAGTGAAATACGGCACTCAGGTAGCCATTATGGTGCCCACCGAAGTATTGGCGCGCCAGCATTTAATTTCGATTACCAAGTTTCTGGAAAAATATTCCGATATCAACGTTCAATTATTGATTGGGGCGCTGAAGACGGCTGAAAAAAATCAGGTGATCGACGCGGTGGCCAACGGGCAGGTCGATATTGTGGTGGGCACTCACGCGCTGATTCAGGAAGGGGTGAGTTTTGCGAAACTGGGCCTTGTCATCGTTGACGAACAGCATCGGTTCGGGGTCAAACAGCGGGAAGTGCTGGTCAAACACGGCAGTCCGCATGTGCTGAACATGACGGCCACACCCATTCCGCGCACGCTGGCGCTGGTGGCTTATGGCGATCATGATCTTTCCGTTATCAATGAACTGCCGCCCGGCCGGATGCCGATTGAAACCAAAATTGTGCCCCCTGAACATCGCAAAGCGGTCTATCGGTTCGTAGAAGGGCGGATCGCGAAAGGGGAGCAGGTCTACGTTATCTGTCCGCTGATCGATGAGTCGGACGTGCTGGAAGTAAAGTCGGTTAAAAAGGAACATAAACATCTGCAAACGGTTTTTCCGAATCACGTTGTCGGACTTTTACATGGCAAGATGAAATCCGAAGAAAAGGACGCAGTGATGACAGCGTTTAAGAACAATGAAATACAGGTTCTGGTGTCCACTTCGGTCATTGAAGTCGGGGTGGACGTGCCGAATGCTACGATTATGCTGATTGAAGGGGCGGAAAGGTTTGGACTTTCCCAACTTCATCAATTCCGGGGGCGTGTCGGGCGCGGAAAAGTGCAGTCATATTGCTTTTTGTATACCGATTTGGCGGCCGAGGATACCATGGCGCGTTTAAAAGCGATGACCGACTATACCGACGGCTTCCGGCTAGCAGAAATCGACCTGAAATTGCGTGGGCCGGGAGAGGTCTACGGGGTGCGCCAATCAGGTATGCCGGATCTGAAAGTTGCCAATCTGATGAATGGTATTCTTTTAGACCGTGTGCGGAAGGCGGCGGAGGCTTTTTTAGCCTGAAACACACATGGCTGGTGTGGTCGTACCGGGAAGTTCACAGCCGCCGTCGTCAGTGAAGACCTCGGCTCCTTCGGCAATGACATAAACCTTAGACACCAGACCCGTTGTATCCTGACAGACCCAATAACCGGTGGCGGTTTCGTCATAAGTGGTTTCAAAAGGATCAATGGGGATTTCGCGCAGTTGAGAGGAAACAAGCACAGTACTGCAATCGTACGAAGTCGCGGCTGTTCCCAGTTCCAGAGCCCCTTCAAAGCCGCCATTTCCTGTGCCAATACCGCTTGAGTCAGGATCACATTCCGGAATCGGAGTAGGAACCGTGTTGAATAAACATTCCGGTAACGCGCCCCTGGCTGTCGGAGACGTCTGGTATTGATAAATAGCACTCAAAATGATCCCGATCTCAGATTTTCTCTCTGAATCGTTAGCCTTACCGAATTGTTCGGCAGGGTTAACAGCCACTAATACGATACCGGCCAGAATGGCAATGATACCGATAACGATCAGAAGCTCAATCAAGGTGAAACCTTTAAATTTTCGATGGTTCATGGTGATGGGCTTTAGTTTATTAAGATGTGTTCTCTTCTGTTTAACATTTTACAAATAATAATTGGTTAGTGGCAAGTGATATCAGCAAAAAAAGCCTCTGTGGTAACAGAGGCTTTTTTGATTTATTCAGCATAGATTAACCAGAAACACACATGACAGGAAGTACCCCCCCATCAGGAGAGTCATCGGAAATATCAAGGTTGCATCCGCCATCATCGGTGAAAACTTCAACGCCTTCAGAGATAACATAAACCCTGACCACTGGACCGGAAGTCGTATCCTGACAGACCCAGTAACCGGAATTAGCGGCAGTATAACTAGGTGTTCCGGATGGATCGATAGGAATCTCCCTCAGATAAGAAGGGATAAGCGTGGTGGAACAGTCGTAAGAAGTGATGGCAGTTCCAAGTTCAATGGCGCCATCAAAATCTCCGTTGGCGTCCGTAGGAAATGTTGTGGTATAGTTGTCATCACATTCCGGAATGGCCTGAACAACAGAGTTAACAGTACACTGTGGCAAAGCTCCTCTGGCTGTCGGAGACGTCTGATATTGATAAATAGCACTCAAAATAGTGCCGATCTCAGATTTTCTCTCTGAGTCGTTAGCCTTACCAAATTGTTCGGCAGGGTTAACAGCCACTAATACGATACCGGCCAG
>JAFGTE010000024.1 GCA_016934215.1 Candidatus Peregrinibacteria bacterium | reverse complement strand
CCGTATCGATTCGAAGAACTGCTGTGAAATAAACTTTTAAGTGCTTGGGACATGATCCTAAAATTTAGGTGATAATGATTATTATTAAAATTAGGGTAAAAGATTTTTTACCCAGCTTTTAGCCGAGAGCACGATCTTTTTCACATCGATCGTACTCATCTTGTAAGAAGTTCCTTCATATTTGGATCCCCAGACCACGAGTCCAATGGCAGTGGCGTAAGCAGGGTCATCGATTTTATCAACGACACCGTCTACCTCGGTGGGGAAACCAATTTGTACGGGAAGTCCGAGAACTTCACGGGCCAGATCCAGACATCCCGGCATTTTTACCCCGGCTCCTGTTAAAATCGCTCCCGCGGGTAACATGCCATCCCGGCCAATCGAACGAAGTTCGTCTTTAACCATCACAAAAATCTCGTGATAGCGGGCCTGGATGATTTCAGCCAGATGTTTTTTGGATACTTTCTGGTTATCAATTTTTGAAATGAGTGAGAGGTCAATCGTTTCACGTTCGTTGACTTCATCAGGAGCAGTCGTCCCGTATTCAATCTTGATCTTTTCAGCCGTATCAATTGATGTACGAAGACCGATGGCACAGTCGTTGGTCACACTTTCACCACCTACCGGTAATGAAGCCGTGTGAAGCGTAGCGCCTTCTTCAAAGACAGCAATACTGGTGCTTCCGGAACCGACATCAATGACGAGCACCCCCAATTCTTTTTGTCGTCGGGAAAGAACTGCCTCAGAAGCTGCCAAAGAAGCCGGAATAAGATCGTCGATATCGACGCCTGCCTGATGGACGGCTTTTTCAACATTCTTGATGATGGTGGATTGCCCGGTGATGATGTGAGCGTCAACTTCGAGACGCACTCCGATCATACCCACCGGATTCTTGATACCACGCTGATCGTCGATAGAAAATGATTTAGGAATGATTCTCAGGATTCGACGATTGGACGGCATGTTAACGGCCTGAGCCGCTTCAAGCACACGGTTGATGTCGTCTTCAATAATTTCAGACCCGGCATGAGAAATGGCGATGACCCCCTTAGAATCGAAAGATTCCACATGAGACCCGGAAATACCGACAAAGACATGATGAATGGGGGCGCCACTCATCCGTTCCGCATCTTCAAGAGCTGCCGAGATATTACTGATTGTCTCGTCGACATCGATGATATTCCCCTTTCTCATTCCGGTGGACGGAGCCACTCCCACGCCAATTATATTCGGAACCTTTTTATCATCCTGAAGTAGTGCGATAACGGTTCTGATTTTGGAGCTGCCAACATCCAAGCTGGCGATGATTTGTTCCTTAGCCATATACCCTTGTATTGGGTTAACCGCACGGGCAAAGCCACAATGCGTTAAAATAAAACTTTATGAATAGATTTATTGATCACAGAAAAATCAGCGCGTTCAAGATCAAGGCCTAGTCTACACAAAGGAATTTGACCGTGCAAATCTTTTTTTTAAAAAAACCCGCTTAAATAAGCGATGTTCAAAATTCTTATTCGGATTCTATCGCAAGCAATAGACAAAAGTGCCTGAACAAATTTTTAAATTTTTTTGACTTTAAAAATGCCTTTATTAGAGCCAAATCAGCATACTTTTTGTACTCACAAGATTTCACTCAAAAATTGGCTGAACAAATATTTTATTCAGATAGTCATAAGGCATTATGAAATAGCCAAGCTGCAACCAAATGATTTTCTTGAACAAATTATTTATTCATGCAAAACTACCTACTTTCTTCTTTAAATAAAACATAATTGCCTGTTCAAATATTGTGTACAGTACAAAAACTTAATACCTTTTCCTACATCTACCCTGAAGACATTATTGTTTTTGCTGTCTTTTCAACAGCATTTCTGATAACACTCACAAAACAATATCTGCCAAGTCTTTCCCAAGTACCTCCTTCTCTACTTCCAACATCAATTTATAATCTTCATCCTTTTCATGATCATATCCATGGACATGCAAAATGCCATGCACTATCAGCCGGATCAGCTCATCAGAAAGCGGATGTTTGTACTCTTTTGCCTGCCGCCCGGCCGTTTCCACGCTCACATACACCTCCCCGATCAGATCTTCCGGGCCATAACTGAAAGAAAGCACGTCCGTCGGCTCGTCTTTGCCGCGATAGGCTTTATTGAGCGCCCGGATATACTTATCATTCACAAAGACCACGTTCAGAATGCCGTTCATCACCTCAATCGCCTTATCAATCTTCTTTATGTAAGCTGAAAAATGCTTCACATCGACCTTAAACTCTTCCTGATTTAAATATTTGACCTCCATGCGCCTCAATTGGACTATTTGAGGCCATTATAACATGAAACTATTCTACTCCCTGAGCCAAATGATAAAGTTTCGCTCTCACAAATCTTCCTTTTGTTACATCTGTTTGTCCAAGGATGGTCTTCAGATAAGCCTCCAAATTATGCCCACGACTGTTCAGAAAAACATCCAGTCTTTTTCCATCCAGTTCTAAAGCTCTTCTAGTCTCTTCTTTTGCCTGTGTGATAAGAAAAATACGCATTTGACGAGCGGCCGTTTCAGCATCGGTTCGGGCCAGTCCCATCATTTCCTGTACTTTCGGCTTATCCGATAAATCGGATCTTAAAAATTCAGTCAAAACGGATTCAACCCGCCTGAAATCCTCATTTCTGTCACCCCTATCTATTGCAGCAGAAACATGAATTTCACCCTGTTCCCCCATTTCTTCCTGATAAGATTGCAGATAAACTTTAGGCTGACCTTCATAAGCTGAATTCGTTTTTTTAAGGATATTAGCAGGACCAACCAAACCGCCTAATTTAGAAATTTGGATCGCTTTGTCAGGGTACTTAGTCATCAGTTCATCTGTCCTCGTATTTGAATAAGCAATAGCATATAGTTCATCAGGATTGTGTCCCATTTCAATGGACCACTGACGCATAAACTGAATAGCTTCATCCGTCAGTCTTTCTTCCCTTTTTTTATCTGACGGCTCTTGGTACATTCCCGCTTTGAGTTTCTGAGCATTCCCCAGTTCCATGGAATCTGCGACCAATGCCGGTACCATTCGCTTTTCCTCCCCTTTTAAATACCAGACCATCCCGAATTTATGCACCAAATCGCCGTTCTCATCATATTGCAGAAGGAAATTAAAACCAGGATCCGTAAGCCAGGTGGGTACTGTCCAGAAGTTCACTCCTCCGCCACCTATTTTTGCACTGGTACAGTCACTGCACTGATCTCCTAAAGTTAGCTCACGAGTATTGCGGGAAGCTAACTTATAACTCACTTGTCCCGGTCGGACAAAATGCAGGCTGCTCATTTTTTCAGAGAGTGTTTCAGCCTTAGCTAAACGTGCTTCTGCCGCTGCACTATCACCCCCTGAACTCAGGAGCTTTTCCAAATCACACCGAAAGCGTCTTTTTCCTTTTGCCTTAATATCAGGATCATTAATTTTGCTTTCCAGAAAACGGCGGCGTTCATCTGTATCAGCCTGAGAACAACGCTCAAGGGTTCTACGGGCATTTTGAATAATTCGCTGAAGATGATCTGCTACTTCCTGCACCAATTCATCCAGATATACTTCAAAGAACTCAGAAGAAGGTTCGAATGACCGTTTTGTTTTTGACTCAAAACGTGCAAGAAATGCCGGCATACCGGCACCATTACAATCAGTTTCAAAAAATGATAAAGCCTCCCGGATCACCGCTTCCGCCCCGCGGCCTGCATTAAGATTATGAAAGCGTTCAGGACGAGAAAGCCCCTGCTCACGCAGATACTGATGCTGGACCTGAGCTTCCTGATGAACTAAGTCTTTAAAATTAGGATGAGAATCAAAAAGGGGCTGCCAGTGTTCAATGGATGTTCTGTCAATCTGGGCATGCATTTCATCTTCATTCATAATATCAACAATGCAATTCCATGGTTGAGCTGATTTAATTTTATCATCTCTATCTACCTCACCAATATCTAACTTGCTATTCCTATAAAAAGGGACAAGATAACGAGCGGCTACGGGAGAAAGTGTTTCAAGCCCTGTAAGCTCGAGTTCGCCTTGCCATTGGCTGAGCGCTTGGGCAGCCGCCGGTGTGAGAGTAGTGAGACCATTAAAATTTAAATATTCGCCTTGCCATTGGCTGAGCGTTTGGGCCACTTCAGGTGTAAGAGTAGTGAGCTTCATCAAATGAAGTTGATCACCCCGCCATTGGCTTAAGCTTCGTGCAATTTCAGGCGTAATAGTAGTAATTCCAAAATAAAGTCTCTTTCCTTGCCATTGGCTGAGCGTTTGGGCCACTTCAGGTGTAAGAGTAGAGAGACTATCTAAACCCAAAGCTTCCCCTTTCCATTGGCTGAGCGTTTGGGCCACTTCAGGTGTAAGAGTAGTGAGACCACCTAAATGCAAACTTACTCCCGGCCACTGGCTGAGCGCTTGGGCAGCCTCTGGAGTGAGAGTAGTGAGACTATTAAAAACCAAACTTCTTCCCAACCACATTTGGCTAAGGACTTGGGCAGCCTCTGGAATGAGAGTAGTGAGACTACTAAAATCAAGTTCATCACTTTTCCATTGGACTAGAACTTGTGCTATTTCAGGTGTAAGGAAAGTAAGTCTGGGAATATAGGAATCATCAACTCTTTCAATAGCTGTAGCAGCTCTGTATAATTCATTAATAGCTATCTGCTCAGACGATAAGGCACTATGATTTTCTGCGGAAGGTTTTTTAGACACAGTAAAAATACTTATCTTTTTTAAGAAGTATATTATACATATTTTTTAATTTATGTCAACTTTTAAAACATACTCATCTGCGCTTCGGGCTGTTGCTTCTTTTCAGGAGTAATCTTCTTCAGCCGACCCCGCAGACTCTTCATCTCAAGCGCTTCAAAGAACTTATCCAGGCCCAGATAATCCAGAGTCTGCAAATCCGTGTCTTCTTTCTTAAATCCATTGGGTACATCCGTCACAATACGGGCCATTTTTTGGCTGAAATAAGCATCTTCCTTACCGGCTACCAGTTTGTCATGCAGCCCTCCTTTGATTTCATCAATATGCTCATAAATACCATCCAGCGTGCCATATTCATGTAGCAGCTGAACAGCCCCTTTAGGCCCGATTCCCTGAACCCCTTTGATATTGTCTGAGGTGTCCCCCATCATCGCCTTATAATCCACGACTTGTTCCGGTTCAATGCCGTATTTTTCCTTCACCCGCTGACGGTCGAAGATAATCGGTTCACGGTAGCCTTTATGTGGAAAGGCGACCCGTATATGAGGCGTGATCAGCTGCATGGCGTCCATGTCACCCGTCACGATATAAACCTCCATCCCCTGCTCCTCCGCCTCTTTGGCCAGTGTTCCCATCATATCATCGGCTTCAAAACCTTCTTTGCTGTAAATCGGCATATCAAAAGCCTCCACCATCTCTTTGATGCGGGGGATCTGCGCATAAAGTTCATCGGGAGCTTTCTGGCGTGTTCCTTTGTATTCTTCGTGCATCTCATGACGAAAAGTCGGCGCGTGCTCATCAAAGGTCATGGCGATATAATCGGGCTTTTCGATTTCAATAATATTGATCAGCATGCTGGCAAAACCATAAATGGCATTCGTCTGCTCACCGGAACTGGTTTTCAGTGGATTTTGGATCGCATAAAAGGCCCGGTGAACCAAATGGTTCCCATCAATGACGACAAAACGCTTTTTATCCCTTTTAATCAAGGTAAAAATATGATATAATAATGAGATGATCTAGAGCCTCGCTACAGCCAAAAAAACAAAAAACTCGCCAATTTATGAGTACCCTGACACCCGCCTACGACAACAAGATCTACCAGAAATATAGCAAGAAAATGCTCCAGAACAAAGAGAAAAACAAAATTGCTTTTTGTCAGGATTTTGGCTTAAATTACAACAAAAAAACACCTGTAGTCTGCATTACTTATCCCCTCACCGAAAAGAATAACCTGGACATGCTGCAGGACGTGATCCAGGGCATCTTAGAGCAGGATGTCGTCCTTGCCGTTACGGGTATCGGAACCAAAAAATTCCAGGATTTTTTCAATCATTTAGCGGAAGAAGATCCGAAGAGAGTAGTCATTATCAGTGACAATGACGGCAATAAACGCAAGATATACGCTGCCGCCGATATGATGCTGGCCACCGCCGCCACCGAAGAATGTAAGGAGGAAATCGAAAAAGCCATGAATTACGGCGTCATCCCGGTTTGTCCCGAAAACGAGCTTGTTACCGACTATGACGGAGCTAAGGAAGTTGGTGACGCTTTTGTTTTTGACGGAAAAAGCCCCTGGAAGTTCTTTGCTTCCTTTATCCGGGCGCTGGAAAACTTCAAATTCCCCTACGACTGGCGCACCCTGCAAGTAGCCGCCATGACTGAACCGGGTGAGGAAGATGATGAAGAAGATTCACCTCTAGATGAATAGAGACGAACGTGCAAAACTACGAAAAACAGCAAAAATCTAGCGAAGACTGCCACCTCCAGGATAACTACTACCTCCCGCACCCACGATACGGTCGATGAGTTCGCTCATTAGGAATGTGATACGATCCCAGCTGATCACCGAAAGAAGGTCAAAGCCAAAAATATAGCCGACAATTTTAATGATCGTCACCGACAAAATAGTGACGATCAGCCCGATAATCGCATAACGGATGGTGTGAATGGCCTGACGGATTTTATCTTCCTGTCCGCCGGAAAGAATAAAACTGATACCGCCGACAAAAATATAAAACACGGAAAGACCGCCCGCGAGAATAATTGCAATAGCAACCCCCAGATTGAGGAGATCTACAATATTAAACTGCTGAGTTACCATCAGACCACCATCCATAACGATACTGATTTTAAAGAATAACCTTTCCTAAGGCTACTATACCTCAAGATCCGGATCATCCAAAATGCTGGTAGAAGCCGGTTCATCTTCGAGCTCACCACCTTTTACCTCACCACCTTCCGGTTCAATGATCTTCATGTTGACGCGGGTATTTTCTTTAGAACCGATCACGCGAAGCAGGATGCGGATAGATTTAGCGGTCTGACCACTTCGTCCAATCACTTTACCCATGTCTTCTTTTGCCACTTGAAGCGTAAGAAGAACGCCCATGTCGTCCACGGTACGGGTAACCACCACCTTGCCAGGTTGGCTTACAATAGATTTTACGACAAACTCTACAAAGTCTTTGTCGACTCCGGTTGAAACATCATCAGCCATAATATTAAGAATTATGAATTAAAAGAATTTGCTTTACTTATTTTCTTCTGGTTTACCCTCCTCGTCCTTGGACTCCTCAGCTTTTTCAGCAGGAGCTTCTTCCTTCTTTTCCTCTGCAGGCTTTTCCTCAGCAGGCTTTTCCTCAGCTGGTGCCGGAGAAGCTTCACTTTTAGCCGCAGGAGTTTCAGTCACAGGTGCAGCCGCAGGCATTTCTGGTTCCTCTTTCGGGTTCTTCACTTTACGATCCTTCATCTCAAAAATAAAAGGCTCCATTCCTTTAACCCCCTGCCCCTTAAGAAGCCGGGCTACCGTATTCGTTGGCTTAGCCCCTTTTTTAATCCATACTTCAAGTTTTGCGGTATCGATGACCAGACCATGTTTTTCCACAAGAGGATCGAACGTTCCGAGCAATTCAAGATAGCGTCCTTTGATCGGAGCAGAATGCTCAGCCACAACGACGCGATAGTTTGCCCTGTTCTTTCTTCCAGAACGCTGTAAACGGATTCTTAGCACGAGGATTGATTAACGAGTTAGTAAGAGTTTTTCTTAAGCGTGGAAAGTTTAAATAAGTTTTAATCTGTTGTCAAACTTTTTATCACAATTTTTAAAACTGATTTTGCTCCATGCTCCTCCCGGATTTTTTTCATCATCGCTTCCTGCTCATGAAAAACTTCCTGACTCCAAACCGATCCAACTGTACCGATATACAAAACACCGTCTTTAAGCCGGAAAGCACGCACCTCATCTTCTTCACACTGAAGTCTCTTTTGTAAGAACTGGTTGGCTTTCACAAGTATCTGGGAAGCCCGTGCGCTTTCACCCAGATGGTGCTGATTGAGTCTTTTGCCAATAATAGCTCCAATATGATCCATCTTACTTAACTGCTGTTTTATAAACTTCTAAAACCCCTTCAACCATTTTATCCCAGCTGAAAAACTTTACCCGCTCTCTCCCGCGATCAATCAGCTTCTGACGCAAAGTGGGATCCTTGATAAAATCCAGCATTTTCTGCTTTATATCCTCAATGTTGTAAGGATCGAAATAAACCGCATTCCCCTCTCCGCAAACCTCAGGAATGGCCGAAACATTGGAAACAAGCACTGGCGTACCGCACTGCATAGCCTCCAGCGGCGGCAAACCAAAGCCTTCATAAAAGGAAGGGAAAACATAAGCCAGAGCATTCAGGTAAAGCGAATAAACATTTTCCTCAGAAACCAGTCCCACCAGATGCACCGAATTTTCAACACCAAGTTCCTCAACGGTATCGGGTACTTCATGATACGTGGGATTATGCTGACCGGTAATAACGAGTTCATACTGTTTACCTGTTTCCTCGTTGAAAGCAGCAAAAGCTTTGATAAGCCCTACCAGATTCTTATGATCCCGCCACACACCGGTATAAAGAAAATAAGGCCGGTTTAAACCCAGTGCCTTATACAGTTCAGGTCTGGGTGTTGGCTTAACTCCACCGAATTTGGCGCTGACCCCGTTATAGATCACAATGATTCTGTCCTCAGGAATCTTCAGTGTTTCCATCAGGTCTTTCTTGGTATTATTCGAAACCGCAATGATCTTCCTGGCCTTGCGGGTAACACTGCGAAGCACTTTATGATAAGCCATTCTTTGAAAGATTCCTGTCATCTTCTTGCCCGGAAAAAACGACAAAGTCAGATCATGAATGGTGACCACAAAAGGCCGGTTATAAAAAATCGGTGCATTAAAATGGGTAAAATGCATCAGATCCAGATTTTCCTGTTTCAGCACTTTATTAAAACCAAATTGTTCCCCAAAGGAATAATGAGGAAAGTCCGCAAGGACCTTTCTGAAACGCTGATTGGGGCACTCGAATTTTTCAAAAGGCTCCTTCCGCATGAAAAGCACATACTCATTTTCCTTGTCATATTTGGCCAGATGCTCAATAAGCTCCGCCGTATATCGGCCGATTCCGGTAAAGCCCACCCCGTACATACGCGCATCAATGCCGATCTTCATGTCTTTTCAGGACTAAGTACTAAGTAATAAGGACTAAGTTGATTTTAGACATCCTGAGTTACATAGTCCACTACTTAATACTTAGTTCTTATGACTTAGTACTTGCTTGTAAATAAGCCAAAAATTTGCTATAATATAGGGAATAAATATACCCAAAAGTGACCAAAAAACCCTTCAGACATGTTCGGCATCATGCAAAGAAACACGAAGAGGCACATCTTAATCTAAAAAAACTCTTGCGCAAGACCTTATACATTGAAAAAGTGTGGGGTGTTTTCGTGACCACTTTCGTCATTGCTATCACCACGATCATCATCTTTTTCAACTGGGGCAACATCACCAGTTTTTTTACCGGATCAGAACCGGAAGTGGCGGATCAGACAGAAGTATTAAAAACCGTCACTGGCTTTCAGCAAGGCGTTTTGGCCACTTATCAGATCAACGGACAAACGACTGATCAGTATATTCGCTTTATCAGACAAATTCCCGGCAGCGGCTACGCCAAAGGTCTGGAAACAGCACAGGTAATCGGTGAAGGACAGGAAGAAACAGCCAGGGACCGAAAAAGCATTTTTATGGGAAGTGTCATTTTGAGCAACGAACTCAGTAAAGGCTATCACCTAACCCCTTTAAGAACCGCAAAAAGCCTGCAGAGAAGCATCCTTTCCACCTACTATCTGGGGGAAAAGACGGTCAATATTGATTCCGTGTTACAAACGGACGCACGTCTGCTGGGGCAAATCAGCAACACGTTATCGGTGGATGTGTTTGCCTACCTGAATCAGGCCGATAACCGCTCAGACGCTCTGGACAATTTTATCCATTTACTTGAAACCTTAAACCAGAGAGCCCTGACGCGTGTTCAGGACCTCAGTTCCGTGATCAACTTCCTCAATGCCAACTTCCAATCCCAGGAAGTCACTCTCAATCTGACCGAAGAAGCCTTCTTTAATAATTTGCAGATTTTCGACGGTGAAAACGCTGAAGAAGATCTGGGTAAATTTATCGGACTGCAAAAAGACCAGACAGAAGTAAAAGCTAAAATCGGCGCTTATCAGAGACTCAAGGACTACTATGAATTCTTTCTTCCCAAAATTGATAACCTTCTTCGCGCTATCAAGGCTAACCGCGATCCACTGATTGCCGGTGTGAAGGTCGTGGAAATCCAGAATATGACTTTGCCATTAATCATCCGTGAGAAGTAAAATAAGGACGTGAAAGCAGGACTTTATACAGGAAGGTTTCAGCCATTTCATCTCGGACATTTATCCGCGATAAAACAAGCTCTGAAGCAAGTAGACAGGCTTTATATCGCCGTAGGCAGCAGTCAGTATTCTCACGAGGAATACAATCCTTTTACGGCCGATGAACGTGTCACCATGATAAAACTGGCCTTAGAGGAAAATAAGCTGGCTGATAAATGCGAAGTTTTTCAGGTGCCGGACATTCACGATGACGACGAATGGACCGCCCACGTAAGAAAAATTGCCCCTTCTTTTGAGGCGGTTTTTGTGGGAAATAACGGCCTTGTGAAAGAGCTATTTGATAAAGAAGGCTGGTCTCCCGTTGTCGAGGTGGAGCACGAGGTGGATGTGTCCGCAACAAAAATCCGCTGTGCTATTAACCAGGGACTGGACTGGGAAAGGCATGTCACCCCTGGGGTTGCTGAGTACATCAGAAAAATTGATGGCATACAGCGTATCAGACAGCTTTAGGGACTTTTTCATCCATCAGAGCAAGTCCAACCCACAAATAAGTCATCATCAGGGCATAAAGAAGGGAATTCACGAAAACAGAATGCACCATTATTCCCGCAAAACCGGAAAGCAGTCCCAGGAGAAGATAACTATTAAAGTCATTACGTCTCCAGATTCGCCGAACCGCTGTAACAGCTGCCACAAAACCGATAAAAAGGTAACTGAGCAGACCGAAAATACCTGTCTGGGCCCATAGGGTGAGTAATGAACTGTCAGAGCCGCCCGAAGAGTGATCAGAGAGGAGTCCATGGCCCCTTTCATTGATTTCAAAAGCATAACGTCCAAACCCCGCCCCAAGTACCGGATAATCAGTAATAATTTCCCGTGCAAACTGCCAGGAATACACGCGAAGCTGTGCAGTGGGATCTATCGGCTGCTGAGAATCCAGACCAATAAGCCCTTTAGCGCTATCTACTGCTTCAATGGTGCGTTCCTGCACCCTGGGAGACACACTGAAACCCAGTACAGCCACCATAACTAGCGCTATTAACAGCTTCCGCGACTTAAAGAATGTGAAAATGCCCAAAGAAAGCATTAAAGCCAGATAACCGCTGCGGGAAAAAGTCAGATAAAGCGCCAAAAGGCCTAAAATCAATATAACAGCCAGCAAAACCGCCCACTTAAACTGTTTTTTTCGCTTGAAATAAAGCCCTAAGGCTAAAATCACAGGCAGAAGAAAAGCCAGATACCCTCCGATAAAATTCGGATCAAACCAGGTAGAAAGAAGCCTGCCGATATGCGGATCCCACCCCTCCAGCTGCAATCCCAGCTCAAGGAAACTGGGGAAGAATTTAAGCTGCAGAAAGCCCAAAATAACGATTAAAACCAGGCTAAGCACCATTGCCCCCAAAAGAAGTTTCTTAAAAAGCCCCGTTTTATCGCGATCCAGCATATCAAAGGTCATTCCGGCCACAATAATGTACATGCCAAAACGCCCCATCAGAATAAAGCCCGAAAGCATCTGCCCGAAATCAAAACGCAGCATATTTAAAAAGTAAGTCGTCACCATCACAAACAGAAAAACAGCAATCGCTATACCGATTCTGCCGATTCTTACCCTTCTGTCTGTCACCAGCTTATCCAGTGTCCAGAGAGGGAAAATGAGTAAAATCAGGATATCTGAAGGTAAAAATTCATATTTCCAGATCGGAACATGCCAGAGCTCTCCCGTTACCGGCGCCAAGAGCAGTAAAACAAATAATGTGTAAAGAAGTTTTCGCATAATCAGGTACATCAATTTAGCACACCCTACCCTATTCGAAAATACTGCAAAATTCTGATGCGCCAGATTGGTGGCATATTGGCGCCAAAGTGGCGCCACTTTGGCGCATCAAGATTTATCTCAACTTTCGAATACTCGGACCTTTCGCTATAATTAATATTTTGCTATATTTAGCGAGCTATGAAAAGCGTCAAAACATGAATGATGATCAAAAAAATTGTCAGGCAGAGCTTGAAGAAAATGGTCTTATACCGCGCAAATATTATGGTCAGGTCTTCACTACAGACCCATTTTTGATCAAAAAATTTGTTCAATATGTAAAAGAGGCATACAAAAAAGGCACAAAGATTGTCGAAATTGGCGGCGGACTTGGCTATATAACAAACGAATTAGTTCATCACTTCGATGATGTCGAAGTTGTCGAATTTGACGAGAATCTCTTCCGATTACTGAACAAAAAATTTGCTCAATATTCGAATATACGGCTTATTAAAGGCGATATCTTAGAATATAAAATTCCCCAAAAACCCTATTTACTCGTAGGCAATATCCCCTTTCATATTTCGGGCCGACTTTATCGAAAATTCATGTCCGAAATCGATCAAAAACCATACGGAATGATTTTCATCACAGACAAAAATTATGCCGAAACTTTAATGGGTCAGCCCCCCAGATGCTACCGGGTTTCCCTCCAGGCCCAAGCCTACGGAGACATCGAAATCGTCGCTGATGTTCCACCGGAAGCTGTGTATCCGGAACCTAAGGTCATGTCCTGTATCATGCGCATCATGCAAAACGACCTAAAACTTCCCAAAAACTTCTGGAAAATCGTGAATTACCACTGGGAAAACTTTCCTACTACACAGGTAAAAAGCCCCAAAACCATGGGTCTTCAAGGCTGGATTACGCTTTGTAAAAAAGGCTGAAAGAAGGCCTTAGTTTTCCTGTGCAAGCCCGTCTCTCATTTCTTCTAACGCTCTTCTTACATCGTTAGCTAAAACTTCCAGGTTCTCGGGAGAATAATTCTCCTGACCTGGCGGATGAATACCGACTTCCATATCTTCCACCTCAATAAGCGCCTGATCAACGGATGAAAGCTGGCCTGATTCGATTCGCTCTAAAAGCTCTTCAAGCTGGGGAATGGCATTCTGAATGCGCTCTGGGTCATGTACCTCTGTCATGAATACAACTTAATTAGGAATTAAAACGGGAGATCCTCCGGCTTTACCTCGCTTTCATAGTTTACGGCGGGCACTTCACCAGACGGATTCTCAACGGCCACAGCACCTTTCTTAGGCTGTGGACGAGAAAGTTTAACATCTGTACTCACTGAAGGCAAGCCGATTTCCGTATTTGGTACACCGAGTGCCAAAGCGCTTTCCGCAATGATTTCGGTAGTATAACGTTTATTCCCATCGGGCGTTTCCCAGCTGCGGGTTTGGAGCCGGCCGCGAATATAAACCTTTCGTCCCTTCTTAAAGTTCGCCTGAATGGCTTTAGCCAGCTCATCCCAAGCCACTATATTGTGAAATTCCGTCTTTTCCTGATTTTCACCAGCCCGGTCCTTCCAGGCAAAGTTGGTGGCAATGCCAAAACTTACTACACTATTACCGTTTGGTGTTTGCCTTAGCTCCGGATCACGAGTGACATTACCGATCACTTCAGCCTGATTAAGCGCCCCACCCACCATACTGCCTTCAGACAATGGTTCATTCGGCACTTTAGGATCAAGAAGGATCATCTCATCTGCCGTAATGCGTGTTTTATAGCGCTTTTGACCGGAATTCTGGTCTTCCCATTCATCCGTCTGAATACGCCCTGAAATAAAAACCTGACTTCCTTTTTTGAGGAACCGCTGAGAAATATCAGCTAGCCCCCGCCAGACTACCACATTATGGTATGAAGAAGTCTGCTGCATCTGGCCATCGCCGGTAGCAAAAGAAGCTTTGGTCACAATATTAAGATCCCCCACCGTCTGCCCTGAGGGGGTCTGACGAATCTGAGGGTCTTCCGTAAGGTGTCCAATGAGCTGAGCTCTGTTTAATGCGTACATAATCGTTGGGATTATTAGGATAATGCTAAGCCATATTACACGCCTCGGTTTTTTTTACAATTGACGCGTACCGGAAAAAAGGTGCAAAGGTATTTGACATTATTTTTAAAATATGTTATTATATAATAAACAAGGTAGTGAAACACATATACAAAATCGTATAAAAAAACAATACATATGCATGCTTTCATGCCTTGCAAAAGGGAAAGAGTATATTTTATAACTTAACATTTTTCACATCAAAGGTTACAAAATTCAAAAAACAAAAAAACCTTAAATGACACCAAATACACTCCTCATAGGCTTTTCTCTACTGGCACTGGTTACCCTGATCGTTACATCTCATTTTTACAGAAAAGTGGGCTTCAAATCGATTCTGGGTCTTTTTGCCTTTGGAATACTCATTGCGACCCCCTTCATTTTAATTGAACACTTTGGAATCAATCTGAACCTCCTATATGTGGTTGCCGCCTTTTTATTTATTGAACTTGGAATATTATTTTTTGAGCACCACGTAAAGTACTTTCATGATTTGATCCATCACAACATCAAGGAATTACGGATCGCGAGCTTCCTTTTGATCGGATTCGGCTTCACCTATGCCGAAATCGGTTTCGCCATTTTTGAGAGCAGCGATATGATGGAACTTTTAAATACCATTCCCTTTAAAACCACCTATGCACTTTTGATGCATACAGTCTTCGCCTCTGCGGCTAGCTTAGTGCAAGTCGGAAGACTGGTAGCGGAAGGATTGCACACAACGATTATGAGATTTGCCACTTACTATATCCGAATCGGAATTATAAGCGTCTCTCACTTCGCCTACGTGTTTTCCGTTGAAAATCATCTGATGTTTCTCATCGGAGCTCTGCTTATTGTAGGAATTACAGCCTTCTTCTACATAAAGAGGAAAATAGATCTTAAACCCGAAGCCATTGAATAATATATTAAATTCAAAAGCTAACAGGCGAAAACTGGTTACCTGCGTTCTGAGTTTCGTATTTTTTCTGGAAGGCATGATGTTTTTTAACCATTATTCCTATGCGTATCATGTCGATCAGGTCCGGGATGACCTAAGTAAACTTGAAAAAATGCTGGAGGGAAACGCTTCCAGTAAACCATTGGGCGCATCCTTGCTAGACATCTATGAGCCCACAGATGACTTCGGCGATATCAGACTGAGGAATCTTACCGGAAGAATTGTTAATTCAACGGAATATGCCATCGAAAATGCTGATGAGTTAAATCAAGTCAGTAAACTTAAGAAGGCAGTTGATGAGATTGCCGAAGTTCAAGAAATGGAAGTCAATATCATTCATGATACACTTCAAAAGATTGAAACTGACGACATAAGTCAGCAAGTAGAAGCCACTTACAACAAAGCAGTTGTTCTAAAAGACAGGGTGGCTCAAGCTACTGAAGAAATTCAAACGGCCATAGATAACAATCAGCAATTTATCGAAATCGATATCGTGACCGATAAAGATGACTCCCACGGTAAACATGCTGCCAATCATGAAGAAGAAGAGCAGGAATACGTCCCTCACGATAATCCGAACATTGATCGTATCCTGCGTCAGAAAGTAGAAGATGCAGCGCAACGTGAAGCAAATCGTCAGCGTATAAAACTGATTGAAAAAGGCCGGGAGGCCCAAAAAGCCCAGAAGCTAAAGAACAAAGTTACTATCAATAACCAAAAAAATAAAACAAGCTAAAAATCACAATTGACATCATCGTTTAACTTTTAAAGCCCGCCCGGTCTGCCGGAGCGGGTTTTTTAAATAAGCACATAATCTTGGCGTCGACCTACTCTCCCAGAGCTTAGACTCAAGTACCATCGGCGATGGGTGGCTTAACTGCTGTGTTCGGGATGGGAACAGGTGTACCCCACCCTCTAAAGACACCAAGATAATATGCTTATTTTAGAAGAACAAATGTAATCTATCCGCCGCGGCGGATCAGACATCTATTAATATTAATCGCTAGTCGATCGTATCCTCAGCTCGAATTCCGAGCAACCGGAACCTGAGCTGAAGATCCATTAAATTCGATAAAAAGTCAATTGGCCGATTAGTACATCTCGGCTGAACACATTGCTGCGCTTGTACCTGATGCCTATCAACGAGGTAGTCTCCCTCGGGCCTATGGGGAATATTGTCTTGAGAATGGCTTCCCGCTTAGATGCTTTCAGCGGTTATCACAACCGAACATAGCTACCCTGCAGTGCCGTTGACACGACAACAGGTACACCAGAGGTTCGTCCACTCCGGTCCTCTCGTACTAGGAGCAGAATCTCGCAATATTCCTACGACTACGGAAGATAGAGGCCAAACTGTCTCACGACGTTCTGAACCCAGCTCGCGTACCGCTTTAAATGGCGAACAGCCATACCCTTGGGAGCTTCT
>JAFGTE010000003.1 GCA_016934215.1 Candidatus Peregrinibacteria bacterium | reverse complement strand
GCCGTCCGTCGGATCACAGGTTTCCACGCCGTTACAGACGTTGCCGTCATCGTAATTAACGCCATCACAAAGATCTATTAATGAGCCAGCCATTCCGGCATTGCCTGCTTCACCACTACTGCCCCCAACACTATCAACACCTCCGGCACCTTCTTCATCTGCTCCGCTTTCGCCTCCATCACCTCCCTGATCAGCACCACTTTCACCCCCATTGCCACCCGCTATAGTAACGCCGCCACTGCCTGCTGTTTCAGAACCTGCGCTTCCGCCAACGTCCATGTCTGTGCCGCCACTGCCGGCAGAAGATTGTTCAGAACTAGTTTGCTGTTTATTACTGCTGCAGGCACATAAGCTAAAAGCTGCCATACACGCACAAAGCAGCAAACGTGAACGCGTAGTAATCAGTGAACGTGAAGAAGTTTCTGCAGGAGAATATTGCTCCGGTTTCATAAGCAAAAGATTGGAGCTAATTTATAGCTCATTATTTGATTTTTGTCAATTAATTGCAGATGATGTATAATAACACGCCGTTTGATAACTAATTATGCCTGAATCTCCATCTCAAAGACCGTCCGACAGACCTGAAAGGAAAGTCATTGATGTCGAAACTCCCGGAGCCCACGCAAGTCCGAAAGCGCTAAAAAGCGCCTATCCGGAATGTTTTGAAATAAATGTTATTCTGAAGCATCTCGAAGCTGATCTGGCGAATTGTCAGCCTCATTTCAGTGACGATAAGATGCTTCAGGAAAAAGGACAGAAGGCCATACAGGAGCTGATTCAGGGGCTTCGCGGAGCCACTTATGAGTTCAGGGTGAGTTTCGAAAATAGCTATTATAAAGGTTCGAAAGAACAGGCTCTGACGGCTTTTGCAGGAATCACTGATATCGAAACGGTGCTTGATTCCATTGAGGATCAAATCAACGCCGTCGACGCATTCAGTCAGGCGGCCAGACTGATGACAGAAGTAAAACGGCGCATTGAGGACCTTCGGCGTAAGCAGGAAAGGGCGGAACTAAAGCGGGCAGATCATGAAAGAGAAGCGCTGAAACTGCTTCAGGGGGAGATCACTGTTGCCGCTGAAACAGACATCAGAGAATGTGAAAAACTGGCTCGGGAAGAAAATGACAAAATCAGCAAATGGGATACGGCGATTAATAAACTGGAAGGAACCGTCCGTTCTTTAAAGGAAGCCCTACAGCAGGGTGACTATGATGCGGCGGCCAAATGTCTGAAAATTATGCAGACAACAGGGGGAAGTTATCTGCCGCCTCCTTCCGTCAGACCGGTGTTAGACGGGATTCTTAAAAAGGCTGCCGGTAAAATTGAATATATCGCCCATTATCCAACCATCACTGAAGAATCCTTAAGCCCTTCAACAAATGTGACCGAAGAAACCAGGAAGAACAGAAGATTAATCCAATGGATGTTTGCCGGTTCAGTGGTTTTGGGCGCAGTCTCAGCGGTTACATTGATCAGTGAACACAGAGGTGAAGAAGGCGCTAAAAATCACTCAGCTTTAACAGCCAAGTCACATGACACAGCCGATGTTAAAACACCCGAAGATTTAATAATGAAAAGCACACACGACAGACGTTTGAAACTAACCAAAGTGCGTGTTTACAAATACCTGGTAACTAAAGAGGTTAAAGAAGATCAGGCAGCTGAAATAGTGATGAATAGCCACTCACAGGAAGAACTGTTTCAGCGTTCCTTCAACCTGGTCAGGCAGCTCGATGCCAAAATAGCCATGCAGGAAGTCAATGGGCAGCGGGTCACCAGTATTCCTCATATTGTGGTAACGCCCCACAGTGACCTGAAAGGACTGTCTTACCAGGTATTTGGAGAGGCAAAAAATTCTCTTGTTTCAAAGGGCTTGGTCGTTCACGGAAGCACCGATGAAGGTGATGCCGTGCTGGACCGGAATCAATTCTGCCTGACGAGAAACAACACCCTTTCTGTTACGGTCGATTATGATTTAAGACATTCCGGACCGGAAATCGAACGGACGATTGGTGACGGAGAAAGAAGGCGAATATGCGGCCTGGTGCGGGCGGAACTGGTAAAAGAATTCGGTGAGGAAAAAGTAAAGGAGGAAGAAGCCAAAAAATCACAAGCCCTCTTGCTGATGGAACAAATGAAAGGAAAAAGCCTGGATGAGGCCAGGCAGGAAGCCCGCGGATTCATTGCTGTGATGCAAAAAGAAGGGAAAATTTCAAAAAAAGTCACCCTGAACAGAGTCAATACAGCTACCCGGTACGAAGATTTAGAGGTTGCCCTGATAGAAGCTTTTGAAGGCGATATTTATGAAACCGAAATAACGATGCAGAAAGGACATAAATCCATCATGTTCCGACCACGATCCGACCTTCTTGACGGTATGCGGGCTATTTATGGGCCTTTTGTAAATGCCGGGATTGCCCATACTCTGAACATGGCTAAAGCACCAGAGAATCAGCCACCGATTCAAAGTGGTCATGGCTTATGGCTGACCGAATTCTGTGCTCATGAAAAATATGATCAATACCGTTTTGTGGTTCAGCCAAAACCGGATGGGCCGTTCACGGCGCACAATGTGGATATGGGTCGTTATCGCGAAAAATATTGTAAATAAGAGCCGACTGACACCCTTGACATTCCTTAGTATTGTTGTTTGACATACTTTTATTTTTATGGTATCATCCACCTTGTAGCTAAGTGCGATGATCCATAGTGGATTTACCGCATTGGAGCATACGTACTTGCTCATGGACATTTCGCCTCCCCGAAAGGAGGAACTATGAAGAAGGGAGAACCGCCTATGAGAGGCAAAAAGGCTGTAGGTGTAGTGGCAACTGGTGCCATGCTTGCCGGAGCCGGGAGCTGTCTGGATTCGGCCGACATGGCTGACGCCCTGCAGGGTAACATTGCCCACGCAGACGACCAGGATCTGTCGGTTCTGGATAACCCAGAGAACCCGCCGGCGGAATCCGCTGACGACACCGATGGTCTGGACGCCAGCGTGACGGACGAAAGTGCCGGCGCACCGGAAGCTGTCGACGAACTCGACGCAGGCATCAACGAAAGTGCCGGCGCCGCTGAAACAGTCGCGCAGGGAGAGGTTTACCTCTTCCTCAACGAGTGCCACGCCGAAGGCGAGCTGGACATTCACAGTGAGGCGGCTGACCCCGCCGAACGTGAACCGATCCCGTATCGCATGGAAGCGGAAGGGCACGCGGCTGTCATCAGCTGTGAGCTCGGACGGGCAACGCGTTTCTGCGTCAACTCGACCCGCGAAGGCACCCTTCACTGCGAGCTCAGGACAACGTTCGAACGCGTCGGAGTCCGGCTGGACTTCACGCAGGAGAGCGTCTACTTCGAGCCCGTGACCGAAGGCGAAGGCCTTTAGTTCCAACCGTGGGAGGTGAGAAGGCTGCTCTGCCCCAAGCAGAGCAGCCAACCACCAAAAAATACCCTTGCTTTTAGATAGACAAGATGTTATTTTGTAGATGGAGAGAACTCTAACAATCAGAAAAAGATGAACAGAGACTTCGAATCAGCACCGGATTCCGGCAAAACTCCTATCGGATGGGAAGTTGAACAAGCTCCCATAAGCACTCAGCCAGTTACTTTAGAACAAGAGTCTGGTATTGCCAGATCGAGAATCGGAAAAGCATTAGCTATTCTTGGATTGAGTGGTGCTCTTTTAGTAGGAGCCGAAGGCGGAAGGGAATCTTTGCAGAAGGCTTATGCAGAATCGGCAAAAGCGGAAATAACACCAGACAGAATTACAGCCGTTCATGAAAGACTCAGTCAGGAAGTGAAGGCCGATGAAATAGCCAGAGTGATTGCCGGTGCCCGTGAATCGACCCGAGTTCAATTGGTTGAGAATCTGGAAGAAATTTTTGGTGAAGACAGAGCTGATGGCAATGAGCTGATCATTGACGGCAAAGGCTATCACGTTAAAGTAGGTTCCTCCAGTGATCAGACAAAATATTATACGGTCATTGATCGCACTCACGTAGAAACCACAAATCCTCATCTGGTTGGTATGTCTGAGAAAAATGATGTCACTCCGGAAGAAGGCAGAAGACTCGCACTTGAAAACGCCGCCGATAACCTGAGATAAAAAATCCTATGATTAGTCTCCAGCACGCACTACCGCTTCTGATCTTTCTGGTAGTTTCTTTTCTGGCCTTCTATTTTGTTGAAACCATCATTCTGTTCATTCTGAATTTTCTGATTCACAGGCACTGGAAGTTTGTCGTGGATAAACTGCTCCGCACCATCGTCCGACACCGCGTTTTGATGCGCACTCTGTCACTGGGTAGTATTGCGGTCATCATTATTCTGCTTTTCAGATATTCAGCCCTGGCCGACCTGTTGGTGGCAGGAACAGAAGCGCTTCGGCTGCTGGCACTGATTTTGCTGGTCACTATGGTCATCATTTATCTTATCGGCAGCCGCAGTCTGACTAAAGTGGTGATTGAACGGAGAATTCATCTTTATATCTTTACGATTCTTTCCCTCCTTTCCTTCGCCGGTATCATGACGATGGCACAAAGCGGCTATGCCGCTTACGAAGAAGCGGTCAAAAAAACCCTTATGGAACCCATTGTTGAGAACATTGAAGCAGAATATGAAAAACGAATTGAAAATCAGTTGATTGAGATTTTTACTCAGCAGGTGAAAGAAGGGGGATGTGCATATTATGATTATGCGGATTCCACGGGGGTCGGATTGACACATTTTGTGCTGGTTAAAGAAGACCCGTCGCTTGCCAAAGAGAATCCCGAAATCCGGGTAAGCGGCCAGCCCCTGGCCGGCAACCGGTGTGTTCATGAAACAACCTTTCTGCTCACACCTGAAGGCAAGTGGTACGAAGTACTGATGCAGGAATTCAAATAGAGTTAAAAGCTGAATTTGGCAATCGCGGTCTGAGTGATACCACGATAATTCAGAGCGCGCACGATCAGTTCCAGTTTCTTTCCTTTGCGTTCCGGTTTTTTGGCAATCTGGATATAAGTCTGCGTCCAGTTGCTGTCTGCGAATACCCTTTCATTATCCACTTCGAGGGCCACGGAATATTTGTAACCTGAAAGATTGTTCCACCGGAATAAAAATGAAGACGCCGTTTCCTGTGCCTGAAAGAGCCTGAGAACAGGGTTTTCCAGACTGATCTGGGCGATGGAACTTTTGGTGAAAGCGGTAGCTTCCTCACTCCAGTAAGAGCTCTCATTGCCGGAGCTGTCAACGGCAATCACTCTGAAAAAATACAGTTCATCGGGCTCCAGAAAATCGATACGCATGCTGGGGCGATTACTTTGGGTTCTGATCGTATCCGGCATCTCCTGTGGTTTCACGGCAGGATCCTGAGCCACGGGGTCGTCACGGTGATAGAGCGAAGCACTGATCACATAATGATCGATGCCCACATTATCTGTCGCGGCGTCCCAATAAAGATAAACGGCGCTGGTGGTGGGAATGGCGCGTAAATGAGTGGGGGTGGTCGGCCTTTTGACATCAATATTGGCAGGAATGGGTTGGGTATCGGATGGCTCAAAAATTTCGGACTGAACGTAGGTGATGGAGCACATTTCGCCGGCACCCGGCAAAAAGAACTTGTCACCGGCCCGAAGCTCACTACCGCCGTATTTGCGAAGATAAACCTCCCTGCCGTTCATATTCTTTATACCCTTACAGCGTTCACTATAGTAAATCCGGTAGGGCTTGCCGTTGTCACTGACCGACGTCGAAGTGTCAGAAGCGGAGACTATAGTCACCACCAAAGTACCGGTAATCAGTTCCGCCTGGTCCACCGTGCAGCTGGCATAATCACCTTTATAAAGAGTTTCCTGATTGCCGTCCAGTTCGCCGCGAATCACCAGAGTCAACGGGTCACCTTCCTTCACAGAACCGCAGCCGGTCTTATGGTGAATCAGATAACGTTCATCGTAGTCCTGCACAAGAATAAAATTATTCAGGGCATCCACCACTTCCGTGGCAGTCACGCGAACTGCCCTTTCGTAAGCCCCAAACACAAAGGCGGGAGCAAGTAATATGGCGATGGCAATAAGAAATAAAAATCGTTTAACCATTTTTTTGGATACTTATTTTATCTTTCAGATGCTTGTGCTTTTCACTAAAGCGAAGATCTCCAATGCAAATAATAGCATCCTGATCATCCACGATGATAGGAATTTGCCGGCGGCTGTATTTGGGCACTTTCTGATCCGTAAAAAAGTCCTGTAATTTCTTGGTGCCTTTCATGCCTGCCGGCTGAAAACGGTCTCCCGTTTTCCAGGGGCGAACAAAAAGCGGTTTGATGTGACTGACCCGGATCGTGTAATCACCCCACTGAACTGCGCCTTCAACAGGTTTTTTAGAAAGCTTTTTAGGTGCCTTTAAATACCAGCGGACGCTGTCATACTCAATTACAAAAGTAAGGGTTTTGATCCGGAGCTCTTTGCCGGTTTTTCCATTAGCAATAAAATCAATCAGACGATTAAAAGTGCTTCCATAAATATCTTCCTGCCCCAGAATATCCAGCAGCACTTCCGCCTTCATGTCTGTGTCCAGCTGATTGAAAGCGGTGCGATCAAGTTTGCGGCCCGAAATAAATTGCTTCTTCCAGGACTGTTTTGCTTTTTCTATCAGTTTCAGTTTTATGGCGGCTTCTCTGGAAATCTCACGCATCCGCTCCTCGAAACCGGAAAGCTTCTTAAGTTCGGGCATCAGTTCTTCACGCAGTTTGTTGCGTTCCAGGCGGAGATCATAATTGCTGGAATCAAGCACAAATTCGAGCTGATGCTGCATGGCATACGCGGCAATTTCCCGGCGGGGAATATCGATGAAAGGCCGCAGGACTTTACCGGTTAAAAGCCCCATGCCGCGCCGGCCGCGCAGTCCGGCCCCACGTTTTTGATGCATGATAATCGTCTCCATCTGATCATCAAAATGATGGGCCACGGCAATCAGATCGGCTTGATAAGCTTCACGCTCGGCTTCCAGAAAACTGTAGCGCAGGTGACGGGCACTGCCTTCAATATTTTCTCTTTCCGGAATCACTGCCTTTTTGCAGATGTAGGGCAGATTCCATTTTTTAGCCAGTGCTACAACAAATGCTTCATCGCGGTCCGCTTCCGGTCCGCGGAGCTGGTGATTGAGGTGCGCCACAATGATGTCGTACCCCATACTTTTGAGTATATGAGTCAGCACCACACTATCCATCCCCCCCGAAAGACCCACAACCACCTTTTTAAAAGGCGGAAGCGTTTTAAGGGCGGCCTTCACTTGGCTCTTTAAATTTGTCATGTCTACATTATATAAAAATTAGCGTCCGGATAAAACGACTTTTGTGGGTCCGCCGGGCAGTCTAAAATTTCAAGATAAAACTGTGGTCTCAATTTGACACTAGGTAGGTGTCATCCATGTACCAATATGGTGCTACACTTTTTTGTGAAAAAATGAGGATACCTCCTGCATTCACCAGATCCTTGACGCAAAAAAATTTGCCTATTCTCATTCTTCTGTGATAAAAACACAATGTTATTAGTATTTAAATGAATTTATAGAATGAAAAGAATCACTTTTTATGTCCACAAAATGTTTGAAGAGCACATTGATCAGACAATAAATGCCTGGGGTTTTCAGGGGCGGGCGGATTTTTTCAGATTTGCCGCGCTTGATTTTATTTTACGCAACAAAAACCTTATTAATGAGCCAAATAAAATTGAGGATTACGCAAAAGCCGTGCGGTCAGTGCAGGCGGCCAAAAGGCGATCTGTCACAGAACTGGAATCAGACGACTAGTGCAGAAAGGCACGCTTGCCGGTAAAGACCATGGCGATGCCGGCTTCGTCCGCGGCTTTGATCACGTCTCCATCTTTAATTGAACCGCCCGGCTGAATGATGGCGGTGATTTTATGTTTAGCGGCTTCTTCGATGCTGTCGGGGAAGGGGAAGTAGGCGTCGCTGGCCAGCACGGAGCCTTCTTCGCGGTTCAGAGCTTTTTTGATGGAAAGTTCCACCGCATCCACCCGGCTCATCTGACCGGCCCCGATGCCTACGGTAGCGCCGTTTTTAGCCAGCACAATGGCATTGCTCTTAACGTGTTTTACGACGTGCCAGGCAAATAACAAATCTCTCAGCTCTTCCTTAGTCGGTTTTCGTTTGGTGACCGTTTTCAGATCTTTTTCGGTGATTCGGGCCGTATCCAGATCCTGAATCAGCACACCGCCCGACACTTTGCGATAAGTTCGGGCCGATGGTTCAGGTTTGATTTCAGGCAGTTTCAGTACCCGCAAATTCTTCTTGGCTTCAAAAATTTTCAGCACGCCGTTTTCATAACCAGGTGCCAGCACGACCTCAAAGAATTTATCGGTAATCTCTTTCGCGATCTTTTTGGTAACCGGCCGGTTTAGGGCAATAATGCCGCCGAAAGCGGATTTAGAGTCGGTTTCATAAGCTTTTCTGAAAGCTTCCTCAATCGACTTGGCTGAAGCGATCCCGCAGGGATTGGCATGCTTGATAAAAGCAACGGTTGGCTCAGAAAATTCACGAACCAGACTCAGTGCCCCATCCGCATCCATAATATTGTTATACGAGAGTTCCTTGCCCTGAAGTTGTTCGGCATTCACTAAACTGGCTTCTTGGTGCCCCGGAATATCACCATAAAAAGCCGCTTTCTGATGGGGATTTTCGCCGTATCTGAGTTCCTGCACTTTTTGAACCATAAAACCGTTCACCTCACCGCCGGAAAGGTAGCCCGCGATCAGGCTGTCATAACGGGCGGTGGTGGCGAAGACTTTTTCAGCAAGCCTGCGGCGGGTTTCAGGTGTCGTATCTCCGGTCTTTTTAATCTCCGCCCCCACCATTTTATAATCGGCCGGGTCGGTAATGACCGTGACTGATTGAAAATTTTTGGCGGCACTTCGCAGCATGCTGGGACCGCCGATATCAATGTTCTCAATGGCTTCTGTTTCCGTTACCCCTTCTTTTTTGATGGCGGCTTCAAAAGGATAGAGGTTGACGACAATCAGATCGATCATGCCCACGCCGTTTTCTTTCGCGGCCTTCATATGTTCCTTGTTGTTGCGTAGCGCCAAAAGCCCCCCGTGAATTTTAGGATGCAGAGTCTTTACCCGTCCGTCCATCATCTCCGGAAAGCCGGTGTAATCACTGACTTCCCGCGCCTCGATACCGTTTTTACGCAGTAATTTGGCAGTACCGCCGGTTGATAAAATTTCCACGCCTTTATCGGCCAGAATTTTAGCGAAATCGGTAAGGCCGGACTTATCTGAAACAGAAATAAGCGCTCGTTTGATCATGATGAGGGTTTAATAGGTTGATACAGCCAGTATAACGGAGTTAATTTTCAAGTAAATACTTTACATATTATTATAAATATGCTATTATATAATATAAATCTAATTAAAAAAGTATGCCCGCTTCTCAGGGAAAAGGTGCAAAAAAGTTAGAACCTGTACAAAAGTCAGGCATCCAGCCAAAGGTATACGCCGGATTTCGTATTGTCGATGCTTATCCGCTTGATGGGGTATCTGATAGCGTACCAAAAGCGGTAGAAAGAGCTATTATTAATGCTCGCAGGAAAGTCGGCGCCGTGGCTGCCAATGAAAATGGTCAGCTTATCATGTTTGAGGATGAAAATGACGATGAAGTGATCATCCCTGAAGACCTTGCAGATGTTTTTATTAAAGAAGCCAGTGAAGCATTAGCACCAAGAAATCTTCTTCTGCAAAAAGCAGGGGGCAGAATTGAGGTTGTTATGGGTCACCATGATCCATGGGAAGATCAACGTGGCAGCTAGCCGGAAAAATAATTTACGGCATTTTTAAACACCTTGCCGCCTTCGCCTTCCTGCGGAAGTGCTTCGTCTTCCCGGAGGTATTTTTCTTTGAGTAAAGTGAAGTCAGGATGATTGTGGAAAAAGAGATGTCTTTCAGGGTGCGGCATCAGACCCAGCACACGGCCCGATCCGTCACAGATTCCTGCAATATCGAGAATAGAGCCATTTGGATTGTAGGGATACTCGCCACCTGCCGGTGATCCGTCTTCTTTAGTATAAGTGAATACGACCTGATCATTTGTCTGAAGCTCTTTCACCTTTTCTTCCGGCATGTAAAAATAACCTTCACCGTGGGCAATCGGTATATACAGACGCTCCACTCCTTTAGTCCACACACATTTTTTGGACCCCGTCTTCAAATGAACCCATCGGCAGGTATAGCGATTATTGTCATTGGCCATCAGGCCGCTTTGCCGTTCACCATATTGATCATCCAAAGCAGGGGCCAGGCCCAGTGCCGTGAGTACCTGAAAACCATTACAGATGCCGATAGCGAGTTTGTCTTTCTGTACAAACTTTAACACAGCTTCTCTCAGGTTGTTGGCAATACGATTCGCCATCGCTTTACCGGCACCCGTATCATCGCCATAAGCAAATCCCCCGGGTATGGCTAAGATTTGATAATCTTCGAATTTCTTCAGACCGTCGATCAGATCGTTTACATGTACGATCTCCGGATTGGCACCATACTTTTGAAAGGCGTATGCCGTTTCTTCTTCACAGTTGATACCGTAGCCGCTGAGGATGAGTGCTTTAGGTTTTGCCATCAATAATCTTTAAAGGTTTTTTTGTAAGATGTTTCCAAATCAGAAACGCTGGCATCAATAATCGTTTTACCGCCAAGCCCTGTAATCACAAACTTCTGGTCATCACGGACTTTGCCGATAAGTTTAGCGTCAGGCATCCGTTTTTCAAAATCAGCTTTCTTATTCGGATCGACCGTCACTGTAAAACGCATCTGAGATTCAGAAAAAAGTAGGTAGTCGTCACGTTTCACATCAATTGCCGGAACTTTACGAAGATCGATTTCCATACCCAGCCGGCCGGCAATCGCCATTTTACTCAGTGCGATGCCCAGCCCGCCCAGACTCACACTCGCTGTACTGGACATCAGATCTTTCTGACAGGCTTTGTAGAATCTTTTATAACGATCCAGTGCGAGTTTTGTATCGACCTCAGGCACGGTCGCTCCGATTTTATCATGCATATGAAAATATTCACTGCCGCCCAGCTCATTCTTTGTTTCACCGATGATGTATAAAAGATCACCGGCCAATTTGTTGTCCATTGTCTGACAGTGATTCACGTCTTCAATCACCCCAATCGATGAAACCAGCAAAGTTGGTGGTACTGAAATCTTTACCGGATTGCCATTTTCATCAAAACCGGAAAAATCATTGAACATAGAATCTTTTCCGGAAATAAAAGGCGTGCCCATGGCCGTCGTCACTTCATAGCAGGCGCGCGCCGCTTCTTTAAGCTGGCCAAGTCTTTCTGCTTCATTACTGCTGCACCAGCAGAAATTGTCCATCAGGGCCATGTGGTCAATATTGCCGCCAACAGATACTGCATTTCGGATAGCCGTATCGATCGCGCAAGCCGCCATATGATAGGTATCCAGATCACTGTACCTTGGATTGATCCCCTGCGAAGCCACGATGCCCCGACGCTTGCCAAGCAAGGGGACCGTTACACTGGCCGGACCGTTCACCCTGCCTTTTCCATGAAGCGGTTTGATGCAGGAACTGGCTTGCACCTCGTGATCATACTGGATGGAAATATATTCATAACTGCAAAGATTATTACGAGCCAGCATTTTTTTCAGCGTTTCACTCAGATTTTTCGGACACTCAAAATCAGGAACCTTGTGTTTTGGACGTGTGTAAGTGGTATGCTGTTGCTCACGGGGCAGGCCTTCATGCAGGAATTCCATATCTAAATCCATCACCGTTTCGCCATGAAAGGTCACTTTGCACCGGCCACTGTCTGTGAAAGTTCCCATTGTGTAAGCTTCCACGCCACGGCGCTTCATTAAATCCATAAACTGATCCAGTTTTTCAGGCGGCACAGCCAGCGTCATACGCTCCTGCGACTCACTGATCCAGATCTGCCAGGGTGACAGATTGGCGTACTTGGTTTTTACCTTCTCAAGTTCAACTTCACAGCCGCCACACTCCTTTGCCATTTCGGCCACACTACAAGAAATACCGCCCGCGCCGTTATCGGTAATACTGTTGTAAAGTCCTTTGTCGCGGGCCTCTTTGGCAATCGCGTCACTGAGCTTTTTCTGGGTAATCGGATCGCCGATCTGCACGGCGGTTACCGGACTGCCGGTATCGAGTGCTTCCGATGAAAAAGTCGCTCCATGAATGCCGTCCATGCCCACATAACCGCCGATATTCACAATTTTATCACCGGACTTGGCGCCTTTTTCCCAGCTGGGTTTTCCGTTGATTTCGTTGGGCATCAGGCCGATGGTACCCACGAACACCAATGGTTTTCCGCGATAACGGTCTTCAAAATAAGCCCAGCCCTGAGGACAGGGAATTCCGGATTGATTGCCGCCGGCGTTCACTCCTAAAACCACGCCGTCCATGATCTGTCGGGGGGTCAGTGCTTTATTCGTTTTATCTTTTCCGCGATAAAGCGGTGTCTTATCTTGCGGATTTCCAAAGCAATAACCGTAACGGTTAATAATCGGCTTGGCCCCCATCCCAAAACCCAGCGTGTCGCGGTTCACACCCACAATCCCGGTCACTGCCCCGCCAAATGGGTCCAGCGCCGACGGACTGTTATGAGTTTCCGCTTTATCGGTAATAATATGATCCTCATCAAAAACAATACCGCCTGAATTATCGGTAAACACCGACACACAAAAATCTTTATCGCCTTTATCCTGGCGGATTTTATTGGTGGCGGCTTTAATATAATGTTTATAGATGCCATCTTTGATTTCATCCATCGGATCACGGAAGATGGTATGTTTACAATGCTCCGACCAGGTCTGGGCAATGGATTCGATTTCCACATCAGTCGGTTTACGCCCTTCTTTTTTAAAATAGTCCTGAATCACTTTCAGGTAACTCAGACGAAGCGCCAGCGGTCCGCGGCGTGTGCCATCTTCATTTTCAATCCCCAGTTTTCCGAGCTTGATTAATGCTTCGTCACTGATGTCCAAATTCACCTCATCGGCCCCGGACTTTTCTGAAATCGATACCTTCGGCACCACAATCTCCATGCCGTCTTTTTCAAATGCTTCTTTTGATTTCACATTGATTCGCTGAATCAGCGGATTTACCAGCGACTCCGCAATGACTTGTACATCTTCACGGCTGAGACCTCCTTTCAGATAAGTGATGACGGAGCTATGCACATTTTCGTTGGGCGTGTCGAATTTTACATGCAGAAGATCCTCGATTCCTTCGCGCGCCGTATGGCCGACATTATCAGTCACTCCGGGGAGAAAACCGGTTTCAATCACATAGTCAAAATCCTGTGGCGCTGTCAATTTGTCGACGCTGAAAACCTCAAAAATCGGATTCGTCAGCATAATGCCAATTTTCTCTTTTTCGTCCGGACTAAATTCCTTATTGATTGTATAAAGATCCGCCGTCCACACGGCTTCGACCTTATAACCATCAGCCTTCAGCCTATTAAGACGCGTTTTTCCGCGGCTGTCTTTCACCGTGTTTCTGACTTCAAGCCGGAAAGCGCTCATAAATAAAAATATTAGCAAAAATGCATCACCATACTACATTCTGGAATTCTGATGCTCAAGTAAAATAGCCGAACGATGAGCTTTTTGAGTGAAGCTGGAATATACCCCTAGATGAACAAAACCGAGTTAGCGAAGCCAAAAAGATAACACGAGGTACGTGGCGAGGACGGCATGTGCGCAGAAGGAAGCCTTGACGCTGAGCGAAAAAAGTGAAGAGTGAGAACCGTTTTAAAGGTTTTCGGTAAGCTGGCAGGGCCAAGGGGAATCGAACCCCTGTTGTCGGAATGAAAACCCGATGTCCTAACCACTAGACGATGGCCCCACGGACAGCAAGACCATTTTAAGTATCAGCAAGAAAAAGTCAAATCACTATGGTGGAGGTACTTTCTTTTTGGCATTAAATTCTGATGCGCCAGATCAGCGTCACTTTGGCACATCAAAATACACTATTCCCAGGAAACATGCTGGGGGTATCAAAAAATTAAAATTTCGCTATAATAAAAACCACGTTTAACCCCAGTAATTATGAAACCACAAGTTCGCACCGAAGCCCTGCAGCCGGAAGTCGTTATCAGCCAGTATTTTGCGGCCGTCTACAAATGGATGACCATTGCGCTGGGCATTACTACAGTCATTGCCTGGTACGCCGCCAGCTCGGAAGCCTTTATAACCTATTTAATGGCCCATTCCGGTCTCGCGCTTTTGCTTATTATTGCGCAATTTGGTTTGGTAATTGCTCTGGCCGGATGGGCGAGAAAAATGAGTTATAGCACTGCCATTATTACTTTTCTGGCTTACGCGGCACTGACCGGGCTTACTTTTTCCACGATTTTTCTGGTTTATACGGCCGCCTCCATCTTTAAAGTTTTTCTTGTCACCACCCTTATGTACGGCGCAACCAGTTTATATGGTTACACCACCTCCCGCGACCTTTCCGGCTTTGGCAGTTTTCTTTTTATGTCGCTGATCGGTATCATTATCGGTTCCATCCTGAACTTCTGGCTGGCCAGCCCGCTTATAGAATGGATGGTGACCTATGGCGGTATCGTCGTTTTTGCCGGCTTGGCCGCTTACGATCACCAGAAACTCAAATACTTCGCTTTGTCCGGCGGTCCGGAAAGCATGGCGATCACAGGTGCTCTTTCGCTCTACCTTGATTTTATTAACCTCTTTCTGATGCTCCTTCGGGTCATGGGAAACAGGCGTTAATATGAAAAAACTTCTTCTATTTCTGGTCCCCCTGATTCTTCTCGCATGCACGCCGGATGAGAGTCAGTTTAAGTCCACGGTGCCAGTTACAAGGCCCCCTTTGGAGGAACGGATGGCGGAAGTACCGCAAACAGAATCGATGTCTTCGGCTTTGCCCGATTCCATCAATCTGGATGTGCCTTTTTATCCGCAGGCTCCCGATGCCGACTGGGGCATGCCCTGGCAGGAAGCTTGTGAAGAAGCCAGCATCGCACTCGCTTATCATTATTTCTCGGAACCCGAACTAACGAAGGAACAATTTAAAAAAGACATCTTCGGTCTGGTAGACTGGCAGAACGAGCACCTGGGCGACTACAAGCATAGCACGGTTGATCAGACGGCAGAAATACTGGAAGGCTATTTTGGATTTACCGATTACCGTGTGGTGAAAAACCCGACCATCGAAGATTTAAAAAAAGAGCTGGCCGCCGGTCATCTTATCGTGGCCCCCTTTGCCGGCCGCATGCTGGGTAACCCCTTTTATTCCGGCGAAGGCCCTTATTATCACATGATGGTCCTCAAAGGCTACGATTCAACGAACTTCATCACTAACGACGTCGGAACCAAACGCGGTTTAAATTTCATCTATCCGTACCAGACGATTATGAACGCGCTTCATGATTATCACGAAACTGCCATTCAGACAGCGCCGCAGAAAGTGATTGTGATGGAGTAAATTTTATGGCACAATAACGCTCCCTATTTGCTAAACCCTCCGCACAATGGAAAGATTGCCTTTCGATGAAGAAGCTCTGATGCAGAAATACGAGCCGGACTTCGCTTTTGCTTACGGCTCAGGCGTATTCAGGCAGACAGGTTACCGGGAAGATGAAGAGTCGATGGTCGACTTAATTTTTGCAGTCAATAACCCAAAAGACTGGCATCAGAAAAACATGCTCAGACATCCGGACGATTACGCTCCCGCCATGCGCCGGCTCGGTCCCGGCGGAATAAGCCATCTTCAGGCACTGGGGCCGGGAGTTTTATACAATACCTACGTTCCTTTTCAGGGAGCTTCCTTAAAATATGGCGTTACCAGTTCCACCAATTTAAGAGAAGATCTGGTTAATTGGAATTCCTTTTATCTGGCAGGGCGCCTGCAAAAGCCGGCGCGTATTCTTAAACACGATGAGGTACTGGAAGACGAAATAGAAACAAACCGTCATTACGCCGCCAATGCCGCTCTTTTACTGCTTCCGGAGCGGTTTTTTGAATGGCAGTTTTACGATACGGTGGCCGGCCTTTCTTATATCGGCGATTCCCGGAACGGCCTTGCCGAAGACCCGCTCAAAATCAGAAATATGGTAGGTAGAAATGTGGAAGAATTTAAAGCGATTTATCATCAGATACTAAAAAGCCGCCATCATGTACAGATGCTTTCCGGAATCGGTCAGGTAACGCAGGATATGAATCCTTTAACCAGGGCAACGACACTTTACTCTTTACCGTCAGGACTTTTAAACCGGATCAGCCGGCCGATTGACTTCGAAAATTCTGAAACCGTGACTCACAGTGTCAGACAGGGGATTGCCAGCATAGTAACCGGCTCTACCCGCACCCAGACCTTAAAAGATTTTGTCAGTTCAGGACTAAAAAAATCCCTGCATCACGGAGCTTCCAGGCTGGCAAAAATATGGCAATGAAGGCGCTAACATTTCTGCCGGCGTTTTTTCAAAAGCATCGGGAACACCGTCGCCAGAACAGTAATATGAAGACCGAGACCGACAGAAAACCCCACCGGAATCGCGAAAACCCCGATACTGTCTTTCAGGTTCAGAGCGATTAAAATGGCCATAAGCAGTGAAAAAGCGTGCATCAGAGAAGGAATGATCGTGTTTCTGAGTGAATAAAAAGCGCGGTGATACATATGCATCATGCTTTCCAGCGGAACGGAAATACAGTAAACCATCAGCACCGAAGAAAGCAGATTGACATCAGCCTGATTGAATTCGCCGCCACCCAAAAGCAGACGAATCATCGGTTTGCTCAGCGCGGCCAGTCCGATGGCGGCTAAAATGGTATAAAACAACGACCTGAAACGCTGTTTTCTGAAGTCACGGGTGAATTTTTCATAATTTCCCTTACCGGCATCATGCGACAGGGTGGGGTAGGCCGCCAGCGCGATAGCAATCCCCAGTAAACTTACCGGCAGACTCTGAAAATTACGGGCATAATTGTAAACTGCCACACTGCCTTCACTGAGGGTTGAAGTGATGCCGGTAAAACTCAGAAGCATAAAGTGCCACATGCCGTATTGCAGCATCTTGGGCAGGGCCAGTTTGATGGTTTCCTTAATTTCAGGTGTAAGGCGAAAATCCAGCCGGGTTTTAAAATGGTACTTTTCTTTTTTAAGAGGCAGAAGCCGGACCGAAAGATGCAGAAGAGCCCCAAAAAGCGTGCCCAATACCAGCCCCAGCATGCCCAGATGCGGGTACAAAACAATCGCTCCGAGAATAATGCCGATGTTATAAAGAGCGGGCGAAAGCCCCCACCAAAAAAACTCCTTCACACTGATTAAAATACGTCCGTACGTCATGCTGATGGCAAACAGGATCGGTGAAAAAAGCATGACTCGGCTCAGCATAATATATTTTTCTAAATCCGCCCCCTCAAAACCGGGTACCAGATAAGGCGCCAGATAAGGCATCAGAAAGGCACAGATAATACCAATACCGGTGATCAGCGCGACCCCCAGCGTCAGCACCTGATGTGAATAGGCATAGCCCTTGCACCTTTTTTCATCATAAAGTTTGGTAAAAATCGGCACAAAGGCGGCCGAAAGCGCCGTTCCGATAAACAGCGACTGCAGTAGGTCCGGCAGGACAAAGGAAGCGTTATAAATATCCAGCGTCCGCGAAAGACCGAAAGTATGCGCAAAAATCCGATCCCGCAGTAAGCCGAAAAAATAACTCAACCCCGAAGTCAGCGTCAGGCTCCAGGAAGAATGCAGAAGGAGCGTCCGCCAGTCCGTTTTTTCCCGAAGGGCACAAAGGAATTTGATCACGACAAAAAGTTAGCGTGATCATTGTAACACGCGCCCGAAATAGCGACTTAAATCTTTTTACCTAATTGGTCGATTTTACACCGTACTTCAGCAATCAGAGACCTATATTCAGGATTTGTTTTTTCTTCTCTGTCCAACTGCTGCATCAAAGCGGCCATGTCCTCAGCATCCTCGTCACCCAATTTTTCACCACTGCTTTCCAGTCGGTCAAGAATGGTATCGATTTGCACAATACGTCCACGAAGCTGGTTGACTACAAAAACAGGTGTGATGGCCTGAAGTTTTTCAGGGAGAGTGCCATTGAACGGATAAGCGCTGCCCAATTCACTAAAAATTCCGGCATACTCCTCAGCCCATTTACTTAGTTCCGCTTCAAAGTCTATTCCGTTTTCTGTAAAACACTGCTCGCTCCTTCCAAGGGCATTGATAATTTCCTGAGTAATTGAATTCGCTTGTTCGATGGAATTCATAGTCGGGTACATCAAAAATAAGGAGGTTGATTATAACTATTACATCCATTTTAGTCAAGAGGTTGTCATTAAGCTTCCAGATCAGGAATGACTAATACCGGTAAATCAATAAGTTCAAACATCGTGCGAATCACCCCTTCAATTTCCGCAATATCCACACATTGTGGGGTATAAGGGCCATAAACGGAGCTCGTGCCATAAAGTCTTACTTCCACGTAATCATCAATCAGCTCCACTTCAATTTTACCCCCTCCTTCCACTTCTTTTTTAACAGCAGACGATTCAGCATTTTTGACACCCATTTCTTCCAGAATCATATGATGAAAAAACTTCGAACCGTCGTACTCTTTTTTGGGAAATAATTTAGCAAAAAATTTATCGTCATGGGTAATCACAAATTTGCCTTTATAGGCAGTCTTGCTGATATTGACCGGTTCATCGGCCCAGATTTTGATTTGGGGGAGTTTTTTCAGTTCCATATTTTTTATTATTTATTTCATTGTATCATGATTTTAACCGCCTTTCACAATACTGAAAAAAGACATTTCTTCAAATTTAGGCCCGGGAATCAGCTGATGCTTGCGGCGCTTCAGAAAGCCTGCCCGGATCAGTTTGTTGACGGTATAAAATACCGTACTTCTGGATTTGCAGTGAAAGATACTGCGCATGTTATCGTAAGTGGGCAAATTGCCATATTTACGATAATGCATGCGGAGCTTTTGCAATTGAGATTCGTAAGTCATAGGTTTATTGGTTTACAGACAGGCTTAAAATAGTGAACATTTGTTCACTAATCAAGCATTTTCAATTGACTGTAAGCCATATTCGAATTCTAGTGTTTTCTGGAATGCTTATCTAAATCTGAACTGTCTAAATCCCGGTAATAGTCATCTTCAGGGCTGGAATCGAGTGATAAAAGCTCATAAAAATCTTTCGCCCCCGTTTTTTGCATAATGCGATTTCTGAAATGCACTGCCTGCCTTCCTTTAAGCAGATAATATAAAGCATCCCATTCATCCATAGGCGCTTCGTGTTGAACTGTCTCAAATCCGGCTTCAGTGAAGGGCTCAAGTACAACTTCAGGAGAAGTATCCTGAATAGGCAGTGCTGGCGGAACGGAACTATTTGACATGGAGGGGCAAAAATTAAAGGACAAGAAAGTATTATACAAATTTTAATAAAATAGTCAAGTTTCCTTGACTATTTAACAGTCATTCTCTATAATCTCTGCGACAGTTTTCCTTTGTGTTTCGTTCGTTCCTAGGTTTTAGGATAGAAGATCTCAATGAGATAAATTGTGTTTATTATCTATCCTAATTCATTATGGGTACAAAATTATTTGTTGGAAGCCTCTCCTGGGGCACCAAAAGTGAAGGGCTTCGTGAAGCCTTCGAAAAAGCCGGCACCGTTGTCGATGCCGTTGTTATCACTGACCGTATGTCCGGTCGTTCCAAAGGATTCGGCTTTGTTGAAATGTCCACTCCCGAAGAAGCTCAGGCAGCGATTAAGATGTGGCACGAAAAAGAACTCGACGGCCGCAAAATCCTCGTCAACGAAGCTCGTCCTAAAGAGGAAAAATAATCCTTATTTAGAACCAAAAATCTTAAAAGCTCTGCTTTACAGAGCTTTTTTGGTGTATCAATACAGTCAGGGTATACCTTTAGGACACCGATCTGGCACATCAGAACTCACCACTCCCAAGAGATATACCTGAAGATGCTTGAAAAAGTAGTGCTTTGAAGGTTACAATTCAATTTGAAGTAGTAAATAAAAATGAAACAGCGGGTCTCGATCATCGGAGCAGGTAATATGGGTACCGCTATGGCTCTGGTACTCGCAGAAAATGGATATGACGTGAAGTGCTGGGATTTTGATGAAAAGGTCGTTACAGACATCAACGAACACCACGAGAATAAAATCTATATGCCAGGCTTATGCCTGCCCAAAAGCATCGGAGCAACTTCTGATATTAAAAAAGCTGTTTACTTTGCCAATGTTCTTTTCTTTTCTGTACCTTCACAGCACCTTCGCACGACGCTTCGTATGATTCCCAAGGAAGATCTTAATTATGAAATCATCGTTAACTGTGCCAAAGGAATCGACCTAAAAACAGGCCAGTTTATGAGCCAAATCGTAGAAGAAGAGCTGGGATCCCATGCTCATGAAGTTATTGCCTCACTTTCCGGCCCTTCGATTGCTAACGAGATCGCCCGCAAAAACCTAACAGCCGTTATGATTTCCTCTAAAAACGAACAAGTTCTGACTTTCCTGAAAGAAATTCTGGAAAACAATTATTTCCGCGTCAGAACATCAACCGATATCATAGGTACCGAACTGGGTGGCGTGATGAAGAATATCTATTCGATTGCAATCGGCCTTTCCGATGCCTTATTTAACAGCACAAACACCCGTGCTCTTCTGCTCACCGAAGGTTTGGCAGAAATGGCTATTTTAGGCAAGCAAATGGGCACGACTAAGTCAGTTTTTTACGGGCTTTCCGGCATCGGTGATTTACTTGCCACCTGTTTATCCGAAGAGTCCCGGAATTATCGTTTTGGTACCTATTTAGGAAAGGGACAATCCGTCGAAGAAGCACTGAAAGCCGTTCAGCAGGTGGTGGAGGGGTATCATGCCACCAAAGCCATTTCTAAAATTGCTCAAAAATACAAAGTCAAACTGCCTTTGTGTGAGAATATGTATCACATCCTGTATAGCGGAAAAAATCCAAAAACAACCCTTATGAAAGGACTGTAAAATGGTACCCGCAACAGGATTCGAACCTGTGGCCTTTGGCTCCGGAAGCCAACGCTCTATCCAACTGAGCTATGCGGGCTTTTTTAAATCATGAATAAATCTTATCACAATAAAGAAATTCGTGGTAAAATCGCTTTCCTGCTTATTTATTAAATAGCCATTCATGCCGGCAGAAGAATGTAAAGTTATACTCGGACAGATTCCGGAGGTCGTAACTTCATTTTTTACAGGAAAAGAAACGCCAAATAACTATGAAAACAAGTTTGTCGTCGCCGAAGGTGATAAGAAAGAACAGCTTATTGCTATTATCGGAAAGGAAAACAGGCTTTACGGATCGATACTCATAGAGAGCGGTTTAGCCAGAGATTCTTTACGGGGCGGGGCTGAAATCCATCTGATTGATGAAACAGACGGACAGGAATTAGTCGTGTGCAAGGGGTCATTGGATTTTGGCGGTGTCAAAGAAGCCATTGCCCGACAAATAGCGGAACGTATAAAAGAAGTTCTTCAGCAAAGCACGGCAAAAGAAATCACTATTAAAGTATGCGATCTGGTTCCCCCCAAACACCCGTGTTTTTTCAGGGGTAAACTTGATGGTGGGCGTTAGTGGGCTCGAACCACTGACCTTACGAATGTGAATCGTACGCTCTGACCAGCTGAGCTAAACGCCCCTGAACGAAGTGAAGGGCTGCGGTAGCCAGCCCCGCTAAGCGGTGGCTGAGCTAAACGCCCTCAAAAAGACACATATAAATATGCCCCGAAGTGATAGAACAGGCAAGGATTTAACGGCGGCGGGCCCGAAAAGTCCTGCGGCTGCCGCGCCTGACGCACTCAGCTTTAGGAGCCGGAAGTTCCGGTTCAGGCAATCCTTCAGGTAGATTGAGTTGGGGTAACTTAAGTTCGATCAGGCGTTCGATTTTTTTTAGTTTGTCGCTTTGACTGGGCATAATAAAAGTAATCGCATGTCCTGCAAGACCGGCCCGTCCGGTTCGTCCAATGCGATGCACATAGTCTTCCGCATACTCCGGAACGTCGTAATTCAGTACCAGAGCCACCCCCTGCACATCGATTCCGCGGGCGGCGATATCCGTGGCGACAAGTACCCGGTATTTCCCTTTTTTAAAACCAGACAGAGCCTGAGTCCGTTGTGACAGGGAACGGTTGGAATGAATTTCTGCGGCTGTGACGCCCGCCCGAATCAGGTCTTTGCAGATTTTTTTGGCGCCATACTTGGTACGACTGAAAACGATAACGGTCCCGGTGTATTGTTTTAGAATCTTTTCCAGCAGACCTCTCTTCTGATTCTTGGCGACAATATAGATTTCCTGATCCACCTTCTCGGCCGTACTTCCCTGGCGGGCCACTTCCACGTGAGTCGGTCGTTTCATATGCTGAGTCGCGATCTTAACAATATCGTTAGGCATGGTGGCCGAAAACAGCATGGTCTGCCGTTCTTTAGGAACCACGTTCAGGATTTTGCGGATCTGCGGGGCGAAACCCATATCCAGCATACGGTCCGCTTCATCCAGCACCAGAACGCGCACCTTATGAAAATCAATGGTGCGTTTTTCGATATGGTCGATCATGCGCCCCGGCGTGCCGATGATGACATGAGGATTACGTCGCAGATCTTTGATTTGGCCGTTGATGGGCGCGCCGCCGATAATCATGGCTGTGCGCAGACCGAAAGAAGAACCGATTTGCTTCAGGGCTTCATCCACCTGCATAGCAAGTTCACGGGTCGGCAGTAAAATAAGTCCTTTTCCGCCATGGTGAATAAGCCGCTGAATGATAGGCAGGCCAAAAGCCATGGTCTTTCCGGTTCCGGTCTGGGCGACGCCGATAATATCCTCACCTTTCAGGGCATCAGGAATAGCCTGAGCCTGAATCGGAGTGGGAGTAATGAAATTGAGTTGATCCAGCACTTTCAGAATTGGGGGGTCGAGTCCTAATTGGTGAAAACTTGGTACACTTGCGTAATCTGTATTTTTTTGAGGGTTCACTGGATTTTTTAAATGACATATTGATTTTACATTTTCTTTTAAAAAATGTCAAGTTTTCGGCCTATTTAAGCCCTCACAGAGCCAAAAAAACCTCTGATACAAGCAGGGTAATTTTATGGTGGGCGCTGAAGGAGTCGAACCTTCGGCCTTCTGGGTGTAAACCAGACGCTCTAACCAACTGAGCTAAGCGCCCTTATGCCAAAAAATACTAGCAAAACCGAAAATAGGGTGCAAGCTTATTCCTGATCGTCCCAGCGATGTATTTCAGTTAACACACTTTCATCACCGACCTTATAAAGGATTGTGGTATCAGGTGTTTCTGCAAGAAGCCCCTGAAGCTGAGGATTTTCTTTGATACAAGTGAGTTTTTTAGCACCTCTGGTGTAGTACAAATATCTTTCGCCAGTGGCTGAACAATCAAATTCCAGCAAAACATATCCTCCATTACCATAAGATTTATTTCGAAGCTGAAGCTCTTCTGAGGGAATCTGATCATACAGACAGATTCTGGCTTTGACTTCATCTTCTTTTGAGGAAGAATTCAGCATTTCCCGTAACTGTGTCCGTTGTTTTTCAAATCTCATGATCAGCCATTCCTTTGCTCTTTTCATAGCTTCCAAACGGGCACGGGCAACTCCGGCAGCTGCGGCAAGATCAGGACTAATGACTCTGGCTTCAGGCGGAACATCCCGAAGATCAGTGCCCCCTGAAGGAAAATCAGCCATATCTGAAAGGTCAGCATCTTTATGATCAATGGTCATCGGTTGGGATTAATGGCTGGCTATAATTGCACAATTTTTTATGTATGTCAAACAATTGGCAGCCTCACGGGGAATCGAACCCCGGTTACCGGAATGAGAATCCGGCGTCCTAACCGCTAGACGATG
>JAFGTE010000002.1 GCA_016934215.1 Candidatus Peregrinibacteria bacterium | reverse complement strand
TTTTCTTCGAGCATGGCTTCTTTGATAAATTCACTTTTTTTAAAGGCCCGAAGTGCCTGATCGATGTTTTTGGGAAGTTTTTTGGCAGGACGCTGGTAAAGTTCTGTATAAATCTTTTTTTCTTTTGAAGAAGCCTTTATACCTTTGAGTCCGGCACGCAGGATAAGATAGAAGGCAAGATATGGGTTGGCGTCCGGAGCGACGGTACGGACTTCGATGCGCGATGACTTGGCGTTGGCAAAAGGGATACGGATCATAGCACTGCGGTCGGAAGGGGAGACCTTGATTTCATTCGGAGCTTCGAATTTCGGGTCAAGCCGGCGGTAAGCGTTGACGCTGGAATTCAATCCCAGACAGATTTCAGAGGCGTAGTAAAGAATACCTGTGATAAAGTCGTGGGCCAGCTGAGACATGCTGTGTTTACCTTTTGCATCGTAAAAGATATTTTTTCCGTTTTTTGTCAGTGACATATTGGTGTGCATTCCCGAGCCGTTGATGTTCATGCGTGGTTTGGGAAGGAAAGAGGCAGTGAGACCGATGTTTTTGGCCAGCTGACGGGCAATGACTTTGTAAAGCTGGACCTGGTCGGCTGCCTGGACCATTTCGGTATATCGGTAATTCATCTCAAACTGCGAAGGGGCGACTTCAGGATGATCTTTTTCATTTTCAAAACCCAGTGCCCGGGTGGCTTCAGCTAACCTGTCGATAAACTGCCTCAGGGTATCCTGGGGGAGCACATTGAAGTAACCTCCTTTGGAAGCCAGTTCAAATCCTTCCCGTTCATCGAAGTTCTGTTCGGCGTTTTCTCCTTCAATGATAATTCCTTCGATTTCAGGGGCCACATTGACTGTAATCTTTTCTTTTTTAGCCAGTTCAGCGCTTAGCAGAGCGAGGTTTGAACGGTAGTCACCGATGTAAGGTTTTCCATTTCGGTCGTGGACGTTGGCAAAAACAAGTACTTTACCATGACCGAAAATGTCTGCTGGCAGCCATCGGAAGGAAGACCAGTCGATGTGAAGACAAAGATCGGAACTATGTTGGGGCGTAAAGCCTTTGATGGAAGAACCATCGAAGGTCAGGTTGTCGTGGGAACTCAGTAGAAATATTTTATTGTAATCGAGCATGTGAAATCTTCCTTCCATATCGGAAAAGCAAACGGTAACTGCTTTAATGGCTTTTTCTTTTGTAAGGATATCCAAAAACTTTGTTTCAAAATATTTTGAAGACTTTCCTGTCATTCGTTCTCTTTTGATGGCTAGATTTCTTTCTTCCAGTTCGGAGTAACTAAGCTCAAGAAAATTAACACTTTCTTTCAGTCGTGGGGTGATCGTCATATTAGCAGTATTAGGGAATTTAACATAAATATATTCTATTTTTGTTCATTTCCTTGCAAGCTTTCTAGGATGGCGCACTTGTAAGAAAAGTTGTATAATTTTATACCAAATTAATCCGCTTTTTGTGCGCAATCAAGATATTGAAACCGCTCCTATGCCAAGTCCTCTTGAAAAAAGGGGTCTTGCTGCGAGGGGCAGAAGAATACAGGTGTTGATGCTTTTATCAGCACTGGGTTTATCTTCGTGTGGCAAGGAAGAAACAAACAGCGTACCCATTTCTGCCCCCTCCACAACACCGTCGGCCATTCCTTCTGCTTTACCTTACGGAGAATTTGGAAAGGGTGATTATCGGGGTGAATTTGCCCGGAAATTTTCGGAAACCCTTGAGATTCGCCAAGGGTCGGATGGTTTTTTCCTGCCGGTGAATTACCTGTGGAAACTGGAGGGAGAGATGATCAAGGCGGGGCGTGAGACCGGTGAAAAAGGAATACTTTCTTGTGAGGATCTTGGTAAGGAAGAAAATGCAGTTCTTGCTATATCGCTCGATCGTCTTTTTGATGAATGGACGGAGATGTCCCTTGAGGGGAGGATGAATAATATTTTTCGTGGTCGATACGTGCAGGAAGTCTATCGTCATTATTATTTTCTGCGCTTTCTTGAAGTGCTTCCGGATCCACCGAAGAAAAAGGGGGTAGGTGCTATTGATAAACTTGTGAAAGAATGGACAAAAATGGAACGTCTCGCCTGGAAGCTGACAAATGAATCACCGTTTTATGGTGAACCAAAAGGTCCTAAGAAGGCCGGACCTTACGATAAACCCTTTAAAGATGCCATGTTGTATTTGATGGAGGAAATGAAAAAGGAACTTTATATGGGGAGAAAACAACAGAAGGATCCGATCGAACAAAATTGCGAGAATGCGTTGGTTGAAAGTCAATTCAGAACGGCGGTTGTCGACACGTATTTGCCTGGAATGTATTTAGTGGCGATTCGTGATCGATTAGCGCGGGCTGAAGTGGAGGCCGGGGATGTTGGTTTTGATGAGAAGAAATTTGAAGAGACACTGAGAGAAGCTTTTAAGAGGCGCTCAGAACTATTTTTGGAAAACGAAAGACGTTATTTTGGTGACAGGAGAGATTTAATCAGAAAACAGTTCAGAATCATTGGACTCAAGTTCAGAGAACTGAGTAAAATGGAACACCCTTTAGATTTTTATGTACAGTAAAATGGAGCCACGACCCGGGATTGAACCGGGGACCTCACCCTTACCATGGGTGCGCTCTACCAACTGAGCTATCGCGGCTTACCTTTAGCCTGTTTCCTATATTTTACTTAACGATCGGGCGCGACGCATATTCTATGGCAACTGAGCTATCGCGGCCCGCCACGCTAAGTTACCTCAGTGACCCTTTTTTAGTCAAGTTTTGCGATCATTTTTCCGATTATTTTTTCTGGTGTAACAAGCCCAAAGTTATCGGTGCTTCCGTTAGGATTAGCTCCACGGAGCTGGATGCGTCCGTCGGGAGCAATCCATTCGATACGTTTGATGATGGTTAAATCTGTTTGGATCGGATGGACAGTAACTACAATATCGCCGATTTTGTACTTGGGGACGGGCATCACTGAAATGCGATCCCCGTCATGAAGCAGGGGATTCATGGAGTTACCTGATACTTTGAAAATGGTTAACTGGCGATTTCCCATTTAACGTTACGTTCTTTAGTTTTCCAGAAAATTTCATGAATTTGTTTTACCATTTCCATCAGTTTTTCAGCTGATTGAAGATTTACTTCTACCTTACAGTGAGAACACTGTTTAGCGGCTTTCCAGAAAATATCGTGGAGTTCCGAAAATTTTTCCAGGTGAGGTGGTTTGAAATAATCAGTCCACAAAATCAGCAGTTCTTCTTTGCATTTCTGGGCCTGTTCCTCTTTGATTTGAATATAACGGGTAACCGTATTCATGTAGGCCAGCATAGCCTCTTTGTTGTCAGATGATGGCATTTCCAGCGCCAGCAGTTTTTTGGTCATGGAAAGCACTGCTTCCGCATTGATACGTGCTGCGGACGGATCATAAACACCGCAGGGGCCGTCGCAATGAGCATGAGCAATAAAATCTGAATTCATAGAATTTTTTTAAAGTATGTGTTTCTAATTTAGCACTTAGCTGTGTCAACTGCAATTTCTTGATTGATGAACACAAATTTGGTTCAATGATTTCAGGAAACAAAAATAAAAACTCGAAACTGAACGCTCAGCTCTGTGCATTAACTCGTTCAGCTTGCATAAGGGATATGGTTTTACGTTCGGCAGACCCGGACCGGCCTTTCCCACCTATAAGCAAGGATTAAATAGCATGGAGTCAATGTCAGGGTTGGGGTTTTTATTTTATTTTACCTGCCTGTCGCAGACGTTCATTGATTGCTTCGATTTCATTAGAAAGTGGTGGTATAGGTTGGATTTTTTGCGGAGGCGGTTTAGGTTCCGCTGTAGATGCCGATTTTCTTGCTTCGGTAACCAGTTGCCTTTCTATTGCACTGCCAATCTGTTTCAGAGAAACGGTATCCGTTTTTATGGTAAGCTCGTTGAGTATTTCTGAGGCAATCGAGCGTTTTCGGGCATTTTTTTTGCCGGTCAAAGTTTGCATCAGGTCATAGCGAACCATCGCAACATGAAGTTTTAGATTTTCCGGATCAATTTCTTTTTCCTTCATGGCTGTTTGTTCTTCTTGGGACATGGGGCCTAATTGGCCCAGGCCCAGCGAATCACGGTTTTTTTTAATCATATCTTGAAATGTTGTGATGACCGCTTGATACTCAGCCCAGATATCTGCCGTTTCATCAAAACAGGCGACTTCAACGGCAGCTTCTGTTTTTAATTGAGTACAAACCGATTGCAGCGCTTCCATATATTCTGACAACTTCATTTTTTGTGAGGTTTAAAGGTGAGTCACTTTACCACAAATCTGCAAGAATAGAAAAAAGTACTTTAAATAACGGAATAAGAAAAAGAATTACAAGAACAATAGCGATTTTTTTAATGAGCTGAATGGTTTCATAGGTTTTAGGGGATTGCATGGTGCCGGGCTGGATGCTTTTGGCAGCGCTGATTTTAGAAGATGCGGAAGGGGGAATGGGAGAAGGAGGTGGCATTTCTGGATTTATGGTTTGCTGTGATTTACCTTCAAGCTCGTCTGAGGTCTTTCGTCTTATGGTCAGTTTGCCTGTATTTTTATCTACTTCGATATTCCAGTATTTCTTCATAGTGGTCATGCTGACACCTTTAGGTAACTGTGTGTATAGCTGCTTTAAATCTTTGAAGGGAATTTTATCTTTTATATTTTTCATTATAGAGCGAATGACTAAAATGGGTATTAGTACAAAAATGATAAGCGGAATAGCTACTGCTATAAGTATAAATGGGAACGTTTCTGCGCTTGATGTGGAAAATTCCATGATAATCAATTTTTAGGTAATCCGGTAAATAAGCTGGCGGAGAGAGGGGGATTCGAACCCCCGATTCCGATTGCTCGGAATACCGCTTTTCGAGAGCAGCTCCTTCAACCACTCGGACATCTCTCCGTCACTTAAAATAGCAGATACCATGAAAAGACCAAAGCTTTAAACTGGCGGAGAGAGAGGGATTCGAACCCTCGGCCCCGCTAAGCGGGGCACACGCACTCCAAGCGTGCGCTTTCGACCACTCAGCCATCTCTCCGTACCGAGGATTTGTGTATTTTAGCCCTTTGCCGCCGTTTTCAGACACTTCATGCAGAGCTTTTTCTTCTCCGTTTCACCTGTTTTGGCGTTGAAAACTTTCTTTTCAGTTAAGTTAGGTAAAAAACGACGTTTTGTGCGACGGACGGAATGTGATACATTGTGACCCGTTTGAGGGCCTTTACCGCAGACTTGGCAAACTTTGGACATGGGATAAATTCTTATAGTAAAAAAGCTCAAAAAAGGTATCATTAGAGCAATGTAATGTCAATTTATAATTTATGGAATTTGTATATCTGATCATTGCATTGGTGGTTTGTATCACGGTTCACGAGGCAGCTCATGGCTGGGTAGCGTATAAACTTGGTGATCCGACAGCTAAGATGGAAGGAAGAGTGAGTTTGAACCCGATGAGGCACTTAGATATTCTCGGGACCATTATGATTTTTATTGCTCATTTTGGCTGGGGAAAACCAGTGCCTTTTAATTATAATAATCTGAAGCATCCCCGGCGTGATGCGGCGCTGATTTCAGTTGCAGGGCCGATCACCAATTTATTGACAGCCGTGGTGATAGCAGTCCTTTTTAAATATGTACCACTCCCTGAATTTGCTTTTGAGATTTTGAGGGCTATTTACTCACTAAGCTTAATCCTTTTTCTTTTCAATTTAATTCCGATTGCTCCGCTTGACGGTTCGAAAATATTGGGACTCCTGATTCCGCAATCCAAAGAGGATTGGTATCAGCGTTTTATGTCGCAGGGGCCGATTTACATTATTCTGCTTATCACTGCGGATCGTCTGATTGCTGAGGTGTCAGGATTTAGCTTTTTCGGAACTTATTTGCAGTACGGCTATGATTTGGTGACGACGGGCATTATGATTGCGACCTAACGTTTTGAGCCCATGATAACTTTGCTATTTTTTCTTGTCGGATTTGTTCTGCTGATCAAAGGAGCTGGCTGGCTCGTGGATGGGGCTGCATTGATTGCGGATCGATTCCGCGTTCCTTCGATTGTCATCGGACTAACAATTGTGGCCTTTGGTACGTCGGCTCCTGAATTTGTTGTTAATCTGTTTGCCAGTCTTCAGGGAAATTCTGAAATCGCAATCGGCAATATCGTGGGGAGCAATATTGCAAATATTTTATTGATTCTTGGTGTGTCTTCGTTGGTTTATCCACTTGTTACCAAGAGAAACACCGTTTGGAAAGAGATTCCGTTAAGCTTGCTGGCTGTGTGTTTATTGGGAGTATTAGCCAGTGATGCTCTAATCGATAAAGCTTCCTACTCAGCGCTTACCCGGATAGATGGCATGGTCCTTTTGTCATTTTTTATCATCTTTCTTTACTACACATTTGGTATCTCCAAAGTGACTGGTCAGGGTGAGGTCGAAATTCGTTCAAGGAGTTTAGCCGGCGCATCAGTCAAGGTGATCCTTGGTCTGGCTGGTCTGGTAGTAGGGGGAAAGTGGATTGTGGACGGGGCGGTTTTTATTGCGCTGCATTTAGGCGTGAGTGAGTCCCTTATCGGACTTACAATTGTTGCTATTGGCACTTCACTGCCGGAATTGGCGACTTCGGTGGTTGCCACCTTAAGGAAGCAGCCTGATATCGCCATCGGGAATGTTGTGGGTTCCAATATTTTTAATATCTTCTGGATCCTTGGCGTCAGTTCACTTATCCACCCCATTCCTTTTCATGCCGGAGCTGGCAAAGATATGCTCGTCATGATTGCTGCGAGTTTATTACTTTTTCTAACAATGTTTACAGGCAAAAGGCATACGATTGAACGTTGGGAAGGGGCTTTGATGCTTTTATTCTATGTGACTTACATAGGTTATCTGATAGCTGAGCGCTAGTCCCCGGCACGATATAACTTGCTTTAGCTTATATAATAAGGTATAATAGTATATCGAATTTATTACTATGAAATACCTTGGTTTGATTCTTTTTTCAGTTTTTATTCTGACGTCATGCGGTGGCGATAAAGTCGATGAATTTGAGAATATTGCCGATCCCGATCTGAAAGAAGCGATTCAGGCAGATATGATGGCCATTGCAGGTTCTTCAGATTACACCCAAGACTATGAAAAGATTGATGACATTTTAGCAGATATTACAGCTGAGATGCATCAGCCTGATATTCTGAAATCAGATATCATTCGAGGTTGGTATTTAGGTGGCCAATCAGATAAAAAGTACGGAACTCCTGACACTTGGATATTTGTGGAGGATGGTGAAAATTCTAAGTGGATGAGTCCTAATATGCTGGAAGAGGAGTTTCTTATCGATGATCGTCAGCTTTGTATGGAAACGGCGGGTACCTACATCACTTCCTGTCTGCAAACCTCAGCACCTGATTGTGATTATGTGGGCGAAAGTTATTGTAAGTGTGTTGAAGGCAGCAAATGGAAAGACGAACAAGGCTGCATCTTGGTTACGGAAAGAGGCGCCTATGTTGCGATCAACAGTGAAGAGCTTGAAAAGGGATGGTATTTTGGGCTTCCTAATGAAAAAAAACTCAATACGCCTGTCGATTGGATATGGGTGGAGTTAGGACGTCAATCTGTCTGGCAGAAGCCCGGTTAAAATCCATCAATTGAATTAAAATGAAAAATAAATTCTTAAAACTCTGGTTTCTGGCACTCGTAATCCTTCCCTTTTTATACAACCAAGCTGAGGCTGCCCCCGCTTCTTATGGTCGTGAGTATGGTTTATTCGTTCATGAGCAGAATAAAGATTTAGGAGTACCCGACGCCAAAGGGCATCAAGTACTGGCCAGTTTTTTTGAACAAATTCCCCCTGAATCCGATGTTGCGAACACAGAAGAAGGAATGACTCAACGGGAATTTTTGCTTGAGTTTGAAAAGCTTCGTCTGAGAACAGAGGAGAAGAAAACAATACTCAGTGATAAGTTACTGTATCCCAAGGTTTGGCTGAAAGCCAGACGTTATAACTGGTTGCCGGACGCCAATATGACGTTTAATAGTATGCGCGAATTCCTTTACAGGTATTCAGTTTCGCAGAAATTCGGAGGAATACCTTATTTTGAGGGACTCGTCCTGGATGAGTCTGAAATAACTCCGGACAACTATGGTTCCATCAATCAGGTGGCTTCCATCATTGATGATCTGGAAGCCCGTATTTCTGATTTGCGCCGGATTTCTGAGCATACAAACGCACAAAAAACACTGCTTAAATCGATGGTGAGTTACTCGGAAGCTTTTGCTGCACTTGAGGAGGGGCTTCGTATACTTAACCACCCTCTGAATAAAATCAAAAACCTACCTGAGGACATTCGGCAGAAGATTATTGAGAATGATCTGAATGAAATATTAGGGCAGATTTCATATAATTATTCGCACAATAATGCGAACCGCATTCATAACCTGCTTACCGGTGTTTATCAGTTGAGTGGTCAGGTTTTTATGCCCGAAGAGGAAATTAATTTTGAGAAAGAGTTAGGCCGTGATGGTTGGTGGAAATATAAATATGGCTGGGTGATTTTTGGGGGAACGGAAGCATGGCAGTTTGGGGGAGGGCTGTGCGGAGCGGCAACGATGACCTTTACTCCTTCCTGGGAGGCCGGTCTTGAGATCATACGTAGATTCCCTCACAGCGTCTATTACCGAAGTCTTTATCCTACTGAGTCTTTGGGGCTTGATGCTACGATTTACCGTGGTCACAAGAATCTGATCATGAAAAATAACACGGGGTCGCCTATTTTATATTATGTGGAAAATAATCCTGACAATAAGGAAGTGACAATGTATCTGATAGGAAATTCACCTTATAAAAATATTGTGATTGAAGGGCCGAATAAACCTACATGGAACACGTATAAATGGATTCGACGAATGGAACGTTTTGATGGTACAGTACTTACGGACGAACTTGTCACCAAGTACGGCCTCGTGTACTAAAAGTATTTCCTATGAAAAGACTGCTTATTATTTTACTGCTCATTCTTTTTGTTTTACCTGGTTGCCAGCGAAAACAGGTAATTGAAATTAAGGCTCCTACGGCACCCCCCAGTCCGGTCGATTTGCAACCAACCGGGCCACCACCTTCAGCTAATTAGATTGCATGGCTTTGGTTAGATTGAATAAATATCTTTCGACGCTGGGAATTGCATCCAGGCGTGAGGCAGACAAATTAATTGCCGCTGGTTTAGTCAAGGTGAATGGAAAAGCAGTGAAGGAAATGGGACTGAAAGTGGACCCCGAAGTGGATCAAGTGGCAGTTGATAGGGTACGTGTCAGTCAGGAACGCCGTTTACTTTATATTGTTCTTAATAAGCCAAAGGGGTATGTGTGTTCAGCTAAGCCCACAAAAACCGATCCCAAAATTGTAACTGACCTGATTGATGTGCCTGAGCGGATTTATCCAGTCGGGCGGCTCGATAAGGAAACGACAGGGCTTTTGCTTTTGACGAACGACGGAACCCTGGTTAATCGGATCATTCATCCTTCTTCGGAATCGGAGAAGGAATACGAGGTTACCTTTTTTAAGCAGATTCCTGAAGGGGCTCTGAATAAACTGAGAACGGGTGTGAAACTTGGTGGCGAAGGGACCTTGCCGACGCAGGTGAAAAAGGTCGGACCTGCTAAAATACATATTGTCTTGCGGGAGGGAAAGAACCGCCAGGTACGCCGTATCTGCCAAAAGGTCGGTTTCCCCGTGAAGACCCTGAAACGTATACGCATCAAAAAACTTCTGTTGGGAGATCTGCCGCTCGGCAAATGGCGCTACTTAACTGACCTGGAAGTTGCCGATTTGAAGAGTAAGGTTTAAAATTTCTTTGAATTTTGAATCCTGGAATTTTGAATTCGAGCTATGTTTTATTTTGAACGCCGCCGGCTCATCGAATCACTCACCAGTACCCTGAAGGGGATGCTGGCGATGCATGATAGTTTTAAAGGCTGGCTGGAAGGCTCAGGAATAAGTATTACAGAAGATCAATTTAAGAAGCTTTCACAGTATCTTCAGCTTCTGAAAGCGAAAAACGAGGAGCTGAATCTGACCCGCATCACGGATAATCGTGAAACGTGGATTAAGCATATTCTGGATTCCCTGATGGCAGCCCCTTTTTTTGAAAAACTCAATATACGGGTGGCGGATATCGGGACAGGCGGAGGGCTTCCGGGGATTCCGCTGGCTATCTTGTTTCCCTCAGCCCGTTTTACGCTGATCGATTCGACGGAGAAGAAGATGGCGGCGGTGGCGGAGTTCTGTCATGAACTGAATTTAAATAATGTGCATTGTATTGCCGGACGAATCGAAGATCTGGCCCATGAACCCGGTCATCGTGAGGATTATGATCTGGTACTGGCCCGCGCGGTGGCCCCTCTTCGCACTTTACTCGAATATGCGATACCCCTGATCCATCCTTATGGTTATGTGGTGGCTTATAAAGGACCTGAATATATCTCAGAGCTGGCGCTTGCTAAAACAGCCATAGAAAAGTTACGGTGTGAGTCTCCTCGCGTGTTTCAGTACACCCTGCCTGAAGGAATGGGGGAGAGGACGCTGCTCAGAATCACTAAAAAGACGGTGACTTCTGACACTTATCCTCGCCGGGATGGTATCCCGGCCAAACGACCTCTTTAGCTTATTGAATATTATCGTAGTTGATGCCAATTATATGAAATAAAGTAGATATGCCTAAGTACGAAGCTCAAGACCGGTATTTTAAAAAGGCCAGGGATGCAGGTTATCGTGCCCGGAGTGCTTTTAAACTTCAGGCGATCGATGAGAAATATGATTTACTGAGATCAGGTATGCAGGTACTGGATTTGGGGGCGGCTCCGGGGAGTTTTTTGCAGTATATTTCCAAAAAAATTGGTGAAAAAGGGCTGGCGATTGGAATTGATTTGCAGAAAATCAGAGATTTGAGCTTAAGAAACGTAAAAACTTACGAAGGAGATGTATTTGATGATGAACTGTATAAAAAAATTGTTCAAGAAAATGGCTTAAATAAGTTTGATTTAATTACCTCTGACCTGGCGCCAAACACGACTGGGATTTCTTTTATGGATGGAGGAGCATCACTAAATTTAAGTCATAAGGTTTTGGAGGTGGCAAAAAAGCTCTTGAAAAAGGGCGGGGGAGTTGTTATAAAGATTCTCCCTGGTTTTAATGAGGGCGATCTTTTCGGAGAGTTGCGCAAAAATTTTGTTCAAGTTAAGAAATATCGCCCTCAGGCCATCCGAAAAAGTAGCAGGGAAAGCTATATTATCTGTTTAAATAAGCGATGAAAGAAAGGTTCCAGAGGCTCAGGGACGTAGCTGTTGAAGAGGCTTTGCTGGCTAAAGCTTTTTTGGCTGGTTTAATTAAAAAACATGAAACGACCAATGAAGAGCGAAGTGAAATGGCCAAGAATCCTAAACCTGTGGTGGAATGGATTCTGGATTTCGGAAAATCAGTACGTGCTATGTATTTTCGGACCTTAGAGGGAGATTTAGCCAAAAAACTCAAGGAGACACAGGTATCTGATGATGTTGAGGAACTTTTGGATGCCGATGATGACGCTACAACCACCCGAATCGAAAGTGTGTGGCAAAAAGTCCTTGGTAAGGTGAGGCCTAATGAGGTCGTCGCTGAATGGCTGAAGCTGAGTGTTATTAAGGAAAGAGTGACAAAAAGACCTGAATTTCTTGATGCAGCTCAGGAATATGCGGAACAGCATCTGCGCTACTTGTTTGCGCGTATATTAAACCGGGAGCCGGTTGAGGATGAAAAAAAAGAGAAGGCCGAAAATTCCAAAGAATCTGATTCGTAAACAGAGTTTGTCTTAAAGGGCTGCTTTAATAAATTCTCTGAACAGGGGGTGGGGTCTATTGGGCCGGCTTTTGAATTCCGGATGGAACTGAGAGCCAATCATAAAGGGGTGATTTTTAAGTTCCACGATTTCCATCAGTTCGCGGTCCGGTGAGACACCTGAGAAAATCAGCCCTTTCTTTTCGAGTTGCGGCTTGAACTTATTATTGAACTCATAGCGATGGCGATGCCGTTCATCAATCCGCGTTACCCCGTAACATTTGTAAGCCAGTGTTCCTTTCTTGATGGTGCAGGGCCAGGAACCCAGTCTGAGGGTACCTCCTTTGGCGCGTTTTTCATGCTGACCCGGCAAAAAGTGGACGACTTTATTTTTGGCTTTGGGGAAGAACTCTTCTGAAGTGGCATTTTTGATACCGGCAACGTTTCGGGCGAACTCGATGGCCATCAGCTGAGAGCCCAGACATAGGCCGAGGTAGGGGATTTTTTCTTCACGGCAGTACTGGGCGACGAGGATCTTTCCTTCTATTCCGCGGCTTCCGAAACCACCCGGGACCACTACACCATCCACTTTGTGCAGTTTCTTCCATTCATTTTTATCGCCGGCTTCAATCCGTTCTGCGTCGATCCAGACGATCTTAGCCTTTCTTTTTTGCAGGTAACTCGCTGATTTAATAGCTTCGATCACAGAGATATAGGCGTCATCCAGATCGTTATATTTGCCGGCCAGGCCGATTTGAATCTCTTCTTTGGATTCCAGAATCCGTGTAATCATCCTTTCCCATTCACTGAGTTTTGGCTTCCGGTATTTCAGGTTGAAGCGTTTGCAGATGGTCTGCACGATGTCATATTTGTGGAAGTTCAAAGGAACTTCGTAAATTGATTTGACAGTGGGAGCCGGGATGACGGCTTCAAATGGAACATCGCAGAAGTTGGATACTTTCAGCATATGTTTTTTCTCAATCTTGGCGTCGGCCCGCAGCATGATCATATCAGGATGGATTCCCATCCCCTGAAGTGTTTTGACAGAAAGCTGAGTAGGCTTGGTCTTGAGTTCATTGGAGGATTTAAGATAAGGGAGGAGCGTCAGATGAATGAACATTACGTTGTCCTTGCCTTCTTCGTTTCTCATTTGTCTGAGGGCCTCAAGGAAAGGCTGGCCTTCGATGTCTCCGACGGTGCCGCCGATTTCACAGAGCATGATGTCGCATTTGGATTTACGCGCTGTTGTACGAATACGTAATTTTATTTCATCGGTAATATGAGGAATGATTTGAATGGTGCCCCCCAGAAAGTCTCCCTTACGTTCTTTATCGAGTACCGTCTGATAAACCTGGCCAGTGCTGGTACTGCTGAGTTTAGAAAGAGGCACGTCAATGAAGCGTTCATAATGACCTAAGTCAAGATCGGTTTCCGCGCCGTCATCGGTTACAAACACCTCACCGTGCTGAAAGGGGCTCATGGTGCCAGGATCCACGTTTAAGTAAGGGTCGAGTTTTTGCGTGAACACTTTAAACCCTGAAGCCTTCAGCAGATTTCCGATTGCTGATGACGCTATTCCTTTACCCAGTGATGAGCATACCCCTCCTGTGACGAAGATGTATTTGGCCATAATGAGGATTTGGTTAGTTAGTAGCGAAGGCCCGTGGCTTTACGAACCTCTTCAAGGGTTTTTAAAGTAATTTTCCTGACTTTTTTGGCTCCTTCTTCCAGAATGTCTTCAACTTTTTTTGGATTGGCTTCAAGTTTGGCACGTTTCTCACGAAAAGGCTCAAAGGTTTCCTGGATTTTGGCAAGAAGCGCTTTTTTGGCATCACCATAACCTAACCCTCCTTTGCGGTATTCATCAGCCATACCGACTCGTTCCTCCGAAGTGGCAAAAAGCTTATACAAAGCGTAAATGGTGCATTTGTTCGGATCCTTTTTGTCTTCTACGCCTTTGCTGTCTGTCACAATGCCCATAACCGTTTTTTTGATGACCGAAGATTCGCCAAAAATAGGGATGGTATTACCATAGGATTTACTCATCTTCTGGCCATCGGTTCCGGGTATGACGGCCACGTCTTCCACAATGTCGGGTTCCGGTATGGTGAAAACGTCACCGAACTGGTTGTTGAACTTGATGGCAATATCACGTGCCATTTCAACATGTTGCTTCTGGTCCTTACCTACCGGTACGATTTCTGACTGGTTGATTAAAATATCAGCTGTCATCAGTGCAGGATAAGAAAAAAGGCCCAAATTGGGTTTGATACCTTTAGCGATTTTATCTTTGTAGCTATGGGCCCGTTCCATAAGTCCCATAGGTGTCAGACAGGAAAGAATCCAGGTGAGTTCGGCGACTTCGGGAACATCTGATTGTACCCAGAAATGACACTTTTCAGGGTCGGCTCCCAAAGCCAGAAGATCGGTGGCCGCTTCCAGGGTCATTGCTTTCATTTGAGGTCCATCCTGAAGTGTTGTCAATGAATGGAGATTGGCAATAAATAAAAAGAGGTCACTGGATTCCTGGTACTCGACCATTCTTTTAATCATTCCGAAGTAATTTCCAATATGGAGCTTACCGGAAGGCTGGATTCCAGAGAGGACCCGTTTTTTCATCAGGTTTATATTTATCTAATGCTATCAGACGGGCCTTCAGGTGGTCAAATTATATTTATATTATTTTGATTGTCCCTCTTCAGATTCCGCTTGATATTCTTGTGCGGCAGCATTCCTGTGTCTGAAAATGCTTGCAATCATAGCCGTTTTGGTCGGTGTATCATTCTCTTTTCCAACGGCTGCTATCAGAGCAACAGTCACCTTACTACGATCATATAATGCCAGTTCAGTGGCCGCCATCGTTCTGGTGTAAGGTACGTCACTTCTGAGCATTTTAAGCAGTTCCTGAAGTGTGTTATCTTGTTCTGGCCGATCTGCAGACAGCGGTTCTTTTTCCATAAAGAATTATTGGGTTTGCGATAGTACTATAATTTGTTATAAATAGCAATATTTTAAGACGCCCCTTGTTCTTGTTCCTGCAGACTATTATCATGATTTCAGTAATTCCGCAGCATGAATCATTACATTTTTAGTTATGGGACATTGGCTCACAAACAGGTGGCTGAGCTGACGGGGAAGACCCTTGCCTTTATTCCCGCGCTTCTTAAGGGGTATAAGCGTAATTTCAGGGTGCTTTCAAAATCCAGTGGTTTTGCCGCGGCAGGAATCGACAAGACGGCAGGTGAGCAGTGTATGGGTATGCTGGTACAGGTTTCTGAAGAGGAGCTTAAGAAATTTGATGAGCGTGAACGGCTTTACGACCGAATTGAACTGAAGAAGAATCAGCTGATGCCACTCATAACAGCCTCCATTCCTGCAGGGAAGTATTATCTATATGTTCCTAAAAATCCACAAACGCCAACAGAAGCCTGTCCACTGGTTCAAAGTTATCTTGATGTGATTTTAATGCCATATATTGATCTGGATCCGGAAAAAGCGGCTGAGATTGTAAAAGGAATGAGTGATCTGGATCGCCCCTGGATCAATGATCGAAGTGTGCCTAAGTACGCCAGATATCCTTCTTCGATTGATACTGAAGCGGTCGATTCGCTCCTGAAAAAGGTCGTGCCTGAACTTTTTGAAGAGAGAAAGTCCGTCGATGCTTTTAAAGTAAAGCCGGAACTGATGAAATCAGCCATGGATACGATTCGTTTTTTTGATCTCTTTGATTTCCCCTTAACTCCTGAAGAGGTAATGAATTATCTTTATAAATACGGAAAGCCCCTTCACATCAAGGAACTGCAGGCGACCCTTAAGCATTTGGTGGAAATTGGGAGACTTTCTTCAATTAAAGGATATTTTGTGCTGTCGGGGCGTGAGTCACTGGCTGAAATTCGTAAAGCGCGCAAATTCATTGCTGAAAAATTCTGGAATCGAACGAAATTATATGGAACTTACATGCGCTCAGTGCCCTTCACTAAGATGATCGCCGTATGCAACAATCTGGCTTACAACAATCCCAGTGAATCTTCTGATATCGATCTTTTTATTGTAGTAAAGCCCGGGCGTATGTGGCTGGCCCGTTTTCTGATTACGCTGATTCTGCATTTTTATGGGGTCCGGCGGCATGGAAATAAAATTGCGGGTCGTTTCTGTCTGAGTTTCTTTGTGACGAGTGATAAAACTCATATGTGCGAATTTGAACTGCCTGGAGAGGACCCTTATTTAGCTTATTGGGCCAAAAATCTTCGACCGATATTCGGAGAAAAGGAGTATTTGGAGTTTCAGGAGAAAAACCGGAAATGGTTAGCGGAATACGGCCTTCAGTTTGACGATACTTATAAGAAGCATATGTACCACTATGAAGAAGGTTTTGTGAAGAAGCTTTCTGAATGGCTACTTGGCGGTTTTCTGGGTGATCAATTTGAAAAGCTTTTAAAAGTCACTCTCAAGAAAAAAACACTTCGTTCTATGAAGAATTTAGGAGTGAACGCGAATGTTATTGTAACCGATGAAATTCTGAAATTCCATAACTACGATCGTCGGAAAGAGTTTTTGGAGCGGTGGCAGAAAGAGACTAATTAGCCCAAAGCTTCCTCCAGCGTGGCGTGATAGGGAATAATATTGGTGAGACCTACCAAAGAAAGCACATCCATTACGGATTCTGAGGCCCCTGCCAGTTTCATTGTTCTTCCGTCTTTTGCCAAATGGGTATGAACAGAAACCAAATAACCAATTCCTTTACTGTTTATGAACTCCAGATTACCGAAGTCAAAAATGAGCTGATTGATGCTTGAATCAGCCAGTAAAGGATCCAGTTGAGACTTTAGCGTTTCAACGGATACCTCATCCAATTCACCGGTAATATGCACCACCTTCACGTTGACGCTTTTGCCATCGGTAATTTCTACTACAAAGTCAGCCATGAGTAACTTTTGTTATTTATATTTACTTGTATTTTAAATAGTGGTGGTTATTTTTGCAACAGAATTGATTCCACTTCCTTTGAACTATCAGATTGCATCAGCTGCATCCTGACTGCTTTCGCACCTGAAAAATCCCGACAATACCAAAACAAATGTTTACGCATGGCAAAAAAAGCGTGGTCCATGTAGTTCTCTTCAAAATAGCGGGCGTGTTCAATGGCGACTTTGAAACGCTCTTCCTGAGTTGGCTCATGGTTGCTGAAGAACCATGGGTTGCCGAGAGTGGCTCTTCCTACCAGAACGCCGTCCACTCCGTATTTTTTTATTTTTTTTCTGGCATCATCCATACTGCGGACATCACCATTGCCGAGTAAGCTGATTCCTGCGGATTTACACAGTCTTGCTGCTTTGGCAATTTCATCCCAATTTGCTTCACCCAAATACATTTGTTTCAAAGTTCTGCCGTGAAGTGTTATATTAGCAGGTTCTTCTTCGATCAATGTCGTAATCCACTTTTCGGTCACAATTTCATCAAAACCGATACGGGTTTTAACTGAAACCGGAAGTTTTCGGCGGGCCGCTTCTTTGGGGCACATTTTTTTTAGAGCCGTAATCAGTTTAGGCCTGATTTCTGCTTCCTCTAAAGTAATTCCATCAGACCAGTCCCTGCAGGCTTTTTTTACTGTCTGAACGATTTTTTTTGCGTGTTCAGGTATTTGAATCATACCAGCTCCCGAACCCCGGCGGGCTACTTTTTTAGCGGGGCAGCCCATATTGATATCGATGCCGTCAAATCCCAGAAAACAGCACATCAACGCCACTTTGTAGAAACTGCCTGCTTCGACTCCGTAGACTTGAGCCACGATGGGTCTTTCTGTTTCACTGTAGAGAAATTGTCTGAGCATACTTACGGCACCTCTTGCCAGGCCTTCCACATTACAGAATTCAGTCATTACCAGGCTTGGCCTGGAGTATTTGCAGATCATATGCCGGTAAGGAGCGTCAGTGATACCGTCCATAGGTGCGAGGCCGATGATGGGTTTTTTAAGTTTTCCCCAGAATCCTTTAAAAGGAGCCATTACATATGTTTAGAGTGGGCTAATTTTAGCAGAAGCCTTCTTTTTTTTGAAGGCGAAGTTGACATAGTTCCACATCTAATGTTAGAATAGCCCCGAAATTGTTGCGGACGCATGCAAAACAAAAACAAAGAGCGAGACACAGCACAGGATTTGAGTGATGCTCAGTCGGAACGGACGGGTGATTCTTATATACGTTTGGCCATGAGAAGGCTGATGGGGAGAGGAGTTCGTCTGGAAGTGGCTTCTGTTTTCGGTGATCGTTTTTCTAAAATGTATGATTTGAGCAAGCGAACTCATGAGCGCTTTGAATTGCAGTCAATGAATGGTTTGCCTTTTCCGTCGCTGGCGCAGGTGTCTGAAGCATTTACGAGGGAAGAGTTGATTTTTGCCCGAAGTTATCAGCAGCCAATGCTGGTTCTGACACCTCCGGGTAAGACCGATGAAGACCTTTTTCAGATTCTTGCTGAACGCAGTGGTTTGGGAGGACAAATGGGTTTACGTCTCAGTAATGCCGGACCCATGCCTTCTTTTTTACAGGAAGAATATGGTGCATTTATTACGGAGGGATCGGCAAAAATTATTCCTTGCGGGGACAGGAGAAATTCTTCGCTTCTGAGGCGATGCAAGAAGCAAGTCAATAATTATGAACAGGGGGAATGCGGAATGAGGGGGGATATTTATGCAATGCTGGCCATGCAGTCATTGATGCGTGGTGATTTGATTGATAAAGAAAATTACACTGTCTTTGATGGTGAGGAAATTATTGGTGGAAAATATGTGCCAGTCGGTCATTGCGAACCTCATAGACCTATCCGGGAATGGCTTCCCGCGAAAGATGAAACCAGACTTCGGGCGCGGTTTCGTCGTGTAATCGGTGGTCGATTTGTCAACCCTGAGTTATAATCGGATCATGAATCCGAAACTCAAAAAGCTGGTCGAAAAGGCTCCTCAGGGGCCTGGCATCTATAAGTTCCTTGATAAGAAGGAAGTTATTTTGTATGTGGGTAAAGCCAAGAGTCTTCGGAAAAGGTTGCAATCCTATGTCCGTCCTTCGGCAAAGCATGGGGTAAAAACAAAGAATATGCTGGAAACGGCGGAATCAGTAGAGTGGGTGGAAACAAATTCAGAACTGGAAGCGCTGATTCTGGAAGACAATTTGATTAAGGAATTTCAGCCCAAATACAATATTCTTTTAAAAGACGATAAGAATTTTCAGTATATCAAGGTGACGGTACAGAAAGATTATCCGGAGGTAGTGACGGTCCGGCGGATTGAAAAAGACGGGGCCAAATACTTTGGTCCTAAAACGAGCGGAACGGATGTTCAGCGCATTATGGAATCGGTGAAAAGGATATTCAAGTTATGCAGTCAGAGGAATATCACAATAGATCCCAGGGGAACGCCCGTGCTAGGTGCCAAGGTGGCAGTGAAAGTTGGTGGCGTATCAAATAAGCGTCCTTGCCTGGATTTTCATATCAAACGCTGCAGTGGCCCTTGTGTCGGGATGGTGACGCCGGAAGAATACGGCAAGCAGATCCAGGCGGCGCTCCGTTTTTTGTCCGGAGATTTTAAGCCAGCCATTGAATCACTAAAAAAGCAGATGGCGGATTTTGCAGCCGATAAAAAGTTTGAAAGAGCTGCCGCTTTGCGTGATCAGATTCATGCCATCGAGCGCAGTGCCCAGAAACAGGTGATCACCGATACGCTGATGACCGATCGGGATGTCGTGGCTTATGTGGAAGACCTTGGAAAAAATTATTTTGTTTTATTCCAGATCCGCGGCGGCAAACTTATCAGCCAGGAAAAATTCATTTCCGAAGGAGGGGAATCGCCCGCTGAAGTGATGGAGGCTTTTTTAACGGACTATTATTCGCGCGCTGCCGATATACCCAGTGAGGTCATTGTTTCCATTGAAGTTAGTGAAAAGAAGGTGATGGAAGATTACATCAATACTCAGACAGATCATAAAGTGAAGCTGGTGGCTCCTAAAGCGGGTTACAAAGATAAGCTGATTGAGCTGGCAGAAAAGAATGCCCGTAGTTTTGCTCAGCAGTCCCGGGCCCGCTGGATGGCGGAAGCCAAGGGGGAGCATGCGCTGGAAGACCTGGCGAAAGCACTCAAGCTTGATAAACCGCCGAAACGTATCGAGTGTTACGATATTTCCCATCTTGGCGGCACGGAAACCATCGGCAGTATGGTCGTGTTTAAAAATGGTGAGGCTTATACGCCCGATTACCGGCAGTTCCGTCTTCGTAGTACAGCTTTTCAGAACGACGATTATAAGAGCCTGACGGAAGTGATGAATCGCCGTTTGAATTACCTGCCGTCGAAACTTCCGGATGAATATATCATTCGTAAGGCGAAGAAGAAGGATTTTGATCTTTTAATCCAAAAAGCGGAGCAGGAAGATCTAGTCCATGATGACTGGAAGGTGAAACAGTTTTTTGTTTTATTGAAAGGAAAAAAGATGGTGGGATTCTGCCGGAGTAATGACCTGTCGGAAAAAGTACATCGAATTGGTGCCCTTTGGGTAGATGATAAGGAACGTGGTAAAAAAATGGGGTATCATTTACTTCGGGCGGTCATTGAAAAATCGAAAGCCAGTCGTCTGTATATGAATTGCGATCCGGGTCTGGAAGAATATTATCTTAAGTTCGGTTTTGAAGTCCTTCGTGAACCGCCGAAAGAAATGAAAGACCGGCATGAAGCATTTGAAAAAGAAAAAGGAAAGAAGTTTCCTGTGATTTATCTGGCCTACCAAAAAAAGAAGAAAGACCTTTCCTTCACTTCAGTGCCCGATCTGATCGTCATCGATGGAGGTAAAGGACAACTTCATGCGGCGCATGACGTGCTTTTTTCTAAGGGGCTGAATATTCCGATGATCAGTCTGGCGAAAAAGGAGGAGGAAGTGTTTGTTCCGGGAAAATCTGATCCGATTCAGTTGCCAAACGATACGGAGGCGAGTTATTTACTCCAGCGGCTTCGCGATGAGGCGCATCGTTTTGCGATTGAGGCAAACCGCTCTTCACGCGATAAAAAAATGATTAAATCCGGACTCGATGCCATTCCCGGGGTCGGCCCCAAAATGAAAAAGAAACTACTCACTTACTTTGGCTCCGTTCACAAAGTGAAAGAAGCACCGCAGGTGGTGCTGGAACAGATTGCGGGAGAGGAGCTGGCAAAAAGAATCAAGGAAGCACTGTAATTAAGTCTGCGTTTTAGAGGTATCAAGAATTTTATAAAGTCTGTTATAATCATGGCATTAATAATTTGCTATGGCTAAAATACTTTCAATTGTTGCGCCCGAGATGTTTCAGGAAATTGAATATCGTGATTCCAAGATGGCCCTCGAGCAGAAAGGCCACGAGGTGTTTATGGCAAGCTCCGCTTCTAATCCGACGGATAAGCAAGGTCAGGCTTATCAGGCTGATGTATTGCTGTCTGAGGTCAGACAGGAAGATTATGATGCGATTATGTTTATCGGGGGACCGGGATCTCAATTTTATTATGATGATCCGACCTGTCACAAACTGGCGCGGGATTTTTTCAAAGCCGATAAACCGGTGGCAGCCATCTGCGCCGCTCCCGTCATTTTGGGGCAGGCAGGATTACTGAAGGGGGTAAAATCAACCTGTTGGTCAGGTGAATCGAGAGCGTTGCTGAAAGTTGGTGCTGTCTATACCGGTAAGCATGTTGAAAAGGATGGTCAAATAATTACCGGAGACGGTCCCGGTTCCGCTTATGATTTTGGGATTGCTATTGCTGAAGCCTTCAGTTAGCTGTTGGCGTTCAGAAAACGGAGCGGGTTGTTTTTGTAAATCTGCTCGAGGACAACAGGATGGAGATGCAGACCATTCAGCTCAATGACTTCGAGGTATCGTTTTTTATTTACATCAATTTTTTTCTTGAGTGATTTACAGAATTCACCTTCGATGGGTTTACATTGACTGTAACATAATTCGTTTTCATTTAAGCGGTCTTTGTAATACGAAGCCACCAAATCACATTCAAAGTTTCTTTTTTCCAGCAGGCTCTTATAACATTCAATGGTATTATTCATAAAAGCAAAATTCTTTGCTTCCGAATCAGATAAAACCATGTCTGTACCAAATAGTATCCGGGAACTATAAGTATTAATAAAATCTTCGTATTTCTTTGGGTTTTTGCTGATCCGCCTAAAACCGGCGGCCATGTATTCCAGGGATCCAAAACTTACATCGGTATAAAGATTCGGATATTTATCCAAAAGATATGCAACTTGATCTAGATTGATGCTCGAAACCATATAATGCGGAACGGATACAACCAATTCGGGATAATTCTGAAGAACCCGCTCCAGTTCATCGATATATTTGGTGATATTGATGTGATAGAGTACGGGTATTTTATTTTTTTCAGCAAAAGCGTAGATAGGAGCCATGCGGGGGGAATCCAGAGGAATATCAAAAATGTCATAATAGTAAGAATGTCCGTTATAAAGCTTAAGTCCTTTGCCGCCGCGCTCAATGCAATGCTTAACGTATTGAAGTGCGTCGGATTCCAGTGGATTCACTGTACAGAAGGGAATGAATCTTCGGGGGTAAGCTTCCACTATTTTAAAGATTTCATCGGTGTTTTCCCGATAGTTAGTAAAACTTTTATCACCATTTAAAGTGAGTGTTTCAGTGGGGGTGGGAAGGAGTATGGTAGTTGAAATTTTATGCTCATCATCTGCTTTCAGGAGAATTGGAATCTTTTTGATGGACTCAATATGTTCATGGGTATCGATAATAGATGTACTGTAAAAGCCTACACAACAAGCCATTACTATGATAACGAATGCGATGATTGCCCCCGCAACGTAAGTATTTGAGCATTTGTGAGCTTTCATTTCTTTCGGCTTTAAATTTCAGCCCCCATTATACATGCTGATTCCTTGATATAGAAATTTCTTTTTGCTATGCTTTTTACATAATAAATTTAACTTAAAAAACATGAAACTCGGACGCTATATCGTTGGACTCGTTTCAGGTCTGACTTTTGGAATACTCTTCGCACCAAAAAAAGGTAAGAAACTGAGAGAAGAACTCATCAAAAAAAGGGGTGAATCCGGTCAGGAAGCTTTGATGGCTTTATTTAATGCGTTTAAAGATGCAGGTGTGGATGCTGCACAAGAGATAAAAAAACTCTCTGAAAATGAACAACTGAGGTCAGCTCTCAATATGTCTAAAGAAAAAATGCATGAGTATTTATCCGACATTGAAGAAAGGGGGTATGACCTGGCTGCCCGGGCACAGGATAAAGTGGAAGAATTTTCTGACATGGCCGTTGCTGCCGGAACTGAGTTTAAGAAACGTGCGGTTCAAAAACGTGCGGTGGTGGAGCGGGCTGTAAAGAACAGAATGAGCGGAATAACGAAGGCTATAAAACCTAAAGCTAAAAGAACCAGGAGGACAGCTGCTAAAACGACTGTTTCACGTAAAAGGGCTACCGGAAGAAAAAAATCCGCCCCCAAGAAGAAAGCTTAATTCAAATCTTGCTATTTTTCCTGTGGGCGTTAGAATCCTTACGCTCACTTTTAATATTTATTTTTTTAAAGCGAAAGAAATATGACAGCACTCTATATTCCTTTTTTGATTTCCATTCTTGCCTTGGCTTATGCCGGTTATAACACTTTCCGGGTTCTTTCAAAAGACAGCGGAACGGAAAAGATGATAAATATTGGGAAAGCCATTCAGGAAGGAGCAATGGCTTATATGAATCGTCAGTTTAAAACCGTAGCCGTTTTTGCCGTTATCATTGCGGGGCTGATGGCTTATTTACTTGATTGGCATATTTCTATTGCGTTTATAGCGGGTGCTGTTTTTTCTGCTCTGGCTGGTTACATTGGTATGAATGTATCCGTCAGAGCCAACGTACGCACCGCAGCAGCAGCCAAAAACGGACTGACTCAGGCACTTGATATTGCTTTTCGCGGTGGTTCGGTGACTGGCATGTCCGTCGTAGGGCTTTCTCTGCTTGGTGTCACGGGCCTTTATCTCGGTTTTCTTCAGATGGGTATTGAAACCTCCGAAGTGCCTCATATTCTGATTGGTTTTGGTTTTGGGGCTTCACTGATTTCACTTTTTGCCCGTCTTGGCGGAGGTATTTTTACCAAAGCTGCTGATGTTGGTGCCGATCTGGTCGGTAAAGTGGAGGCCGGTATTCCTGAAGACGATCCCCGAAATCCGGCCACGATTGCAGACAATGTTGGTGATAACGTGGGTGATTGTGCCGGTATGGGGGCGGATTTGTTTGAAACTTATGCAGTGACTCTGATCGCCGCTATGGTTCTTGCCGCTGCTCAGGGATTTACGGAAAGTTATGTGCTTTATCCGGTTGCTCTTGGTGCGGTGGCCATTGTTGCTTCCGTGATCGGATCAAATTTTGTGAGTACAAAATCCAAAACAAGAATCATGATGGCCCTTTACAAAGGTATGTTCATCACTCAGATTTTAGGGCTTATCGGATTTTATTTTGTGACCAAGTGGATGATTCCTGCCTCCTCAAGTCCTATGAATCTGTTCTGGGCAACCGTGGTGGGTGCGGTACTCACGGTGCTGATTATCATTATTACAGAGTATTATACTTCAACGAAATATAAGCCGGTACGTGATGTGGCGAATGCCTCTGAAACCGGTGCCGGAACCAATGTGATCATTGGTCTTGCAGTCGGTCTGGAAAGTACGATTTTAGTGGTGATTGCTATTGTGGCGGCTATTCTGGCTTCTTACAGTCTGGCGGGGCTTTATGGAATTGCGATTGCCGCGGTCAGCATGCTTTCAACGACCGGTATGGTAATTGCGATGGACTCTTACGGTCCGATTACAGATAACGCTGGTGGCATTGCGGAGATGGCGGGACTTCCGGAAGATGTTCGTAATGTGACCGATGCGCTGGATGCCGTAGGAAATACCACTAAGGCGGTTACCAAAGGGTACGCCATCGGTTCTGCCGCTTTGGCAGCCTTGGTTCTTTTTCAGGATTATAACGGAGCACTCCTTAAGGCTGGTCAGAATCTGATTTTTGATATCACGGATCACAAAGTACTTGTGGGATTATTCCTTGGCGGACTCATTCCTTTTGCCTTTTCTTCAGTTACTATGCGTGCCGTAGGAAGTGCGGCTCATTCAGTTGTAACGGAAGTACGCAGACAATTCAAGCAGATCAAAGGAATCATGACAGGTAAAGGAAAACCTGATTATAAGAAATGTGTCGACATTGTGACGAAAGCGGCCTTGGTTGAAATGATTGTACCGGCTTTGATTGCTGTACTCAGCCCCATTATTGTTGGATTCTTATTTGGCCCCAAAGCACTCGGCGGCTTACTTATGGGAGTGATTATTTCCGGCCTTCTGATGGCCATTTCCATGGCTAACGGAGGAGCTACCTGGGACAATGCTAAAAAATATATTGAGGACGGACACCATGGCGGAAAGGGTTCTGATGCTCACAAGGCAGCGGTTGTCGGGGACACTGTCGGAGATCCTTACAAAGATACCGCTGGTCCTGCGCTCAATGCTTTGATCAAGGTAATCAATATGATTGCCCTGCTGATAGCGGCTGGTGTGGCTGGCTGGAGTGTGTTTTAGTTTTGTGATAGAATGCGTTCCAATTTTAGCCTTCCTAATTGTTACGCAAACTCCTTCAATTTGTCGGCCTTGAAACCGGACCTTCTACCAGGGAGCAGATTTTAAATGTTTTTAAGGGGCCAAACTATTGGCGATCCGAAGATGCCGTGATTGCGGATTATTTCGCGAGTAAGGGGATTGAATACGAAGCGATTGCCACAGCCCAACGGGATGAAATATTCAGCATTTTGATGAAGATGGTTGGGGACAATGAATTGGACGTGAGTTTATATCACGCTATCCCTCCGCATGAACAAAACTGGATCGTTTATTCAGCCTTTGAAGAAAATTTTGATCCTTTGTTTGCAAGAGTTAATAATTTCTTTCGTTTGCCAAGAAATTACGTACGGCACAATGAACCCTGGATAGAGGAAAATAGGTCAGATTCAGACTAGTGCTTCTTTGTCAGATCGATGGTGGTTTTGATGATCGTGTCCGGATTGAGCGACATGGAATCAATACCTTCGTTTGCCAGGAAGCGGGCAAATTCAGGGTAGTCACTGGGTGCCTGGCCGCAGATACCGACTTTCCGTCCTTTCTTTTTACCGATAGCAATGATCTGGCGAACCATTTCTTTTACTCCTTCATCTCGTTCATCAAATACGTGGCGCACCAGTTCTGAATCGCGGTCGACGCCAAGAGTTAATTGGGTGAGATCGTTGGAACCGATAGAGAAGCCGTCAAAAATTTTACAGAAGGCTTCGCCCTGTATGACGTTGTTGGGGATCTCGCACATCACGTAGACCTGCAATCCTTTTTTACCGCGTTCCAGACCGTGTTTTTTCATCTCGGCCAGAACTTTTTCACCCTCTCCGATGGTCCGGCAGAAGGGGATCATCAGTTTCAGGTTGGTCAGTCCCATTTCTTCCCGTACTTTCTTCATGGCTTTACATTCCAGAGCAAAGGCGTCGCGGAATTTGGGATCGTAATAACGGCTGGCTCCGCGCCATCCGATCATGGGATTGTCTTCTTTTGGTTCGTAGGCGGTGCCTCCGATCAGATTGGCGTATTCGTTGGATTTAAAGTCACTCATACGGACGATGACGTCTTTGGGATAGAAGGCGGCAGCAAGAGTAGCAACACCTTGTGCGAGTTTATCGACATAATAGTCAGTTTTATTGTCATAGCCATGTGTCAGTTCATTGATCTTGGTAATGACTTCCTGGTTTTCAAGCTTTTTGTAGTTAATCAGAGCAAGTGGATGAATCTGGATGTAGGAATTGATGATAAACTCAAGGCGGGCCAGTCCGACGCCGTCATTGGGAATGAAAGACGATTCAAACGCCATGTCCGGATTGCCTAAATTCATCATGATTTTGGTCTTGGGTCTTTTCAGGTTTCTGATGTCGGTTTTTTTGATTTTGTATTTTAGGGCACCTTCATATACATTTCCTGATTCACCTTCACAGGCTACCGTTATTTTTTTGCCGCTCCTGATGACCTTAGTGGCATCATTCGTACCTACCACACAGGGGATTCCGAGCTCACGGGAAACAATGGCAGCGTGACAGGTCCGGCCTCCGCGGTTGGTGACGATGGCGGCAGCGATCTTCATGATCGGCACCCAGTCAGGATCGGTCATATCGGTGACGAGAATATCTCCTTTTTTGAATTCACTGATGTCTTCGGCATGATGGATAACGCTGGCTTTGCCGCTGCCGATCTTGGAGCCGACGGGAGCACCGTGAGTCAGAAGCTTACCGGGCTTGTCGACGAGCATATAGTCTTCCAGGACGCTGTAATCTTTTTGCGACTGAACGGTTTCCGGGCGGGCCTGTACGATGTAGAGCTCTCCGGTTTCACCGTCCTTGGCCCACTCCATATCCATGGGTTTAAAGTGGCCGGCTTCTTTGCTGTAATGATCTTCGATGATGGCGGCCCACTGAGCCAGCTTCAGTACTTCATTATCGTTGATACAGAAGACCTTCCGCATGTTTTTGTCTACGGGGACGTTTTTTGTGGGGCTTTTGGAGCCACCTTCCGAATAGATCATCTTAACGGCTTTCTCACCGAGCTTTTTGGACAGAACAGGCCTGAAACCTTCCCTGAGGGTTGGCTTGAAAACATAAAATTCATCCGGGTTTACGGCTCCCTGAACCACATTTTCACCCAGCCCGTAAGCTGCATTGATTAACACGGCATCTTTGAAACCGCTTTCAGTATCGATGGAAAACATGACTCCGCTGGCAGCAATGTCTGAACGAACCATCTTCTGTACGGCGATCGAAAGGCCGATACTGAAATGGTCATAGCCTTTTTCTTCACGATAAGCGATGGCGCGGTCGGTAAAGAGGGAAGCGAAACATTTTTTACAGGCTTCTAAAAGATCGTGATCGCCGCGGATGTTCAGGAAAGTTTCCTGCTGGCCGGCAAAAGAGGCATC
>JAFGTE010000023.1 GCA_016934215.1 Candidatus Peregrinibacteria bacterium | reverse complement strand
GCCTATAAAATGGTCTGTACTATGGGTGATATAGCCAGTGACAAATTCGCAACTCCCGGAAAGACCTGCACCACCGAAGAAATGATGAATGCCATGATGGGCGGCATGGATCTTGGAGGCATTGATCTCGAAGGAATGAACATGGAATAGCCCCCACTAAGAAACTCATAAACCAAAAAAGATCCCGCCAAGCCGGGGTCTTTTTAAAGGGTATAAACTAGATAGCCATCCGCACGAAACTTTCCACCGAATTGTCTTCCAGATACTGTTCCACCGTCTTGTCGCCGTCCTTTACAAAAGACTGTTTGATGAGAGCGGCTTCTTCGCGGAATTTCTTTTCCTTGCCTTCCATGATTTTGCCCATAATGGCTTCAGGTTTGCCTTCGGCCTTCAGCTGTTCGGCCCAGATCTCACGTTCTTTCACCACCACGTCTTCCGGCAGGTCCTCCGGCCTGATGACCTCAGGGTTCATCGCCGTGATGTGCATAGCGATATCACGGGCTTTTGCGGCATCTTTGGATTTCAGATTTACAATGGTACCGACCTTGCCGTTGGTATGAACATACTCACCAATCCCTTTCCCCTCAATCACATCTACTTCGATGCCCATATTTTCACCGAGCTTGGTAAAAACATCTTTCATAGCCGGCTCAGCTTCCTTTTTAGCGGCCTCTACACCCCTTTTTAAAGCGGTATCGACAGCTTTTTTTGCAATCGCCTTAAACTCTTCATTCTTGGCTACAAAATCAGTTTCGCAGGTCAGTTTTACAATAACTGCCTTATCACCATCCACTTTGGCCACGATAATGCCCTCCTTCGTTTCCCGTTCAGCTTTCTCAGCGGCCTTAGCGGCACCTTTTTTACGCAAAATTTCTATGGCTTTATCCTCATTGCCATTGGCCTCCTCCAAGGCTTTTTTACAGGCCATCATCCCGATGCCGGTCCGCTGACGGAGTTCATTGACTTGTGCTGCAGTAATTGCCATATTCAAAAATATTAAGTGATAAGGGATACTTTATTTCTTGGACTCTTCTTCAGAACCTTCTTTGATCTCATTGGGTTTCAGACTGACTTCCTCCAGTTCCTCCTCTTTCGTTTTAAGACTCAGTGCGTCTTCCAGCTGACAGGACCAGTCATAAAAGAAGGCGATCTTCTTCCATCGGCCGGAAAGCGCCGCAAAGCCCATGCGGAACATGATATATATCTGAAGAATAAGGGCTAAATCCATCAGAAGATCGATGACCGTAAAAAGTTTGGCGATAAAGAACATGATCGCCAGAAGCATCCCCTGTTTTCCATGGAAACGGCAGAATTCACTGTCCTTTTTTAGATAAAAAGGAACAATCGCCAGAAAGCCGAAGTAACTCATGGCTGCGATGGTTCGTTCATGAAGGGTCGTCATATCCTGACGTTCCGGTTCTTCCTTTTTCTTCTTTTTCTCTTTCGCAGTTTCAGTAGCAGGAGCTTCCGGCTGTTCAGATTCCTCAGTTTCAGCAACCGTTTCCTGTTCTGCTTTATTTTTTACTTCTTCGTCACTCATAATCATTTAGTCTTAACGGCCTCTTTGGCCTTACCTAAAATATATTCGAGGGACTTTATAGCATCATCATTCGCCGGAATCGGATAATCAACCAGATCGGGGTCTGCATTGGTATCAACGATACCCACCACCGGAATTCCAAGCGTGCGGGCTTCTTTGACAGCAATATGATCCCGAACAATATCAGCCACAAAAAGCACATCCGGCTTTCCTCGCATGTTTTCCACACCGGAAAGCGAAACCGAAAGATCCTGAATCTTTTTTCTGAGCTTCAGCTGCTCTTTTTTGGTATATTTGGAAAGTTTTCCGGCCGCATCATCTTCTTTAAGTTTCTTAAAATAATCGATTCGCTCCTTAATCGTCTTCCAGTTCGTCAGCAGTCCGGGAATCCATTTATCAGTCACGATTGGCATACCGGTTTCTTCCTTGACCTGATAAAGAAACTTGCGGCATTGCTGTTTTGTTCCCACAAAAAGCACTTCCTTTTTGTCTTTGGCCATTCGGTTGAGGAAATCCAGAGCATAAACCAGCTTCTGTGCGGTCTTTTTTAAATCAAAAATATGGATTCCGTGACGGGCTCCGTAAATATAGGGCTTCATCTTGGGATTCCATCGGCTGGTCGGATGACCAAAGTGCACGGCGCTCTTGGCCATGTCTTTAAGCGATATATCACTCATAAATCCTTGGGGTTAACACCTGATTTCGTCATTTCGGCTCTTGTTTTCCCGCTAAGCGGGACAGGATAAGCTGATCAGAAATCAAGCTAATTTAAATAATGCCCGTGTATATTAACAAAGCTTTATCAGAAAATCAAAAGGAATTAAGACAGTACGAGTTCCACTACGGACTCCATGTGATTCGTCTGCGGAAATAAGTCAAAAAGCGCCACAGACCTGATTTTATAGTCTTCAAACTTAGGTAAATCCTTCCCTAATTGTTCCACATTACACGATATATAAATGATGACTTTCGGCTTCAGCTTCCTCAGCTGAATGATGGTTTCCTGATGCATCCCGCTGCGCGGCGGATCAGTGATTACATAAAGATCGCCAACCGGAAATTTCACCTGTTTAAGCCGTTTGGCGTCCATACAGAGAGCTTCCACGTTATTCAGCTTATTCAGTTTAATGTTTTCTTTGGCCGCCATCGTGCAGCCTTCAAAGTCTTCGATGGTCGTCACGCCTTTAAATAAATCTGCATTCGCCACACCGAAAGTCCCCACCCCGCCATACAAATCCAGCAGATGAGCGCCTGAAGTATCATATTTCCTGAGCAAATCATGCACATATTGATGCATCTTTTCCGCCATGACCGAATTATTCTGAAAAAAACCCTGCACGCTGTAACGAAAAGTCCTTCCCATAATCGATTCTTCCAGTGTGTCTACCCCCTTCAGTACTTCGTAATCCTCTCCCACACTTTGGGAGCTTTTAGCTTTGATCCTGGTGACCAGCACGTGACTGGCCGAGGAGACTTTCACATATTCTTTCACTTTTTCGACTGCCTCATCATAACGGGGTGAATCCGGGTTGAGTACGATGGAAACCGACGAATCGTTCTGAGGTGTGCGGATCACGGCATATTTGTAGGTGCCTTCATGGGATTTCAGATTAAAAGCGTCAAAATCCGGCCCGAAAAACGTTTCAATCTCTTTTTTCAGTTCATTGAGTTTCGGCGTCGAAATGTAGCAGTGATCAACCCGAAGCGGCTTCCACCATTTTCCTTTTTCCCGAAATCCCAGCCCCTTCGGCGTAAAAGTCATATCCATCCGGTTACGGTAATTCCATTCCTCATCTGAAAATACCTGAACCTCACTAAAACCAATCTCTGAAGCAAGCCGTTTCTTCTTGTTCTCCAGCTGGATTTCATAAGGCAGATGCTGAGTAGCGCACCCGCCACATTTACCAAAGAATGGACATTTGGATTCTCTAGTCATAACGTGAGCTCTGGAAAATAGTTACATCAAGATTCATTTTACATCAGCAGTAATGAATTGGTACTTAGGAATATGCCGCTAGTGTAACACGGTTCATTACACCAAATCTGGCATATACCTAGCGGAGCCTCTATAATATCTCCGTGAATCATCCCAAGGTCACCATAGGCGTTCTGCTTTTCAGAGATGAAAAGTATCTGTCTTACAGCTTAGCCAGTTTGCTGGATCAGGACTATGAGAACATTGAATATATCTTTCGCGATCAAAGCCCGAATGGAGAAGTCTACGATTATATTACGCAGGCTCATCCGGAATTCTTTCATAAGGCTAAAATCGAACGAGGTAAAAACCTGATGCACAGCGGCGGCCACAACACCATCATCCGTGAAATGAAGGGGGAATATTATATCTGCGCGAGTAACGATATGCTCTACCCACGGGATTTTGTCAGTCATATTATTCGCGGCATGGAAGGTTCCGAGCCCAGACACTACATAGCTACCTGCAAACTGATGCAATGGGATTACGAAACAATGCTGGTGGGCAACGTCGACGGCTCGAAAACAAATATTGTGGACAGCTACGGCATCGGCCTGACCAGAGGTCATCATTTTTACGACATCGGACAAGGTAAGGAAGAAAAAGACGTGGAAATCCCGAAAAAAATATTGGGGCCTTCCGGCGCTCTGGCCGTATATCACAAAAAAGCTTTGGATGCTGTCGCCTACCATCGGGAAGATGGAAGCAAAGAGTATTTTGATGAAAATCTGCACTATAAAAACGACGTGGACCTGGCTTACCGGCTGAGCTGGGCAGGCTTCCCCTGTTATCTCGCTAAAGATATCAAGGTGTACCACGACCGTCAGGTGGGCAGGAAATGCAAAAAATCCGTTTGGGCCCGAATGGATTCCTTAAAGGGGCATCTGATTACTCTAAAAAAGAACTTTGACAAAAGTTTTAGCTGGGGAATAAAGTTAAGAACCTTAATTAATCTGATACTGCGTTTCCTTCACGCGCTTCTTCTTCACCTCTCCAGTCTTAAAGCGTACTTTGAAGTCGCTAAACTCAAAAAAGAAACCGAAAGAAAAAAACGAGCCATTCAAAAAAATGTGAACCCCACTCAAATTGAAGCTTTAATGTCATGAATAAATCGGTTTCCATCGTCATCTTAGATTTCCTCAAAAGTAAACGCGTCACCGAAAACGTGGAGAGCATTTTGCAGCAAGAGGTGGATTTTCCTGTGGAAATTATTATCATCGATAATTCCGTAGATGAAGAAAACGCCAAAAAACTGATCAAATTGGCCGAATACCCTAATGTACGAGTTCATCTGAACAAAGAAAATGTGGGCTACATCGCCGGAAATAACCAGGGTGCCAAAATGGCTACCGGTGATTATCTATTAATCGTCAATCCCGACATCGTCTGGCGGGAAAAGAACACACTGAAAAAGATGATCGACTATATGGAAATGCATGAAGAAATCGGCATTCTGGCCCCCAAACAAATCAATGAAGGCGACGGTCAGGTAGCGATGACCGTACGGGCCTTTCCGAGGTTCTTTTTACAGGTCGCCAGGCGAACATCACTTCGCAAACTGCCACTCATCAAAAAATGGGTGGCTTACGACGAAATGCAGCACTTGGATTACGACATAACGCAGGAAGTCGACTGGGTCCAGTCCAGTTTCTGGGTCATCCGGAAACCCCTTTGGGACAGCCTGGATGGTTTGAATCCCAATTATTTCATCTTCATGTCCGACCCCGATTTATGTCACCAGGTATGGGAAAAAGGATACAAAGTCGTCTATTATCCCCGTGCCGTTGTATATGCAGATGGTATAAGGGCCAGCGAAGGCGGTTTTGGAGATTTCTTCAAAAAATGGACCCTCCGCCAGCACGTAAAGGACTCAATGAAATACTGTTGGAAACATTGGTTCAAAAATAACCCTCGGATATAATCAATACATCATTAACTTAAAAAACTGAAACATGAGCCTTACGAAAAGACAGGAAAACACCCCGAAGATCATTACACAGGACTTGGTATGGCTCTCGGTCTTTTAATGGAGTGATTGTTCTTGTGATTTTTTGCTACAAAGCTAGTTTGTAAGCTTTGCCCCTTCCTTACTTGCCTGAGTCTTTTGAATTTTAACCTCCAAATTCGAACTCCCTTTCATACCCAATTCATGTTCCCGCACAATACAAGAAGCGCGGTGCAGGCTTTCAAAGGTACCGGCATCCACCCACTGGCCTTCAATTACTTCCGCCTGCAGTTCACCCAGTTCAAAGTACTTATTATTCAGGTCTACAATCTCCAGTTCTCCTCTCACAGATGGCTTGAGACTCTTGGCAAAGTTTACAGCACGATTGTCGTACAAATAAAAGCCGGTCTGCGCGTAATTTGATTTGGGTTTCACCGGTTTTTCCTCCAGACTGATTACTTTCCCCTGCACGTCTATTTCCACCACGCCAAAACGTTCCGGATCGTGCACTTTTTTAGCAAAGATCTTGGCACCGGACTGAAAGTTCTTCACTGCCTTGGAAAGACAATCCGTAAAAATGTTATCTCCCAAAATAAGCGCGCAGCTCTCATCATCTAAAAAGTCTTCTCCCAAAATCAGCGCCTGAGCCAGACCTTCGGGTTTATCCTGCACCTGATAAGAGAACCTGGCATCAAAATCACTACCTGATCCAAGCAGGGTAATAAAATCCTCAGCATGTTCGGGAGCGACAATAATCAGAATATCTTTAATCCCCGCTTTAAGAAGCGTGTTTAAGGGGTAATAGATCATCGGCTTATTATAAACCGGCAAAAGCTGCTTGCTGGTCACTTTAGTAAGCGGATGAAGTCTGGTTCCTGAACCGCCGGCAAGGATGATTCCTTTCATAGAAAGAATTAAGAGTAATACACCTTAATTTTCTTTTCGATTTCTGTCAATTTAACGTTCTCAGCCTCTTTCTTGTCACGTTCCTTCCACTCCGCTGAATCTGACTCAAGCGTGCGGCTAGAAACCACCAGACGGACCGGAATTCCAATCAGATCCGCATCAGCCAGTTTTACTCCGGCACCCAAATCACGGTTATCATAAAGGGTATCAATACCCGCCTTAGAAAGTTTTTCATATAATTTATCAGCTGCTTTGAACACTACCCCATCTTTTCCGAGACTTACCAGATGAACCTGATAAGGTGCAACACTTTTGGGCCAGATAATACCCTTTTCGTCGTTGAATACTTCTACAATCGACCCCATGACCCGTGACGAGCCAACACCATAGCATCCCATAATCACTGGTTTTTGTTTCCCATCTTCATCGGTATATTTAAAATTAAATGCATCTGAAAATTTGGTGCCAAGTTTAAAGATATTCCCCACCTCAATTCCTTTTTTTTCTTTCAGGTCGCTGTTGCCACATTCAGGGCAACTATTTTGCTTATCAATAATCTCCTTATTCACGGCCAACTTGCATTTGGCGCAAGTATAGATGGTATCTTCACCCACTTCGGACAATACCTGAAACTCGTGGGAAAACTGGCTGAAAGTACCGCCGGAGGCGTACGTGGTATAAGTGATTTGTGGATCAAAACCAAGCCTTTCAAACAGCTTAAGATAAGCTTTTTTCACCTCTTCATAATACTTGTCCAAATCCTTTTCCGAGGTGTGAAAGGAATAAAGGTCTTTCATGGCAAATTCCCGACCACGAAGGATGCCGGATTTAGCCCGTGGCTCATTGCGAAACTTATTTTGTATCTGAAAAACCGCAAAAGGAAAGTCTTTATACGAAAAAGCATATTCCTTAGCAAGCGGCGTGACAATTTCTTCATGCGTAGCTCCCAGGGCATACTCTTTATCCCCCATTCCTTCAAACCGGAAAAGCGCATCAAAATGATCCCAACGGTCCGTTTGCTTCCAGACACTCTTAGGAGTCATGGCAGGCATCAGAATCTCCTGCCCGCCAACTGCTTCCATCGCTTCACGTATAATCTGCTCAATGTTCCGTAATACTTTCAAACCCAAAGGAAGAAACGTATAAACTCCCGCTATTTCCTGATGGATAAAGCCTGCCTGAGCAAGAAGCCTGGCATTGGCACTATCAGCATCATGCGGAACGGTTTTCGATGTTTTTGAAAACAGCCTCGAATACTTCATATTTTTTCATACTACAACGGAAAGTATAGTATTTCAGGCAGTTGCCGTAAAGCATTAGATTTGATACGATGATCTCAAGTTCAACCAAAAGAAAAATGAAAAAAGGCAATAAGCTAATAAAAATACTCATTCCGATCCTGGCATTCACAGGATTATTGGCGGTATTTTTCATTCCGGAAGTCTTTGCCCAGGGTGACTTTAATCCGCCATCCGTCCTTCCGGGTGATGATTTGGCAGTAGGCGGTTACGGAGATTATTGTGTCGGCCTCGCCAATATGATTCGCACGGGCGATCTTTCTCTAAGGCAAATACCCTGTTTTATCAAATATTTTTCTCAAACCCTGATCGCTATTGCCGGTTCTATTTCCGTGATCTACGTCATGATAGGCGGCTACAGGTACACACTTTCGGACGAATCAAATGAGGAAGCGAAAAAAACAATTACTTACGCCCTGATCGGCCTGGCTGTCAGTCTGATGGCCTGGGTGCTTGTAGATATCGTTCTGCAACTGGCCACTGAATAATTGATTAAATTACTAACTATGAGTCATTACAAGAAACGCAAAAAATATTCTTTTCTGGAAAAATCCCAAAAGAAGATCAATGATCTTCGGAAAAAACTGCAAACTCTCGCAAAAAAGGAGAAACATCTGGAAGATGAGGAAAAAATACTGATGAAACGGGCCACGGAAGTACCCGAAAAAGAAGCGGTCAAAGTGATTGTTTCAGTGGAATCTGTCGTGAAAGCAACTATTGCCATTTTTTTGCTGATGGCACTGGTTCAGGTACTTGGCATCATAAAAAGCATTATTATTATCTTTTTGGTAGCTCTTTTTCTTTCGGCCACCATCAATCCTGCCGTCGACAAGCTCCATGAACATAAGATACCGCGACCTCTGGGGGTCATCATCATTTATATTCTGGTGATCGGTGTGTTTGTTGTCATGTTTTCCAATCTCGTACCGATTATTGCTGATCAAATCGGACAACTGGCCCTGAGTGTGCGGGAAATGATTCAGAATCTGATTACTCATCCCAATCCGGATTCCTGGTTCATGAAACAAATTCAGCCCCTGGCTGACCAGATCTGGCGTAATATTGATCAGGCTCAGATCATTTCTCATATCAGTAACACACTCAAAGGCATTGCTTCACAACTTACCAGCTTTGCCGGAAACGCCATCGGCGCGATTTTTACGATCTTTAACGGCATATTCAATCTGCTTCTGGTACTCATTATCACGTTCTTTATGGTTGTGAACTCCAAGCATACGAGCGATTTCTTTCACTCCCTTTTTCCTCACCGGTATTCCGCCTATATTTCCCTTAAAAGCAAACAGATCAGTATGCGAATCGGGGAATGGGTCCGGGGTCAGTTACTTTTAGCGCTCGCGATGGGGGCAATCACCCTGATCGTCTTCTCACTGATTGGAATCAATTACGCCCTGACCCTGGCTTTACTTTCAGCCTTAGCTGAATTTATGCCCTATTTGGGGCCGCTACTTACCTTTGTCTCCGCCATCCTGATTGCCCTCAATCAGGACCCCGTACTGGTTTTATGGCTCATTCCTGCTTACGCAGCCATGCAATTTGTGGAAGGTAATATTTTAGTGCCTCTTATTGTGGGCAGAGCCGTCGGTCTCAATCCGATTGTCGTTATTTTCGCTCTGCTCTGCGGTGCCACGATCGGCTTCCATGTTGGCGGAAGTTTCGGATTGGGTTTGGTAGGCATGATCATTGCCGTACCCATTGCCAATATCATCTCGCTTTTTGTGGAAGACTATACCGGTAAACATAAATAATTGACAAAAAGGGCTAAAAAAACTAAAGTTATCTACCAAAATCTTCATTAACGCCCTTCCCAATGACCACAACAGAAACGGCCGGCGATAAGGTGCTGTGTATCCGCACAACGCTTGATAACAAACGCGGTATAGAAGCCGTAAAAGAAATGAATCATCAGGATTTTAGAATACATTCGGAGACTTTAATCACTCCGAAATATTACGAATACGTTATTTTTGTAAGCAGATCAAAAGCAGAACAGGTATGTGCAGCGATCCGCATGTTCGGCTTCAGTGTCAGTGAAAAACGCTAAAGAAGTATATTCCAATGCCAAAAGCCACTGAAACGTTCAGGGATTCCTTTTTGCCGTACATAGGAATATGCACAACAGCATCCGATAATTCCTGAAGTTCCTTTTCCACTCCGTCAATCTCATTACCGATAATCATGCAGACCGGATAATCTGGTTTAAATTTTGAAATATCTTTACTCTTTTTGCTCTTTTCCAGTGACACAATCTGCACCCCGTCTTTTTTGAGCCTCTCCACCACCGAAACCGGATCTTTGTAATACTCCCAAGCCACTGAATCATCTGCACCCAGGGCTGTTTTAGTAATCTCTTTACGCGGCGGTACCCCTGAGTAGCCTGTAAGATAGAGTTTTGATACCCCCGCCCCATCACAGGTGCGAAAAATCGACCCCACATTATGAAGGGAACGGATATTATGGGCCAGCACGTAAACTTCTTTTTTTTTCATGCCTGCCCATACTACTTAAAGGCCCGGGCTACGACAAGTCCATACACCTTTTCAATACCATTTTCCTTAAGCGTTTTGGCGCAGCTATCAAGCGTCGCCCCCGTGGTACAGACATCATCCACGACAAAACAAACTTTATCAGAAAGCTTATTTAAATCGCCTGTTACTTCAAATGCCTCATCCAGATTCTGATGACGTTCTTTTTTATTTAATTTAGCCTGCTGCGCCGTATTTTTAACTCTGGCAAGCGGCTTGAGCACATCGATTTCATTTCCATATTTGGCAGCAACAGCATATGCAATGAGTTCAGCCTGGTTAAAACCACGGTAATTAAGGCGTTTTTTATGAAGAGGAACCGGAATCAAGCAGGCCTGCTTATTCCTGAGCATCGAAAGTTCTTTCAGTTTTTGACTAAGTAACTCCGCAAAGTGATAAGTAAGTTCTTTATTGAACTTATACTTAAACTGGGAAATAGCTGCCTGAAGACCGGGATTCTGGGCATAATCCGCCCCATAAATCACTCCATCCAGGTGTTCAAAATCTTCAGATGAAGGACATAGAGATCTGGCTCTAATACGCTTGATTCTGAAATCTTGAACACAATTTTTGCACAAGAAATCCCCTTCCTGCTTGCAGGCTGCGCATCGGGGAGGGAAAAACAGATTAAGAAGAAAACTGAATATTCCCATAATGTGAATTGGAGTCCATTTTACATGTCAAATATTGACAAATCAAGTATTATTATTATAATTATGTTCCATTAATAATGATAACTTGAATGAGTGACGATAAAACGTCAAAACTGGAACGATTCAATGTCTTGATGGTGGATGATGAAAGACAGGTTTTACACGCAGCAAAAAAACTTCTGGGTAGACTGGATTTTATCGATCAGGTCGATATCAGCGAATCCCCCAAAGAAGCCCTTGAAATACTTGAAAGACGACAATTACTTGAACTACGGGAGCGAGTTCATATATTGCTTTCTGACGCTCACATACCAGCCGAACAGGACGGTATCGATTTTTTAATTGCCGCCAGAGAAATGAAAGACAGTCGCGGAAAAATAACACACCCTTATACCATTGTTTATTCAGGATTTTCTGACAATGAAAAAATCTTCCAGCTTTCAGAAGCAAGGATTGCCAAACCGGCTCAATTAGAAAGAGAATTGACAGAATTTCGTGCCGCTTATGAAAATTACTGGAATAGGATTGCCGAACACGAAGCTGCGTTTCATGAGGTTCTGCCTGAAGAAACAATAACATTAGCAGAAGAAGCTTCCGAAACCCCTTTTGAGACATCTAAATTTTCACCGTTGCCTGCTATCAGATTACCCAAATTCAGGCCAGACCGAGACAATCATGATCTCCTGGCGGCTGAAAAAAGACCATCTCGTTTTGTGGCCTTTCTGGACATGGACAACACTTTGTATGAACCGGAATCTCAGCATACCATCATGCTGCACTATTTTGCTAATTTTCTTTTAAACGCAAGCGGTCATGATTTTGATAAAGACAAAGGAAGTAAAAAGCATTTAGAAATGCTGATTAGGGAATGTGAAGCCTGGGAACAGGAAAGAATCAATACAGCGTGGTACGGAGCGCCTGAAGGCAGAGACTACAAAGACGGCATAAACATAACTGCCAATCTTTCAGCCACTGCCTTCAGCGGAATAGATCGAAAAAAATTAGGGGATTATGCTTCCCAATTTGTCAATCATCATAATCTGCCGGGAAGATTTTACGAATACGTACCGGCTTTGATTCAGAAACTCAGAGACCATGGTATCGAACCCATTCTTCTTACAGGCGCTCCTGACTTCTTAGTTCCTTATATATTACCTCTCGTCGGTCTGAACTATGGAAGAGGAATGACCTACAAAATGAATCCCCGGGGAGATCTGGTGGTCGACCTCAATACAGGACTTGAAGATGGAAAATCAGCTTATTGTGAACTTGTTAATATAGCAGGTTATGCCAACACACTCGCAGGAGGCGACAGTCCATCAGATAAAGGCCCTTTTCAAATGGCTGTCTTTCATCAGGGGCGTAAATGGGACATCAGCGGTGCTGCTGTGATGGTGAATGGATCCGAAGCATCCAGACGATCAGCTGAAACAACCTTTTCTCAGCAACTCAACAAAAGAGTATTTATTGTTCCTCCCAAAGCAGGGGCAGATCAGGTGCTTGCAAATTTCGGACTGGCGCTCAGAGCCATTTTTTATCCCATGCATGAATACAATGAAATAATGCAGGCAACCGATCCGGATCGGTTGAGAAAAAAACTGGAGAGGTATGAAAAAATGCGAAATTCCTTAGGAGGCTTGCCAAATATTGAAAACCTGAAAAGAATCCGTGATGTTCTGGAACGGGAAGGGCTCCCCAAAAAAGAGCGCACAGAAATACTGGAACGTTTCTACCCTGAAATCTACGTCGCCAGCGCAATCAAAAAAGGAGTAGTCAATACCAGAATCAGTGAAGAACTTGAAGAATACTTAGTAGAAATTGGCTGTTCACCAGAAACCATTGAAGAGGTTAAAATAAAAAATCAAGCACATCACGAGGCCCAGGGATCTTTTGTGCCTGAACGCAAAAGATCAAGCTACCCGGCAACAGGCCCCAGCACCCACCCTTCAGAACCCGCAGAAGGAGCAACTGCAACAGAAGTAAAAATCCCTCCGCACGGCGATGAAGGCAGTATCGCTGAAACAATTGAGGAATCCAAAGAATAACCTTGTTAAGAGCAAGTAGCTATGCTAAAATCTCCCTGCTTTTTAAACGATTCCAATGGAAAAAGTCATCCTCATTATTCAGGTAGTTGTTTCGATCCTCCTCATGATTCTCATTTTGACACAGAACAAAGACGGAGGCCTTTCCGCTGTGATGGGAGGAGGTCAGTCTTTTCAGTCGGTTAAACGAGGTGCCGAAAAAGTGATCTATCGTGCCACGATCGTCCTTGCCTTTATATTTATGGCTAATGCACTCTTGATAGCGTTTGTGTAAATGAGCCTAAAAAAACTACTTCACAATTTAACGAAAGTAGAAAAGATCCTTCTCGTTTTTTTGGGTCTGGTCTTGCTTGCTTCAGCTTATCAAATGGCAGTCGCTTTTTATGATCAGAATTCCGAAATGGATTACATTCCCGGCGGTGTCTACGTGGAAGGAGCCGTTGGTCAGGTCAGTTCGCTCAACCCCCTCTTTGTTCAGCAAGGCAGTATTGCCCACGACCTGACCCAACTCATTTTTTCAGGCCTCACGAGGTACGATACGGAAACGGGTGAAATTGTCGGCGATCTGGCCAACGTGAAAGCGGATCCGGGTGGTAAAAAATACACCTTTGTCATTAAAGAAGGAGCCAAATGGCACGATGGAGAAAAAGTGACGGCCGATGATATTCTTTTTACCTACAATGACATTATCAAAAATCCTGAATTCAGCGGCAACATTCTTAATTACAATGATTATACGGGCATCATAGCAACTAAAATCGACAATCGTACGATAGAGTTCCTTCTCGAAAAACCTGATTCTTTCTTTTTGGTAAAAACAATGGTAGGGATCCTTCCCAAACACCTGCTGATCAACGAAGAAGTTAAGTTCTTAGATACCGCCCCCTATAATTTCGCCCCTGTCGGGTCAGGACGATATAAATTCGTATCCCACGTTCAGCTGGCAGATCACTCAGAATACGGATTAGAAGCTTTCGAGAATTTCTATGACGGATCACCCCATATTAAAAGCATCGTGTTTAAGGTATTCGGTACTTTTGAAGAACTGCAGAAAAATTTAAGCGGCTTCACCGGGGTCAGAAATATTCCCTCGCAGTACAGTGAATCTATTTTAAAAAAAGGCCGCTTCTCTCTGGATCGCTATCAACTGCCACAATATGTAGCCATCTTTATCAATAATGAGGCACCCAAACTCAAGAATTCAACCGTGCGTCTTGCCCTTCAGCTGGGTACCGACAAACAGAGCCTGATCGAAGCCATCAATGAGCATAAAGTCATCGATACGCCACTCCTCGAAATCAATCAGGAAAACTGGGTTCACCAGTACAGCGTGACCAAGGCCAACGGCGCGCTTTACGAGACTCAATGGCAGATTCCCAACAAAACAGAGGGAGAGGAAGTGAAAGAGGAGGAAGAAAAAGAGGAGGAAGAAATCAGTCCCACAGCGGAAGTAACCTACATCAACAGCCCCAATGAAGGAAAGGACTGGGAGACCAGTCGGGAGCCTGTCACCATTACCGGAACAACACCTAAAAATACCAAAAGCATCATCGTCAATGACTACGAACTGAAAAAATACGTTCCGGGTGATCCGGGCTGGAGTTATGTCGCAGCCACAAAATACGACAGCTTGAAGCCCGGTGAAAATATTTATGAAATTTATGCGATTGACTTTAATGATGAAAAAAAATTAATTGATTCTATCACGATCACTTTTGCATCCGATCTCGTTCTAAGCGAAGGAAAAATGGAGCAGATTCGGGAAGAAAATGAAGTAGCCGAAGTTCTGCCAATCCGCGAAAATAAGGACGGTGAAAAATTGAGTCTCCGTCTTATCACGAGCAGTAAACCGGAAATCTACAGGCAGGTAGCTCTTGAAATTAAAAAACAATGGTTAAAAATCGGCGTTGAAGTTAATGTAGAAATACTTGAGAACGGGGACTTTCAGCAGAGACTAAACAGCCGGGACTACGATTTGTTGATTTTTGGCCAAAACCTGGGTTATAATCTCGACGCTTATCCTTACTGGCACAGCTCACAAGCCAGGGAAGGCGGTATCAATTTTTCCCAGTTCAAGAACTTCGTCGTAGACAGTCTGCTTGAAAAAGCCAGACTGGAAGAGGAAGAAGAAAGAAAAGAAACCTTAAATGACATTCAGGAAATCATCAGTCAGGAAGTGCCCGCCATCTTCCTATACAGCCCCACGTATTTAACGGCTCTCTCTAAAGAAGTGAATCATCCTCCTTTCAATCATCTGGCCACAATCAGTGATCGATTGGGCAATATTGAAGACTGGTATGCCAAAGTGGACCGAAAGTTCAAAGACGGCGTTACCCCTCTCACTTTCTTCACTTGGATCATCAAACAATTCTAAGAACCCTTAACCATTTTAACAATGAAAGTAATACTCAAGACCCGTATCCCCCACCTGGGCTATGAATGGGACATCGTCACCGTGAAAGACGGCTATGCACGGAATTTCTTACTCCCTAAAAAACTGGCCGATGTCGCCACTCCAAACCGAATAAAGATCGCCGAAAAACGAATGGAAGAGCGTATCAAAAAAATGGAGGAACTGGTAGCCAATGCTAAAGAAGTAGCTGAAAAACTGGCTCATGCAAAACTGACTTTCAAAAAGAAAGCCCGCGGCAAAAAACTCTATGGTTCCATTAGTGAAAAAGACATTGCGGAAGCGCTGAAAAAAGAACACAAAGTGGAAGTGGACAAAGACGCAATAAAGTTGAAAGAACACCTGAAAGAAGTCGGTGACTATAAGGTAGCCATCCACTTAGCAGAAAAGGTGAAAGTAGAAATCAAAGTGAAGATCGAAGCGGAACAATAATGGGCCTGTAGCTCAGTGGTTAGAGCAGTCGGCTCATAACCGATTGGTCGTTGGTTCAATTCCAACCAGGCCCACCATCACAAGGCTCTACAAATAAAGTGACGAATGGGTGTTTTTTTCTTATACTTTTAACATCCAATAACAAAAATATGCAGGAATATCTGAAATTTGCACAGGAACTGGCCGAACAAGGAGGAAATAGACTGAAAAAAAGTTTTGGCAAACTTAAATCTGACGACATTGAAAGTAAAGGATCACATGATCTGGTGACAGCACTCGACAAAGAGATCGAACAGCTGTATGTGAGCGCCATCAAAAAACGATTTCCCGGCCACGGCATTATCGGAGAAGAAGGGGCGGAAGAAAACAAGTCAGCGGAATATGTTTGGGTGCTGGATCCTCTAGATGGGACACGAAATTACAGTATCCAGGTTCCTTTTTACGCCACCACCCTCTGCCTGTTAAAAAACAACGAACCCATCCTAGCCGTCATCAGCGTTCCGCCTGTAAACAAGATCTATTTAGCTATGAAAGGAGAAGGAGCTTTATTAAACGGATCCAAAATCACGGTGTCAAAAAAAACAGAAATGCTTAAATCCTCCATTCTGTACTGCCACACAGCAGACGAGAGAGGAGTAAAAGCCGCTGAAAAATACGCTGCCAAGCTAAAATTAGCCGCCTTCAACGCGGACCGCCTAAGAACCGCCGGAGGTGAAATGGGATTGGTAGCAGAGGGACTGGCGGAAGCTTATTTACTGGATGGTCTTCCGGTATGGGATTTGGCGGCGGGCGCCCTGCTAATCCGGGAAGCGGGCGGCAGAGCTACCGATTTTACGGGAAAGGACTGGGTTCCGGGTGATCAAAATATTCTGGTCAGCAATGGAACGGATATACACGAAGAAGTCCTTAAAATAATTAATACTTAGTCCTTAGTCCTTGATACTAAGTATGCTATAATCCCTCTGAAATAATCAGCTATCTACATGGGAAATCTCACCGATATCCGGACCGGCACTGTCGTTAAAGTCAACGGCGCTCCATACCTCGTCGTATGGAATGAATTTAATCGTAAACAGCAACGGAAACCCGTCATGCGCACCAAATTAAGAAATCTGATCGACGGCAGTGCGCTCGACAAAACTTTCCTCGCTGGTGAATCATTTGAATTTGCTGAAATTGAACGCCGACGCTGCCAGTACTTATACAACAGCGAAAATAAAGCTTATTTCATGGACAGTGAAAATTTTGAGCAGTTTGAATTGGATACAGAAAATATTGAAGATGTTCTGCAATACCTGAAAGACGGCACAGAAGTTTTTGTCACTTTTTATGAAGGGAATCCCATCGGCGTTCAGCCACCGGTAAAAGTCGTATTGGAGGTAAAAAATACCGTTCCCGGTGTTAAGGGCGATACGGCTCAAGGCGGTACCAAGCCAGCCACCTTAGAAACAGGCATAACCGTAAACGTACCCCTGTTTGTTAAAGAGGGGGATAAGCTTGTCATCAACACGGAAACCGGCCAATACGACAGCCGGGCCAGTGATTAAACAAAAACCTATGAATTTCAACACACTAAAAAAATTCAGCCTTGTCAGCATTCTTGTTGTCTTTCTGACAACTGGAATCGTACTGGCCGAAGAAGCACTTTATTGCGGTGACACTATACACAGCCCGGAAAACGGTGAAGAGTGCGACGACGGAAACTTTATCAATCGTGATGGCTGTAGCGCTTACTGTCAATTAGAGGATATGACCCCTCCCGAGGTTGCCTCTGTCAGTATCCCGGACGGAACTGACGAAGTATCTAATCTTACCGCACAATTAATCATCACTTTCAGCGAAGCAATCGATAAAAACACCATCAACAACTACAATATAACCTTCAGACAATACAACAAGCCCTTTGAAATCGAATATGAACTGGCTGAGGACAACAAAACACTGACCATCAATTTTATTGACGAGCTGATCGGTGAAAAAGATTATTCTCTGATCATTGAACATGTCAAAGATATTGTGGGAAATATGCAGGAAGGACGATTTGTCAGCACTTTTTATACCGGCAAACACATTGATATCAAACCGCCCAATGTTGTTGCTAAACCGGCTGGCGGCCATTATCACGTGGGACAAGCGGTAACTATCAAAGCTTATGATGGTGAATATACTTTTAGCGATGAGTACCTTGATGAGGGTGCCAAAATCTACTACACCATGGACGGAACCATGCCCTCAGAATACGGAAAACAGTACAGCGTACCGCTCAGTATCAGAAATAACACAACGCTAAAACATTTCGGTAAAGACACTGCAGGGAATAAAAGCGAAATAAAAACAGAAAATTACACTTTCAGCTGTCCGGAATCACCCAACACGAAATCTGTAACCGATTATCCTGAATGCCGGGTGGAAGAATGTAACTATGGTTTTATCCTCCTAAGTAACGTCTGTGTTATCAGTTTGAGCGGAACCGATGAGGACGATTACAAAATCAACGCCGTAACAGCGCCGCTTTTCGGCTCCGACACCCCCATGACCATCAGTACGAAACCGGCCTTGTACATTACCCCCAAACACGAAGGCATAATCCCCCGCCCCATCCACTTTGTAGACCTGAATGGAGGAACCGTTATTGATCTGGAACGCGATACATTGATCACACACCCTGACGGAACTCCGTTTACGGGATACATCAGACCTCCTGACAATCTCTACACTAAATCCTTCCCGATCAACTTCGGATATTCTTTTAAATCTATCTTTCATCTGGAACCCGCTGAGGGCGGCGAACTGATTTTTAACCCAAGCATTAAAATAACCGTTCCTTTTACGGACCGTTACAACGAAAATGACCCGATCACGCTTTTTACTTTTGATCCTCTGGCAGAGGAATACTACCCCATCGACCCCACCTTGTACGCGGTGAATGAAACGGGAGACGCCGTCACGATTATTTCTGACAAAACAGGAACCTTCTTCGTTGCCCAACCAGGCCTGAATTATAATGCAATTGTCTTTAAAGATACGGTCAACCACTGGGCTAAAAATTATATTGAACAACTTTACCGCTGGGACATGGTAAAAGGACGTGCCAAAGGGATTTTTGCCCCTGATGACATTCTCACACGTGCCGAATTCACCAAAATCGCTCTCAATGCCATCGGTGAAGAAGTAAATCCCTTTGAAGAGCTGTATGATGCCCCTTTTCACGATGTTCCTTTGTATGCTTGGTATGCCCCCTACATTGAACGTGCCAAACAGCTTGGGTTGATCAAAGGCTACCCTGACGGATCTTTTAAACCGGATTCCCCGATCAACCGGGTGGAAGCGGTCAAGATGCTGATGTCGGCCTTTAATTTTGACTTAAACACCGTAGGGCAACGCACAGACAATTTTCAGGACATTCTGACCTGGGAATGGTACTTTCCTTCTCTCAACTTTGCCCTGCATCATCGGCTGATCGACGGAATTCGGCTTCCGAACGGCACCATCCAGTACGATACTTTCGGCCCCGGAAGAAATATAAAGCGCGGCGAAATGGCCAAATTGGCCGTAAAAACCATTGAACTGAAAAACGGAAGTGAAAATTAGCTCATTTTTGGCTTATTCATAAATAAAACCCTTTATTTTTTGGTCATTTTTTGTTATAATATAAGGATAGAGCTCTCGTTTGATTCAATCGAGTTGGCTAAGCCACATCAGAAAGGAAAAAAACCTAAAAAATAAAACATTAACTTGCTTCAGTACAAGATTCCCCAAAACGTAGGCATAGAAGACAAAATTGTAGGCCCCTTCAGCCTCAGACAACTGATTATACTCGCCGTTGGTGCGGGAGTCAGCTATGTCCTTTTTGCCATTACCTCCAGAATCTATGAACTGAACATTATCGAGTATATTTTAATTGCTCTGCCTGCACTCTTTGCACTCGCCATCGCCATACTCAAGATTCATAACGTTACTTTTGGTAAATATATACTCCTGATGCTGGAATTTGCCATTAAACCTAAAAAGCGCTTATGGGATCATCGGGGTATTTCAGCCCTGGTAGCCCCTGATTTAACAGAGAAAAGTATGGCCTCCAAAGAAAAGGCTGTTGCAGGATTAAAGGCAAAGAGAAGTGTAAATTTAAGGGATATTTCAGCCACGCTTGATTCAGGAGGTTTTGAACACGTAGAACAGATAAAACACGAAGATATCGATGAAGCAAAAGATGATGATCTAATTACAGAAGCTTATTTCGGCCATAAACAAAAGAGCAAGGAAGACAATATGTACTGGAGAACCCGGGATGTGCAAAAGAAAAAACTGAACCTGCTGGCCAAAATGGAAACAGTAAAAACACGCAAACCAGAAACGCCAAAAGCACCGGTACCTGCACCTGCCCTCACTCCAACTTCAGTTCCGGCATCAGCAGCAAAAGAAACGCTAACCCAATCAGCCAAGAAAGAATCTGTCGTGGAACACCTGGCCAGTGTTATCAAAGAAGCCAGACAAAACAATGTAGCAAAAAAACAAGCACAGGCACCGGCAACCCCTATGTCTGGGCAGGTAAAACCTGTTGTCGCACCAACTGCATCCATTCCCTCCGCTGCCATAACTCAGCAAGAAGTGCCTGTAAAAAAGAAACGCAGACGGAAAAAAAAGAAGTCAAAAGAAGGGGCTAAACCAATTAGAGAAGACACTCAGATCAATACCACTTCAAAATCAGCCCCCAACAAAGTTGTAAAAATACCCAAAGCAACTGAAGGCGAAATGTCACTAAGTGACCTTTCGGCCGGAGGTGAAATAGAAATTAACCTCGACTAATATGGCAAACACAGCCGCCCAAACCCAAAATACAGTGAAACAGAAGAAAACCAGCCCCACCATGAGCACTCAGCTCTTTTTGGACATCGCTGAAATAAAAGACAATGTCATTGTTCTGAAAAACGGAGGACTTCGGGCCATTTTGCAGACCACCAGTATCAATTTCAACCTAAAATCCGAAGAGGAACAAAATTCGATCATCTACGGATATCAAAATTTTCTCAATTCTCTGGAATTCCCCGTTCAAATCGTGATCCAAAGCCGGAAACTGGATGTTGATAAATATATTGAAACAGTCAGAGAAATAGGCGAAAAACACACAAATGTACTCCTCAAAGAACAGACGAACGAATATTGCGATTACATTCTTAAATTAGTTGAATACGCCGACATCATGGAGAAAAAATTCTATGTAGTTATACCGTACGATCCATACCGCAACCGAAAACAAACCACCTTTTCAAAATTTATGAGCAGAATTTCCTCTTCTGACAGCGTAGATTCTATTAAACGCAGACACAAGGAATTTGAGGAAATGAACAAAAATTTAACCGAAAGGGTAAACGCGGTAACCGCCGGTCTGGAAGGTTGTAATCTCCGTGTTGTCCAATTGGGCACGGCTCAGCTCATTGAACTCTTTTACCAGATATACAACCCAACTACCAGTCACAATGAAAAGATTGAAGATTTAAGCCAAATAGATGTGCAAGACTTATAACATAATTAGTCTTCCATCAATTTAACTTCAATATTGTCAGCAATCCGCGGAATTCTGGATACCCAAATAGGCCAGAGCTTAATTTCAACTTTATCCACTTCAGGAAGATTACCGACATAGTTTTCTGCTTCTTCAGCAGTCAGTCCCACAATACGTTCTTTCACTTTCGTTGAAAATCTGAAACCAGCCTGTAACGACGAATCGATGACATATTCCTGAATGCCCTTAATGGTAGCTGTCACTTTGATTTGCCCAAGAGCTTCATCTTCGCTCACCGACTCCAAACTGACGGATTCGGGTCGGATGGAATCATCCCGAATCTGCATATCCGGATGAACTCTTGTTTTAAGTTCTTTCTTAAGAATCGCAAACATCTGATTAAAATCATACGCCACTCCCTTTGCTTCAATTTGAGCGAAAACCTCAAACTTTTCTCTCAGACTGCCTTCGAGATCATCAGATATACGAAGTTCCTGAAGATCCGTCTTAAGGTATCTTGAATCATCCAACAATACTAAATTCGTATGATTGAGACGATTCATTTCCTCAATATGTGTATTTAAATCTTCACGGGCCATTAAGGTCAGATTATCATGAATTTGTTTTTTTGCTGCCTCAATATCTTCCTCCTGCACCACCCGCTGATAACGCGTGACACCGCCCTCCATCGCCTGGCTGCTTTCCCCCCATAAAAGCTTCTGATTGTACTCGGAAAGACCGGGAATCGTGAATTGTGAAGGTCCGATATTGCCACGTTCTCCAATGGGATGATCATAGATATCAAATTCATCTGCCTCGACAGCAGCTGTGTAAGTACCAGGTGTTTCAATCCCCTCTTCATCCACTGTTTTGGGCGGAACAAAGACCCCCTCCTTGACCCTGAAAATCAGACCATCCTTCGTTTTAAACCGAGTTTCTTTTTTTAAAGGCCATTCATCCTCCGAAATGTTATAAATCGTAATAAAACCTTGTGCATTGACACCATCGAAGATCTTGCTCGTTGTATTAAAAATTTTGGTCTGTTTAGTGACGGTTAAAATCTCTTCACTGGCTACCACATGAGGTTCATTGCGCGAAAGCAGGTTCTGGTTCTTACGCTTATCAGCTAAAGTAATATTCACGGTATATTCGATATTATCGAATTTAGGCTTCACATAAACAGTCGCTCCGGGCAGCGCGATATAAGTAATGATCAGGAAAAGAGCCAGACTGAGAGCTAAAATGAAGCCCAAAAACTTACGATTAGGCCGGACATAGTTATAAACGCCGGCAAGTTCTGTAGAACCGCCTTTTTTACTTTTCTTTTTACTGTCACGGTATTCCTTAATCAGTTCACCAATCGTAATCTTTTTTTCCATGACCCGTTTAGGCAGATCTTTCAGTACTTCATTGCGACGAGCCTGAATCGGTTCGATTCGCATTTTAGGTGTTTCCTCATCAGGTGCTTTGATTTCCTCGACCTCAATGTTCTGATAAACCGGTATTCCTGCCTGCTCAGCCAAATGAATTCCAATGCGATCCGTGGTGATCAGATGAAGTCTTTTTTTATCTTTCTCCAGCTTGCTTTTAAGAATCCGTAAATTCACTACACTCTGAAATAAAATAGCCTTCCTGGGAACCACGAGGTAAATATCTCTTTGTTTCGCACGTTTCACGCGATCATAAATCGCAGTGACTTCCTCGTCGATTTCAATATAAACGACTTTCTTCATGAATTATTTTTGAAGCACAGCAAGTGCTGGCAGTTCTTTTCCTTCGATCATCTCCAGACTAGCTCCACCCCCTGTAGAAACCAAGGTCATTTTGTCAGCAATCCCCAACTTCTTTACAGCACTGGCACTGTCTCCTCCTCCGATAATAGTTGTTCCGCTTAATTCAGCCATCGCCTGACCAACCACCATGGTTCCATTGGCAAAAGGTTTCATCTCAAACACACCAATAGGACCAAACCACAGAACCGTCTTGCTTTCAGAAATCTGTTTGGCATAACGATCTGCTGAATCAGGTCCGACATCGAGAGCCATCCATCCGGGTTCAATAGAATCGGCCGAAACGGTTTTAATATTAGCTGTTTCAGAAAAATCATCTGCTACCACAAAATCAATGGGAAGTTCAACCTTATCACTCCGAACCACCTCTTTAACCAAATCGGCCTGTTCCTCCATGCCTTCATCATCCGCCTTGGAAGCACCAATCTCAAACCCCTTAGCCTTAAGCAGATTACAAGCCAAAGCACCAGCCACAAGAATGCGGTCTGCTTTGCCCATCAAGTTGTGAATTGCTTTTATTTTATCGGCTTTCAGCCCGCCAATCACCGCTATCATAGGACGCCCGGGGTCGGTAATGGCTTTGCTGATCGCTTCCACTTCCTTTTCAACACCAAGTCCGACACAGCCGGGAATGAACTTGGGTATGGACGTCATACTGGCATGTTTGCGGTGGGAATTTGAGAACGCCTCATTGACATAAACATCCGCCAAACTGGCTAAATGCTTTCCGAATGTATCCCGCTCCGCCTCATCCTTACTCTTTTCAGCCGGATGAAAACGAATGTTCTCCAGCATCACAATCTTGGCCTCAGGAAGACCGTTTTCTCCCCAGTCATCCACCTTGGCTACTGGTTCACCCAAAAGTTCAGCGGCTTTGAGTGCCACATTATCCGTCTGCAGATTCGCTTCATTGTTTTTCGGCCGGCCCAGATGAGTGGCCAGAACGATCCTGGAAACTTGCTGTTCAAGCAGATATTTAAGTGTGGGAATGGCAAGTTTAATCCGCTTATCGTCTCTGACGCGGCCATCATCATCGAGAGGAACATTGAAATCAACACGAACAAAAACCCGCTTTCCCGCAAGGCTGCCCATGTCTTTGAGGGTCTTTAGATTCATGGTTTTTATAGGTTAAATTGGCCTATCGATTATAAGGAAAAGACTATCAGGTGTCTACGTGCAAAATCTTGTCAAAAGCCCCAAAAATGGTACAAAAAACTCAAACAGCACCACTTGGCTATACTTAAATTTCGCGCAAAATCCTGATGCGCCAAAGTGGCGCCACTTTGGCGCCAATATGGCACCGATCCGGCGCATCAGAATTCACCCCAAAAAAAAGTACATTCTACCCTATCAAAACATAGTTCTTCTCCGAAAAATCTGGCGCCGCAATCCCCCGTTCAGCATAAGCAATCGATGGAATGCCGAGATTTCCCAAACAAATTTTACCCGCATAATCGGGATTTTCTCTAAGCCCCTTCTTCAGCATTCCCAGTGACAGTGTATAGGTTGCTTTCACAATGGGCTTCATGATTTTTCCGGAAAATACTTCCAATCCGGAAGGTACATCTACAGCCAATACTGGCACTTTTGAACAATTTATTTGTTCAATAATTTTATCTATTGGCGGACGCGGATTTCCCTTCAGAGAGAATCCAAAAAGCCCGTCTATAATCAGGTCAAACCGGCTGAAATCAAAACTCTTTTCAAAGGGTGCCTCAACACGCACCGCCACCACTTCATAACCGGACTCCCGAAGCAGATCCGCCGCCGCCATTGCATCCCCTCCGTTATTTCCCTTTCCGGCCAGTACCAGCACCCGCCTGACTTCAGAAAGCTCCCCCGCCACAAAATCATGCAGCGCCCGACCGGCATTTTGCATCATCTGATCGGTCGAAACGCCGTATTTCTCCGAAGCCAGCTTTTCCAGGGCCAGCATTTCCTCCGTCGTAAAGTTCACAAATTTGCCTGCGTTCATATCGATTGATATATTGATTAAGCTGAAAATATTTTAAACCAAACGTGAAAGAGTACCTAGAGCTAGTCAAATTCGTCCTCGAAAACGGTGATAAAAAGGAAGACCGGACCGGCACCGGCACACTTTCCGTATTCGGCTACCAGAACCGCTACGATCTGCGCGAAGGTTTCCCTCTGATCACCACCAAAAAAGTTTATTTTCGCGGCATTCTGCATGAACTCCTCTGGTTTCTAAAGGGCGACACCAATATCAAATATCTGGTTGATAACAATGTGCGCATCTGGAACGAATGGCCCTACGAAACTTACAAAGCTTCAGATGAACACAAAGGAGAGTCACTGGAAGAATTTGTGGAAAAAATCAGAGAAAGTGATGAATTCGCCCAAAAATGGGGTGAACTCGGACCGGTCTACGGCAAACAGTGGATCCGCTGGACCGGCTCGGACGGAAAACCCATCAACCAGATCCAGAATGTCCTGAATCAGATCAAAGCAAAACCCTATTCCCGCCGCCATATCGTCAGCGGCTGGAACGTTTCTGATATTCAGGACCTCATCAAAGCCAAAAAAGGTGCTCCACCCCTGTGCCACACCATATTCCAGTTCAACGTGATCAACGGCGAAATCGACATGCAGCTTTACCAGCGCAGTGCTGACATCGCGCTGGGAGTGCCGTTCAACATTGCGAGTTATTCCATGCTCTTGATGATGGTCGCTAAAGAATGCAGCCTTACTCCCCGCTACTTCATTCACACTTTCGGCGATGCTCATATATACTTAAACCACCTGGAGGGCCTCAAAGAACAATTAACACGCACCCCTCACCAACGCCCCACTTTAGAAATAGCTGACAAACCTTTCTGGGACTTAAAATTCGAAGATTTCCAGCTGAAAGACTACGAATGTGATGAAGCCATTAAATTTCCTATCGCTGTATGAGTATGAAACCTAAAATCTACATCATCGCTGCTACAGACCTGAAAGGAGGTCTTGGTTTTAAAGGGAAAATGCCCTGGAACCTACCCGGTGATTTGAAACACTTCCAAAAATTGACCATTCAGACCGAAGATGCACAACTCCGGAATATGGTCGTGATGGGTCGGGTGACTTGGGAATCTATTCCGGAAAGCCGCCGCCCCCTCACCGGTCGTAAAAATGTAGTCATTACTCGCAACAAAGATTTTAAGGTCGGCGAGGATGTCACCGTCGTACACTCACCGGAAGAAGCCTTAAAAGCTGCCGATGACCGCATCGCTGATATCTTTATCATCGGAGGCGCCAAAATCTACGAACAATTCATGAAACGTCAAAAGATAGACGGTATTTATCTGACCCGCATCCAAAAAGAATACCAATGTGACACTCACTTTCCCAAAATCCCCAAAAACTTCAAAGCCGAAAAACTGGGTGAAAAAAGAGATGGTAATACCAGCTACGAATTCCTTTTTTACAAAAAATAAAGCTCAACATCATTCCTTCTGATCACTCACTACCATTCGGATGTCACCACGCACCTGAAGCAAAGCAATAACTTCTGGTTTTACATACACAAGCATTCCGTCAGCGTGTGAAATGATATGGGATTCGATATCAGGATTGGCAGTTAGAATTCCACGAACACGTTCAAACTCCTGTAACTGTAAAAAAGTTCCTGTAGGAAAAAGAAGCTGTCTGAATCCCTGTTGCATCAGCAGGGTAATTTTAAGAGACTGAGCATGTTCTGCCGCATCCTGAAGGTCACGCCGTTCTCTGTCACCGAGATTATCCAGTTCATCTAAATTTTCTCGGGGCATAGTCAAAAGAATTATAGTGCTTGATTATAGCACAAACAATCACTTGCACCTTAAATTCCTTCATCGATTGTCACTTCTTCCAAAACTTCCTGCTGAAGCACGGCTTCTTCCGGACGAATGACCTGCTTATGCTTCCAGCTGCCGGTTTTATACCAAATATAAGCAACGGTAGCAGCCAGCACATTCGAAATCGGAAAAGACCACCAAATACCTGTATCAGAAAGCGATGTATGCTTAGACAAAATATATGCCAGCGGAAACTGAAACACCCATAAAGCCAGAATGGACTGGATCATGGTAGCCTTGGTGTCCCCTGCCCCCGTAAAAACACCCATAAGGGTGTGACCCAACCCCACAAAACCAAATGAAAGGGCCATAATCCGGACAAATTGGGTGCCTGATTCAATAACGGCAGGATCATTCGGAATAAAAGCCGCAATAATGGGGCGCGCCGCAAAAAATAAGATGACCCCGAAGAGAGTCAGGCTGATAAAACCAACCTGCAGACTTTTTATAGCAATCGCTTCCGCCCTTTCTTTCTGACGGGCTCCCAGATTCTGGCCAATAAGAGTAGAAGCAGCCATAGAAAGTCCTAACGCGGGGATGATGATAAAACTGAAGATCCTCATCCCGATTCCATAGGAAGCCACTGTCAAAGTGCCGAAAGTAGCTACCAAGGTGGCCATAACCCCAAGCCCCAGAGCCCGCGCGGACTGAGCGATGGAAGCAGGAAAACCAAGTCTGAGCATGCGCCTGAAAAGCGGAAAGTCAAAACGCAGATTTTTCGCTTTCATATGGATACCATAATGGCCGCTAAAAAGCAGAATAAGACCGGCAATGGCCGCCACCCCCTGCGTGCCGATCGTAGCGAGCGCCGCTCCGCTCACACCGTAAGCCGGAATCGGCCCCCAGCCCATAATAAAAAGCGGATCCAGTACAAGATTCAGAAGAACCGTCGTCAGCACAATATAAAGCGGTGTTTTCACATCTCCCACCCCCCGCATCAGCGACTGATACACAAAAAAGGTGAACATAAAGATCATCCCCAGAAAAGAGATTTTCAGGTAAGAAGTGGCGGCGGGAAGCACCTGTGGCCCCGCCCCGATCAGTCGCATCACCGGTTCAGAAATAAAATAGCCCACCACCGTAACCAGCACTGAAATAAACAGCATCAGAAGCAGTGTCTGAGCCGAAACATAATTGACCTGCTTCGTGTTCCCCTGCCCTTTATACTGAGCCACCAGAATCGTGCCGGCAATCGCCAACCCACCCCCTAAAGAGATCAGCAGAAAGATCACCGGAAAACTCAGACTGACTGCCGCCACCGCCACGGCACCCAGCCGCCCCACCCAAAAGGTGTCGATGAGCTGATAAGCTGTTTGCAGAATGTTCGCGAAAACAATCGGCAGAGATAGTCCAATCAGCGCCTCAAGGATTGGTCCTTTGGTATAGTCGGGCAAACTTCTGTCTTTCATTTTAAGAGCCAAAAAATGGTGGCCCGGGGCGGAATTGAACCACCGACGCAAGGATTTTCAGTCCTTCGCTCTACCACTGAGCTACCAGGCCACTAAAACGAATTTAATTGTCGCTTGAAGTTTGAGGCCCAGCGACCAGGCCACGGCGGAATATTATCACATCTTTTCAGGTACCTCCAGTCCAAGAAGTTTAAACCCGTCACTCATTATCTGGATAACCAGTGCTGTAAGCATTAAACGGGACTTTTTGAGCTCCTTCGATTCCGCCTGCAGAATGGAATTGCCGTTATAGAAAGAATTGAAGTCCTGAGCCAGTTCGTAAAGATAATTGGCAACATGGTTCGGCTTGAATTCCTCAGCGGCCCGCCGGATCGTGTCCGGATACATCATCAGCTGGATCATCAGCTTCTTTTCGATTTCCAGATCCAGTTTCAGGTCATATTTACGGCAATCTTTGGGCTTTAAATCGGCTTTGCGAAGCACCGACTTAGCCCGGGCAATCGTATACATTAAATACGGGGCACTATTTCCTTCAAAAGTCAGCATACGGTTCCAGTCGAAAGTGATATTGGTGGTACGCGCCTGATGCAGAATGTTGTATTTAATGCTGCCGATTCCCATAATACGGGCCAGTTCCCGGCGTTCTTCTTCAGAAAGATCAACACCTTTTTCATTAATGAGCTCCAGCGCCCGCTTCTCCGATTCATCTAAAAGATCAGTAAGAAGCAGAATATTTCCTGTTCGTGTGCTCATCTTACTGTCGGCAAACTGCATACGGCCAAAGGCAATATGCACGTTCCGGGCCGCGGTAAGCCCCAGTTTTCGCTGCGCAAAAAAAAGCTGATTGAAGTAGAAAGACTGAGCAACATCCACTACGTTTAACATTAAATTAGGCGACCACTCATCTTCCCAGTATTTTATGCGAGCCAGATCGCGCGTAGCGTACAGTGTCGCCCCATCGGATTTCCGGACCAGTACCGGTACATCTTCCGGTTCATCAGGCATAATGATCCAGGAACCGCCATCACCATTCACAATCACCCCCTTCTTTCGGCCATCATCTAAAATAGACTTCATCTTGTCTTCATAAAAACTTTCTCCGTTCATATGATCAAAGCTCACCCCCAGACGATCGTAAATCTGCTGCATATCAAGAAGGCTCCACTGCACAATTTTCTTCCAGAGTTTGCGTGATTCCTTATCACCTTCTTCGAATTTTTTGTACTCGGCTCGTCCTTCATCATCCAGTTCCACATCTTTATCAGCTTCGATATGAAATTGTACATAAAGCTTCTGCAAAGCAGGAATCGGATCTTTTTCAATGTCATCCATATTCCCCCACTTCTTGATGGCCGCCATGAGTTTACCGAATTGCGTACCCATATCTCCGATAAAATTATCAGAAATCACCTCCCAGCCATAGCGCTGATAGATTTTTTTAACACTGTCTCCAATCACTGTGGATAAAAGATGATGGACCCCCATGGGTTTAGCGATGTTGGGATGAGAATAATCGATAACAGCCTTCCTTTTTTCAGAAAGAGCAAAGGATTCTTTTAAATATTTATCAAAGTCATCAAGCCATAATTCAGCCTGTTCTGTATAAAATTTTTGTTCAAGCCAGAGGTTGATAAAACCGGGATTTGCCATCTCCACTTTCGCAAAAATTTTTGAATCAATCTGTCCTGCAATTTCTTCGGCTACATGAAGCGGCCTGCGCCCGGCCCTGCCCGAAAGAAGCATCGCCACATTGGTCGAAAAATCTCCAAACTGAGCATCTCTGGTTTTTTCCACATGGAGATGGTCCTTATCCACCTCAAAACCGGCTTTTCTGACCGCCTCATGAAGAATTCCTTTGATGACATCTAAATTTCGTTCTTTCATCAGCGATATGGTACCTTTTCAAAGCATTTTTCTCAAACATTTCTTGCCTGCCCGCCTCAATTTGATATACTAAAAAGCACTTAATAAAAGAAAACGAACGTGGATACTGACTTAGTGCTCCTGCTCATACTGGTAATTATTTCAGGAGCCTTCTCTGGAGCGGAAATCGCCCTAACCAGCCTTTCTCCAGCTAAAACCAAAATGCTGAAAACCGATCATCGGTTTGGAGCAAAAGCTGTTTTTAAACTAAAGCAAAAACCGGAAAGATTACTCATTACCATTCTGATCGGCAACAACCTGGTGAATATCCTTGCTACAGTTGTAGCCACCATTTGGGGCATCAGAGTGTTCGGAAACAACGCACTGGGAATAGTCACAGGAGCACTTACTTTCATTATTCTGGTCTTTGGAGAAATCGCCCCTAAAACCTTTGCTCAAAAATATGCCGAGGGCTTCGCCAGAACGATGGCCAACCCTCTTTTATGGCTGACTTACATTATTTTCCCCATCATCTGGCTGTTGGAAAAATTTATTCATGGTCTGATGATACTGCTGAAAGCAGAAAGCCCCATCAGATCCATGAGTGAAGAAGAATTCCTGACCATGGTCGATATCGGAACCAAAGAAGGCGTCATCGAAGAACACGAACAGGAAATGATCGAAAATGTGCTGGAATTCACTGACACCAGAGTGGAAGAAATCATGACCTCCCGCTCCGACATCGAATGTCTGAATATTGATAGTTCTGTTACAGATGCCCGTCAGTTCTTCACTACTCATTCCCACTCCAGAATCCCCATATATAAAGGGAATTTGGATAATATCCTGGGAATCCTCACCGTACATGATATTCTTAAGATCACGAACACTGAAAAACCCATCGAAAAACTCTCCGACTTCCATTTCCTCTCCCCGATTGTCGTGCCTAAAACAAAAGCCATCGCTAAGCTGTTCCGGGAATTCCAGAAACGCCGCCAGCATATTGCGATTGTGGTGGATGAACGGGGTCATACGGTAGGCCTGGTAACTCTGGAAGATATTTTGGAAGAAATTGTAGGTGACATTGTCGACGAAAGCGATCAGGAAAAAAACCGGGTGACTCCTATCGGTAAAAATGAATGGCTGGCCACGGGCGAAGCAACGATTGAAGAAATCAATGAAGCCCTTGGCATCGAACTGAGTTACCCGGAACATCAAACCATCAGCCTGTTGATTTTGGAAAAACTTCAGGGCTTTCCCCATTTGGGTGAAAAGATTGTATATGGCAAAGTAGAGTTTCAGGTAAAAACGATGAGTAAAAAGAAGATCGAGGAAGTGCTGATTACTAAACTATAACTCTAAAATCCTGATGGAAACTCTGATGGTCCTTGTCGAGTCGGTCATTCAGCAGTACGGCTATCTGGGAATGTTCCTTCTAACCGCTATGGAACAGTTTATTTTCCCGGTTCCCGTGGACGTTTTTTTGGGATTTGCCATCGATCATGGGCTTACCTATAACACGCTGATGATGCTGGTATTCGTAGCGACGATGCTGGGTGCTGCAATTGGTTACACTCTGGGCAAATGGCTTGGCCATCCCGCTCTGGAGTGGCTGGTCGGCAAAAACAAAGTAGCTAAAGGTGAAACTTATATCAGAAAATGGGGTATTTGGGGGGTAATTCTGGCAGGACTTACTCCAATTCCATTTAAAGTCGTCACCTGGACTGCCGGAATTTTTGAAATGCCTTTCGGGCGTTTTATGCTGGGTGCATTTATTGGTCGCATGCCCCGTTATATGCTCACCGCCTATGCAGGAGCTAAGCTTTTTGAAATGAAATTCGACATGGCCGCTGACACCAGTGCACTTGTTCTGGGAGGGCTCCAGGGCATTACCGAATTTTTGCCTATTTCCAGTTCAGGTCATCTGGTTCTGATGGAACATTTCTTAAAAGTGCCGATTCCGGCCAGCGAGCTCATTACTTTTGACATCTTCTTGCACGGCGGTTCACTGGCTGCAATTTTGATTTACTTCTGGAAGGACTGGTTTTGTGTGTTTAAAGAACTCTGGCTGATGATCAGAAATTTCCACCTGAACATACAAAGCATGGCCTTCAAATTGATTATCGGAACCATTCCTGCCATCATTGTCGGACTCATTTTTGGCAGCTACATTTCTGATAATATGCGCACACTGAATTCCGTCGCTATCTTTTTCATTCTGATCGGTCTTTTCTATTTTTACGCCGCCTGGAAAGGTAAAAAGAGCCATACAGAATCAGTGGGACTTAAAAAAAGTATATGGATCGGCATGGCGCAGGCACTGGCCTTGATTCCAGGCATCTCCCGGGCAGGAATAACAATTGCGACAGGAGCCGGTCTTGGTTTAAAACGTGAAGTCGCGGCACGTTTTAGTTTCATGCTGGGAGGAATCGCTATTCTGGCGGCTAATGTATACGCATTAATATCACTTCAAAGCGGCCCCCCATTGCCACACACTCAATATATTGTGCTGGGCACGCTCACTTCTTTTGTTACCAGCTTTCTGGCTATATACCTGCTGCTCAAATACCTCCAGAAACACACTATGCACGCCTTCGCGGTCTACTTGATTCTGATGGGAACCGTTATTCTGAGTTTTTTCTGAAATTCAAAAAAACTTGACTTTTTGTATAAATATACCTTAATATATACTTTGATTTTAAGTAGATTCTTTTCCTAATGAAAAAAGCCCCCGAAACAGGAACCGGACCCGATTCTGGCGCTGTCAGCAGCGAAACGGCACCAAGATCACAGCGTAGTTCTCTTGATCCCCTCAGGATCGTTACTGACGCCCTGGGCAGGCTTTCTTCAGAAAGCTTCAGCAAAACGGAAGTTCTCGAAATGCTCGAACAATGTCTCGCCTGGTTTTCTAATATGGCCATCGAAGCAGCAGCACAAGGTGAGGAGGCGGCAAACCATTTTAAAATCAAACATATACCCGTACTGAAAGCTTTAGAAACAGTTGCTAAAGAAAAAGGGGTATTTCAGGAATACAGAGCAATCATGGAAAACGCCTTAAGCGCTCTAGCAGGAGCTGATCGGGAGACGCCCATCCAACCCTTACCTGCCTACCCAAGTGAAACCCCCACCATGCAGCAAAGCGGTGTTGTAGAAACGGCAGATAATTCAGCAGAAGACAGAAAAACCGCAGAATTTAATTTTGATCAACTTCCGCCGGATGTTAAAAATGAACTACCCACAAAACAGGGGCAGCCGGTCGTTCCTGCAAAACCTTTTAGCATCTCCAGATTATTTGCCGGTTTTAAGACTCCGAAAACCGGTAAGGGCAGTCAGCCTTTATTTTCAACAGGACAATTTGTTCCAACTGTGCAGGCAGAAGCGGATGCCCAATTACCGGATGATTTCCATCCCTTAGAACTCCTGGAAGACGCTGAGCCAAGCAGACCTGAGCCTCTGATAGCTCCCGAAGCAGAGCTGTCCGTGGAGCCTGCTTCAGTCGAAGCACCTCCAAACCTGGAAGCCCAAAAAAAATGGACCACGCACGATGTAAGACTATTTGTTTTAGTGGCATTGGGAATGTTTGCAGTTGGCGGCGGCACTGCAGCCGGACTTTATTATGGAAAAAAAGAAGTTGATGACGTAATCGCTGCCAGTGCCTCAAACAATCCGGTGAGCAAGGCAAGGTCCAGCATGGATAACATCCCTAAAAAGAAATACGGTCTGGCTGAAAATCCCGGTCTTGATAAATACATGGCTCAAATCTGCGCCAGCGGGCCGCCCATTTTATGCGAAGCATTAAAAGAAGCCAGAGAAAAAACAGTGGTTGAAATAAGCGACTATGAAAACAGTGATTTTAGGATAAAAACCGAATTCTTAAATAATCTGGAAGAAGCTATCAGAAACAGTGAAACAGGAAGCAGACGCAGCAAAGAAGTAGCCTTTGCCTACGTAAAAGTTCATCAGCGCCATCTCAGGAAATATGGCGACAACAAGAAAGAGGCAGGTGAACTGCTTGAAGAAGTCGTGCCTGGAACAAGAAACTCAGACAAACCAGGCCAGTAAAAAACCAGCCATATCTGCCAGAATGTCCCCAATATAGCGATTGAGCCAGCCCTCTTTTTCTTTAAAGAAGCGTTTACTATGATCCCAGTTCTCCAAAATTCGCTCAATAAACTCCCAGATATAACCAAGACCAATTAAAATCAAAATTGCCCTCTCAAACATCATATCCACCAAAAATAACTTGGTCACCAGATAGAAAAAGAAGACATGACCAAGTGTCCATTGATCAAAAAGAGCTTCTGCTTTTTTCCCGTAAATTTTCATTTGTTAAAACATTTAATCCACTATATAATCTACACAGTTTATAAACTAAAATAAACAATATGAAAGAATTAAAAAGCGTCGCCCTTGCTTTAGCCGTAATCGGAGCCATCAACTGGGGTCTTGTTGGCCTTGGCGGATTTTTAGGAAACGATCTTAATTTGGTCACTTTGCTTCTGGGAAGCTGGCCAGCCATTGAAAATATCGTCTATCTGTTGGTCGGTATTTCCGGCCTCATGGTAGCTTACGCTCATTTAGCTAAAAAATAGTATTGTCGGTTTCTTAGCCTCCTAAGAACAGAATCGCACAATAAAGCGCTCAATAGCGAGGGCTAATTCATCTTGATTATCTGTCGTCACCCGGATACGACTGGTTTTTAAATCCAAATCAATTTCAAGCAGTCTTTCATATGCCCCTTTTAATTCACGCTCACTAAAGTTTTTCAGCTGAGCCATGGTATTTCTGGCTACAAAAGGATGGAGCTTAAGGGCGGCCGCAAAAGCGGTGGGATTGGCATTGGGATTCACACTTTTATAACCACTGCTCTGCAGTAACAAACGAAACTGTCGCACAATCATATAAAAAACCTGACGAAGATTCTCGCCGGCTGCCAGACTACGATGCAAATGCTGGATGGCTCTGCGGTGATCTTTAATGCCTAAGGCGTCAGTCAAATGAAAGACATTTGCTTCGAGCGTGGGAACGACCAGTTTATCGATAATCGGCTTACTAATACTCTCTCCTGGGCTATGCGCAGTCATTTTATCGATTTCCTGGGCCAGCCGCCATAAATCCTGCCCTGTCAGCGTCACCAGGTATTCTGCAGACGATTGATCGATGCGAGCTCCTTTCTCCCGGACCCGCGTCTGAATCCAGGTCGTCAGTGCCTGCCCGCCCAGCGGTTCAAATTCCTTCACTTCTGCCTTGGTACTCAACTTTTTATAAAAAGATTTGCGCTTATCTGGATTGCTTTGCACAAAAACCACTACAGAGGATTCCGGAACCTCATCCAGATCGGCTTCCAGTTTCCTGAGTTCCTCATCGCGCTTTTCATCCTTTTTAGTCGGCTCATCAGTTTTTTTGACGCTTGGTTTATCAGGAAGGCCATGAATGAAAATCAATCTTTTTTCTCCCAAAAAAGGAACCGCGTTTACCGCTGCCATAATTTCATTCAGTGGCATCTCTTCCGCATCTAAAACAGCCAGATTGATATCTCCGTGTTTTTTCACAAAGGCATCTTTCCAGCTGTTTATTTGCTCGCT
>JAFGTE010000022.1 GCA_016934215.1 Candidatus Peregrinibacteria bacterium | reverse complement strand
CTCTGACTGATGCGTTTATTGTGGTGGATGATGTGCTTCGTCAGGCTATTCAGGGAATCGCTGATCTGATCACTACGCACGGTATGATCAACGTGGACTTTGCGGACGTCCGTACCATTATGGCGGGTGCCGGAAGTGCCTTGATGGGTATCGGTTACGGCTCCGGTGAGAATCGTGCGGTGGATGCCGCCCGTGCCGCTATTGAAAGCCCGCTTCTGGAGCAGTCTATTGCTGGTGCTAAAGGCATTCTGTTCAACATTACAGGCGGTAATGATCTTAGTATGTTTGAAGTAGATGAAGCGGCTAAGATCATCACGGAGGCGGCTGATGCGGATGCCAATATCATTTTCGGTACCGTGATCAACGAAAATTACACCGGAGAGATCAAGTGTACGGTGATTGCCACCGGTTTCAGTGCCGAAGAGCAGCAGAGACAGCAGAATATGACGGCCAGCGGAACCATTCAGCGGCTGGGCAATGCACCTACTTCATCCATGAAGATGCGAACGGTGGGTCAGGCTCAGCAGGCGGCCGGCATGGCTGCGGTCAAGCCAAAGGCAGAAGATGATTTGGAAATTCCTGCTTTTATGCGTAAGAGTCTGAAAAAATAATGTTATTTAGAATTTTGGAGAACCCCCTGACCTTGATTGGTAGGGGGTTTTTTGGTATAATATAAAGATAAACTCTATCTTTATGCCAGACAGTCAATCTGACTTCACATCAAAGGCACAGCAGCAGATTGCCGGACTCAAACAGGAGGCTAAAGAGAAGGATATTCAGGAAAAGGCTAAGCGTATGGGTTACCCTTATGTCAATTTGCTTCATTTCTCAGTCAATAGGGACCTGAAGGATTTTATTCCGCAGGGGAAATCACTGCAGGCGAAGGCGGCAGCTTTCTTTAAATCGGGTAATAAGGTACGATTGGCGGTTTTGAATCCTGATCTGCCGGCCACCAAGGCTCTTATTACGGAACTGAAACTCAAAGGTTATGAAGTCAGCGTGATTATCTGCTCCTCTGAATCCCTTCAGAATGCTCAGAAAATTTACTTTGAGGAACAAAAAGAAGTGCATGGGGAGACGATCGAAAACGTTGTAGTCGAAGAAGAAGTGGGTAGTGCGGTAACTGAACTTGAAAGTCTGGAAAAGCTTCATGACGATATTGAAAAGTTTGCTTCCGATCAGGCCCTCAATGCTATTGCCGTGGGCGCCTATAAAACACGCTCTTCGGATATCCATTTTCAGCCTCAGGAAAAAGACGTGCTGGTTCGTTTCAGAATCGACGGCGTACTCAGGCAGGTCTTTACGCTTAAAAAAGAAACTTACGAGGGTCTTATCAAGCAGATCAAGTATCTGACCCACCTGAAACTGAATATTACTAATGTGCCTCAGGATGGGCAGTATTTTTTTCTGATCAATGAAAGAAAAATCAATGTCCGTGTTTCCATTATGCCCAGTCACTATGGGGAAACTATTGTGATGCGTCTTTTGGATTCTCAGAAAACCTTCGAAGAATTCGAGAAGCTTGGTTATGAGGGTGAGGCGCTTAAAAATGTGCTGGAAAGTCTCAGACTTCCGCACGGTATGATTTTAGTGACCGGTCCTACGGGTAGCGGTAAGACGACGACCATGTATTCTATGCTTCAGTCTATTGATACCAAAGCCAAGAAGGTGATTACACTGGAAGATCCCATTGAGTATGATCTGGCGGGCATTACCCAGAGTCAGGTGAATCATGATGTGGATTATAATTTTGCGACCGGTTTACGTGCGATTTTAAGGCAGGATCCCAATATTATCATGGTGGGGGAGATCCGGGACCTGGAAACGGCTGAGACGGCCGCTCAGGCCTCGCTGACGGGGCATCTGGTTATCAGTACCCTGCACACGAACAGTGCTCTTGAATCCATTTCACGTTTGGTGAATATGGGGGTGAAGAACTTTATTCTGGCACCAGCGCTTGATTTAATCATTGCCCAGCGGTTAGTGCGCCGGCTGTGTGACTGTGCAGAAGAGAAACCTGTTTCTGAAACGGAGAAGACGCAAATTGAAGCGGCTATTACTTCTGCCAAAAAGAAGGGAATTGAAATGGCTGTCATTCCTACGACCCTAAAGCACGCCAAAGGCTGTGATAAATGTGGTCAGTTGGGTTATAAAGGGCAGATAGCTATTACGGAAGTGCTTCGTTTTAACCAGAAGCTTCGGGATCTGATTCTGGAGGGTAAACCAATGTCTGAGATCCATGCGTATATTAATGAGAATCTTAAAATGCTCACTTTACAAGAAGATGGTATTTTAAAAGTACTCAAGGGCATCACGACGCTTGAGGAGGTTTATCGGGTTGCTGCTTAATTTATTTGTATGGCTTTCAGTGGAGAAAAAAAAGAAACGATGGTACTGATATCCGGTCCGCGAAATGTGAAGGAGGTGATGGAAGCATTAGCTCATTTGAGATCAGACACGGATCAGCTGATCGCCAAAATGCCCATGTTGCAGGTGCATCGCGGAAAAGTTATTTTTGTTGTGCATCATGAGGGCAGTAATCTTTCTATCGATCTTTATCCTGATGAAAAAGAGGAGATCCTTTTTCGGGAATATCCTTGGTTTTACACGGTTGATATTGGTACGGGAGCGGTCACAGAAAAATCAGCCTACTTTAATGGTGTCATTCAGCAGGCAAGAGAGCAGGCAAAAAGAGTACTTAGATTCAAAAAAGAGACGTTCGCTTTAGATTCGGGCACAGATGAAGGTGAGTTTACCTGGACTAAAGATGTGACGGAGGAGGTATGATAGTTGACTGTGTTGGAGCACCCACTTCGGTATTGGGGGCCGGCTTAGTTGGATTTTCAGGTTCTTTCAGCGTTTCGGCGAGTGTTGTGGAGGTCGTTGGGGCGGTGGCTCTGGGGTGCTGATCATGGCCGGGAGCGGGATCGATTTTGTGAGCAACCGATGGGTGTGCGGCAGCCGGTTTCATTGCTTCAGGGGTGACGACTTGCCCCGTTTTTTCATGATCCTGAAATACACTATAAGGGATCTGCACAGCTTTTTCCGTGTTACCGGCAGCGGTGACAATCTGCTCATTGCTCGGCACTTTCGCTTTTTCCGGGACGATTCCTTTTTTCATGCTGTCCATGGTTTTGAGGAAAGCGCGGTCATCTTCATCCAGTTTCAGTGTTGTTATCGGGAACGGAATATTAACGCCGACCTCATCAAAGGCCTTTTTAATACGGTTGGCCAGATTCGATCTGATTTTCTGCCAGTTAGCGGAGGATTCCACCCAGAAACGGATCATGATGTTGATGGAACTGTCTCCGAATTCGTCCACCAGAATCAGCGGTTCGGGCTTTACCACAATGTCTTTGTCTTTGTCGATGATGGCCTTAATCAGACTGGTGACCATGGGCAGATTGGTTTTATAATCCACTCCTACGCCAAGATCGATTCTTCGGAAAGGGTTCGTTGTGTAGCTGATTAAGGTTTGTCCCAGCATGGTTTGGTTGGGGATCACCACTTCTGTTCCGTCGATGGCCTGCAGAATGGTGGCGCGGGTGTCGATACTGACAATGGTTCCCAGAATACCGTTCACGTTGATGAAATCGCCGATACGGATGCGATTCTGGGCCAGCATGATGACGCCTGAAATAAAGTTTCCGATAATATCTTTGAGAGCAAAACCTATCCCTAAAGAGAGTGCACCGATAACAGCCGTGAAATTGAGGCCATTGATGGCGAAGGCAATTGTGACACCGACGGTCAGAACCAGGATTTTCGTCATTCGTTCCACCAGGATGAGGGCACTTTCCTGTACGTCGTCACGATTTTTCAGAATGGCTTTTTTGGTCGCTGCTGCGGCCATACCTCCTAGTATCCATGAGATTACGACGATAACAAAACCGGCAATCCAGTTACCGATATTGCTTATGAAAAAAGTGATAAGCGTTTGAATTCCGGTTTGTGCGCCTCCAACCGCGATATCTTTGCTTGTTTGGGCGGCCGTACTGACGGTTCCGCTGATCCCCTGGGCCATTGCTTTGGATACGAAAAAATCGAACATTTTTTATATTTCTTATTATTATAACAAAAAATGTCCGAAAAATCAATGATTTAGCCCGCTATTCTGTTCCGAAATCGTCTCCTGATATCAGCTCTTCGTGCTTCGAGATCGACTTCTTTCCGGTTATTTGCTTTTTCCAGAATAGCACTTACATTGCGAAAAGCTTCACTGGCTTCTGCCAGCCCGCTTTGTGGGGATTCATTTCCGATCACACCTTTCACTCTGCCTCTGCTGCTGCGAGCTCTTTGTATTTCTGAGGTTTGCCTTTCAGATTCTGGTTTTAAAAAATGTTCTTTTGACATAATTTTATTTTTGCTCTTAAGTAAATTATACTATATTTAAAAACCAGAGTCAAGAAAATGGTTTAAGCAGCACCACGGAACCGTTTTAGAATACGCCGTCTTGCCTGCATTATGTCCGGAATGGTATCCCTTTCTTCCCTTCTGTTTCTGGTTGGCACAATTTCGGATGTTCGCCTTTCTCTTTCGTTATTTTCCCGGCCCAGCCCTCTAATGCGGGTTTCTGCGTCAGTTATTTCATTACCCTGAAGACTATATCCTGAATTAAAAACTGCCTCCTTGGAATGGGTGCTGAAAAGTTCATGAAACTGGACCCTGTCTCTTTTAATACGATAGGTTCCGGACTGCGCATTCTCGTGATTGTTTCTTGGTGAGAATAGTTCTTTTGACATGTATTTTTTTGATTTTGTCCTTGGAATATAGTTTTATTATACAATAAAAATAATAATGTGTCAAATATCATCTTTGGATTTGAAAATTAAGTTTTAATCGGTCAGTACGGCTTTGATCCTCCGAAGGCCGGCACCGATTGACTGTTCTTTGGTGATTTTAAAATGAGAAAGCTGGCCCAGGTGCTCCACATGAGGGCCGCCGCAGGTCTCCTTGGACCAGGGACCCATATCGTAAACCTTCACCTGATCGCCGTATTTCTGTTCAAAAAGGCCGATGGCGCCGCTTTTTTTAGCTTCCTCCAAAGGCAGAACTTTCATGGTGACAGGCTGGTCTGAAGCGATGGCATCATTCACGTATTTTTCCACGGCGGCAATTTGTTCATCAGTCATCTTATCAGGGTGAGAGAAATCGAAACGCAGGCGCTGGGCGGTGATATTGGAACCGCGTTGTTTGGCATGGTCTCCCAGCACTTTCATCAGCGCTGAATGTAAAAGGTGCGTAGCGGTATGTAGACGCGTGGTTTCCCAGGAATGGTCCTGTAAGCCCCCCTTAAAGGTTCCTTTATCAGCACGGCTCAGTTCCTGATGTGCTTTAAAGGCTTCATCAAATCCCTTGTGATCGGTGGACAGGCCATGTTCATTGCCCAGTTCTTCGGTCATTTCAATAGGGAATCCGTAGGTATCGTATAGCCTGAAGGCCTGTTTACCAGAAATTTCAGAAATCTTTTTACCTGTTTTTTCGAAAGCGATTTCAAAACCTTTGAGCAATTTTTCAAATTCCCGGAGTCCTTGATTGATGGTTTTCTGGAACTGCTCTTCTTCCTCTTTCATTGTGATCAGGATGGCCTCTTCGTGCCTTAGTTCCGGGTAGATATCACTCATGATATGAATGATCTTTTTGGCGATGATATGAGTGAAACTTTGTTCTATGCCAATCAATTTGCCGTGCCGGATGGCCCGGCGGATCAAACGTCGCATCACATAGCCCTGGTCTAAATTGCTGGGCTTTACTCCGTCACCGGCCATCATGGTGGCGGCCCGTAAATGATCGGCGATGATGCGGTAAGATGTAGTTTTTTCTTTATAACTGAACTTGGATAAAGTGGCGATTTTTTTCAGGATGGGCTCAAAAAGTTCTGTGTCGTAAACCGTTTTTTTGCCCTGCAGAATGGCGGCGGTGCGTTCCAGACCCATGCCGGTGTCGACGTTCTTTTGTTTCAGGGGCTTGAATGTGCCGTCAGCTTGCTTGTCGTACTGCATGAATACGTCGTTCCAGATTTCCACCCAGTTCGTTTCGTCCGTTTCCGGATTACTTTCTTTACCGGGTTTGCCTTTGCCCACCCAGAAAAACATCTCTGTGTCCGGTCCGCAGGGGCCGGTCTGGCCGGCCGGACCCCACCAGTTATCTGATTTTGGCAGGTAAACAATGCGGTGCTCAGGAATTCCGAGCGACTTCCATATGTCGGTGGCCTGGTGATCGGGCGGGGCGTCATCATCGCCCTTAAACACACTGATGGAAAGCTTTTCTTTCGGAATTCCCAGCCACTTTTTACTGGTCAGAAATTCGAAGCTGAATTTAATGGCGTCTTCCTTGAAATAATCGCCCAGGCTCCAGTTGCCGAGCATTTCAAAAAAAGTGAGATGGGTGTCATCACCGACTTCATCAATATCGCCGGTTCGGATGCATTTCTGAAAGCTGGTTAATCTGGTGCCATCCGGATGTTTTTCACCCATCAGATAGGGAACCAGAGGATGCATGCCTGCGGTTGTGAAGAGTACGGTGGGGTCGTTTTCGGGCAAAAGCGGTGCGGAAGGTAAAACGGCATGACCCTTTTCTTTAAAGAAATCCAGATATTTTTGGCGAAGTTCGCGGGCTTCCATAAGGCATTAATACTGATAATGTGTGAGTATATCAAAAAAGGACAAGGCTTAATACTTGCTTTTAATTAATAAATATTGTATAATAATATGATTCACCATAAATTAAAGCATGCCTCCAAAAAAGCCAAATGTCATCGAAGTACAGGAAGTCGTCATTTATTCGAATGAAAAAGATGAGCCAACTCCTGAGGTTCAGGGAAGTGACGCAGCGAAACAGGCGAGCAGGAATCTTTTGACGGCTGCTTCGCGGCGTGCTGAGGCCGCTGCCTCTCAAACGGTCAAGAAGACTGAGTCAGGTTCCGCTTCCACCCCAACACCTACACCTTCCGGGGTTGGAGAAGTAGTTCCTGCTGATGAAAAAATAGATGAAAAGATCATTCGTAGCAGGCTGGCCAAAGAACCGGATAATATTCTTCAGAAGCTGGCTACCAGTCCGGAGGCCAATAGAGATCCTTTTGCAGCAACCACAGCCAGAATTGCCCGTGAAGAGCTGAATCGGCGAAAACAGGCAAACAGTAATAGCCGGCCTTGGTATCAATTTTGGTAATTAATGGTCAAGTGTTATTAATATTTTATTATAACACTTTTTAAATATGTGTCATTCTCAAGGAGTCTTGACTTTTGTATGGTGGCATGCTTAGATTTTTAGGCTCATTTTTTAATGAATAACTTCCTATGTATGCCTGATCAAACGACTTTTATAAGCCAAATTCAACAGGAAGAAGCCAGTGCCGCAAAGATGCTGAAAGAGGTGGAAGAAGAGAATGAGAGGAGATTTCAGGAAGCTTCCGATGAGGCTGAATTAATCATCCGGAAGGCGGAAGAAGAAGAACGCGATAAAGCGACGGTTGTTATCCGGCAGGCAAAAGAAGAAGCTAAAGCCGAATACGGGCGAATTTTAACGGATGCTAACAATGCGAGACGCGACATCATCGAAGCCGGAAAGACCAAGATTCCGACCGGCAAAGCGAAGGTGATGGAGGCTTTTATGGCCATGTTCGAATAAATAATCAACTGACCCTCCTATATATATGGCAGTCGTGCCAATGCAAAAGATCGGTTTGCTTGTAAGTAAAACAGAAAAGGATGAAATCCTTTCTTTTCTTCAGGAAAAGGGTGTCCTTCACCTGACGGATGCCAGGCCGGAAGAAGGCCTTACTCCTGCGGAGCTTTCTGACGATCTGCATAAACTCCATTACAAGGTGGCAGAGCTTGAATTTGCGATCCACTTTTTATCCGGATATGAGGTCAGGAAGAAGGGGGTTCAGGCGATGGTTGATGGAGACAGTGTCAAGATCCGGAAGGAAGAAGTAAAGACGGTGAAGACAGATTTTAAGTGGAAACCTGTGGTCGAAAGCTGCAAAAAACTGGAGGAAGCTATCGTTGATCTGAATAATGAAAAGAAGACATTAAAAGAGCTTCAGTCACGCCTCCGTCCCTGGGTACATCATACGGCTTCTTTGAGTGAGCCCCGCGTCACCAAAACGGCCCGCAGTATTTTTGCGATGGCATCGCTTAAGGAATGGGAAGCTTTAGAAAGTGAAATCACAAAACATTCCAAACTGGTTGTGATTGAAATGGACAATATGGTCGAGACGACGGTTTATTTTCAGGTAGTTTGCGAGCAATCCATAATCTCGGACATTGAAGGTTTGATTCTGACACATAAGGGCGAAATAATTGAACTTCCTGTTCTTAAGGGAAATCCTAAAGAGGAACTGCAAGTCATTGATCGTCGTTTTCACGAGATCGGCACCAAACTTGCCGAAGTTGAAGCATCTGCCAGGAAAGAAACACATCACTTAAAGAATCTGCGGGTTTTGTACGATGCGCTGAACTGGGAGCTGATTAAAAAAGAATCTCACCGGAAATTCCTTGCCACAGAAAGCGCTCTTTTAATTACCGGTTGGGTGCCCAAAAGCGGACTTGAAAATCTTAAACGAGATTTGCATCAGGTGAATCCGAATTTCGAACTTTTTGAGCTTAGACCGGAAGAAGGGGAGGAAGCTCCTGTTCTTTTGGTAAATAAACCTTTTCTCAAGCCATTTGAATCGGTTACGGGTATTTATGGTCTCCCGCTTCCTAATGAAATGGATCCCACGCCTTATCTGGCTGTTTTCTTTATTGTGTTCTTCGGACTGGCACTGACGGATGCTATTTATGGTTTGCTGATGTTTGCGATTATGTTCAGCGTGCTCAGGTTCCTTAAAATACCAAAACAGTCTCAGGGGTTCATTCGCCTGCTTATGTATGCCGGGATTGTTACTTTCTTTGCCGGAACCCTTTTTGGCGGCTGGGCCAGTCTGGAGGTCGATCAGGTGCCGGAGTGGCTGACTTATACGGCGGCTTCCGGAGAAAAGATGTTCATTGGTCAGAAGATTTCGGCGATCACCAATCCGATGGGTGTTCTTATTCTGTCTTTAGTCCTCGGTTATATTCAGGTGCTCTTCGGGGTCATAATCAATTTTCTCCACAAGTATAAGACGGTCAGTAAAAAAGACGCTCTGATCGATAATTTTCCATGGGTGTTCATCCTTTCGGTCATCGCGCTTCAAATCATGCTGACGGCCGGTTTGCTTCCTGCCGTTTTGGCTTTGCCACTGAAATATCTTTTGTATATTGCGATCGCCGGTATCGTACTGACTCAGGGGAGAGATAAAAAAAATCCGATTATGAAACTTCTTTCCGGTATTCTGGGGCTTTACGGTTTGGTGGGTTACCTTTCTGATATCCTCTCTTATTCCCGTCTTCTGGCACTCGGTCTGGCTACCAGTATTATTGGTCTGGCGGTCAATACGATTGCCGGTATGGTGAATGGAGTGCCTTACGTTGGTATTATTCTGGCCATCATTGTTTTAATTTTCGGTCATGCTTTCAATATGGGGATCAATGCGCTGGGTGCTTTTATTCATTCCGGCCGTCTTCAGTTTGTTGAGTTCTTTACCAAATTTCTGGAAGGAGGAGGAAAAGCCTTTCGCCCTTTCCGGAAGGAATCCAGGTTCATTCGTGTGAGCGAACCGTCTTAATTTAATTTATAAAAAATTTAACCCTTTAATATTATTCATTATGGAAGAAGTAATCATTTCTAATCCAAGTTTCTGGGGACTTGCTCTCGCTATTGCAGGAGCTGCCTTTGCCGTCGCCTTTGCCGGTGCCGGTTCCTCTATCGGTGTCGGTACGGCTGGTCAGGCTGGTGCCGGTGTCACCGCTGAAAAACCTGAGCTTTTCGGTAAGGTTCTGATTCTTGAAGCCCTGCCGGCTACGCAAGGTATTTACGGGTTTCTGGTCGCCTTCCTAATCCTCATGTTCACGGGCGTGCTAGGGGGTGAACCTCTCAGTCTGACAGTTGCTCAGGGAGCTCTTGTCGGTTTTGCAGGTGTTCCTGTAGGACTGGCTGGTTATTTCTCCGGTATCCATCAGGGCCGCGTTTCTGCTGCGGGTATGGGGACCATTGCTAAGAACCCGGCAGATATGGGTAAAGCGATGGTACTTTCCGCGATGGTAGAAACTTATGCGGTACTCGGATTTCTGGTCAGTGCTTTGATTGTATTCGCCATTCCAACCATTGCCGGTGCTTAAAAGAATTTTTCATTTTTCAATTTTCAATTTTTAATTAAATATAAGAATGGCTTTAAGTGATATTCTCCAAAAAATTAATGACGAGGCTGGTAAGAAAGCAGCTTTTATGAAACAGGTGGCTGATGATGAGATCGCGAAGATCAAGGCAGAGGCAAAAGTGAAAGCGGAAGAGAAGAAAAGGGAGATCGCTGAAAAAGTTCAGGCTAAAAGTGAATCGGTTCGCGAAAAAGCAGCGGTTCTTGCCAAGATGGAAGGCCGCAATAAACTTCTTGCTGAGAAGCGTCAGGTTATTGATGACGTTTATACTGAGGCAGGTAAAACACTTTCCGGTTTGAAAGGCAGTGAGCTTTCCAGATTGCTTGTTTCTATGCTTAAGTCCGCCAGTCAGTTTATGCCTAAGGGACACCTGACGGTTGCTACCGGACACAGGAAAGACCTTGAGGAGGCCATCAAAAAAGCCGGTGTTGATTATTCTGTAAAAAATGAATCCTCGGATATTGACGGGGGATTTGTTGTTTCCGATGGGAAACAGGAAATCAACCTTTCTTTTAATTATCTTATAAAAAGCCAGATCAGACCGAACACTGAACTTTTTATTGCCAAAATTCTTTTTGATTAATATGTACGATAACAGCCAATATGCTTACATCGTCGGACGCTTGAGAGCGCTTGAAACAAAGATGCTGAATGCGGGTATGCTGGAACGCCTGATCGATGCACCCGGGGCTTCGGAAGTATTTCGGGCACTGAATGATTTGCCGTTGGTAACGGACAGTCTGGGCGATTATGAGGTACAGGATTTTTCTAAAGTTTTATCAGGAGCGCTTCTTAGTATGAAAGAGCTGCTCATTCAAATGGCTCCATACCCTGAGGCTCTAAAATTCCTTTGGCATAAATATGACTTCCATAATTTAAAAGTAGCGCTGAAGGCTAAAGTGACTGGTCAGGGTTACGAAGAAGTGAATCATGCCTTGTCCGGTTTGGGAACGATTGGCCCGGAAGCCTGGCAGGGGTTTGTTCTGGAAGATAAAAAGATTCCCCTGACGAAAGAGCTCGATAAAAAAATCAATTTTATTAAAGAACTTTATGAGAAGGACGCCAATCCTCAGATCATCAATACGGTGATTGATCAGCATTATCTCGAAACACTGAAAGCTATTTCTGATCAATTGGGCAGTTCCATGATTGAGATGTATCTTAAGCGTCTCATCGATTTTTCGAATTTACGTGCCTTTATTCGTGTGACGGAACTTAAAAAAGACCGGTCCGTACTTGAGAAACTGTTGCTTCCGGGCGGCTTTGTAAAAATGGATCTTTATCTGAATGCATTTGAACGAGGTTATGAGGAACTTCGCCAGGCTCTTGAAAGACCCATTGGGAGTGATGACCTTTCCGTTGCCCTTGAAAAGTTTATGGAAGAAAAAACGCTTATCGTTGCTGAAAAACATGCCTTCAAATTGCAGCAGGAATTTATGGCCAGAAGTAATACCATCAGCTTTGGACCGGAACCGGTCTTCAGTTTCTTCTGGCGTTTTGAAAACCACATGCTGATTCTTCGGGCCATTCTGGTCGGAAAGTTGAACGGCCTTTCGAACGAAGTTATTTCTGAGCATATGTTAGTTTTATAAACATTTATGAATTATAAAATCTCCATTGTCGGCACGCGTGAAACAATTCTCGGTTTTAAAGCCCTTGGTCTTGAACCTTTTTATGTGAGTGAACCTGAGGCGGCAGTAGCAACACTCTATGATCTGAAAAAAGAACGTGCGGAAACCAAAGGGGAATCTCACAATAAATATGCCATTATTTTTATTATGGAAGATCTGATGTCAGCCGTTACGGATGACGATTACAAAAAGCTGACGGCCGATCCGCTTCCGGCCATTATTCCGCTGCCTTCCCATTTGGGCTCGTCCGGTTACGGCCTTAAAAAGCTCAAAACCATTGTCGAAAAGGCAGTGGGTATGGACATACTTAACTAAGCATATCATTCAATTAAAACTTAATTTAAATACTAGAATCATGACTCAAGAACAAGGAACCATTATTAAGGTCGCTGGCTGTCTCATAGTGGCCAATGGCATGAAGAACGCCAAGATGTACGAAGTGGTAAACGTTTCCGAACAGCGTCTGGTTGGCGAAGTGATCGAGCTCAATGGCGATGAGGCTTCCATCCAGGTATACGAAGAAACGGCCGGTATCGGTCCGGGTGAACCGGTCTTCCTGACTGGTCAGACGCTTTCGGTCGAACTGGGCCCCGGTCTTCTGGAGGGCATTTACGACGGTATCCAGAGACCTCTGGCGCTTATCGAAAAGGAAAGTAAATCCGCTTTTATTGCCCGCGGTATCAGCGTTCCCGGAATCGACCGTGAAAAGAAATGGGATTTTAAACCGGTTGTTTCGACTGGCGATGAGGTGGTTGAAGGAGATATTTTAGGAGAAGTCCAGGAAACCACTCTGATCAATCACAAAATTATGGTTCCTGTCGGTATGGGTGGTAAAGTAATTGCTATTCATTCCGGTTCCAAGACCGTCGAAGAGGTCGTGGCCGAAATTGATGGTGATGACGGCCATAAACACAAGATCACTATGCTTCAGAAGTGGCCGATCCGGAATCCCCGCAAGGATGCCGGTAAGCGTGTGCCTGCCACGCCAATGGTGACGGGTACCCGTATTCTGGATTCTCTTTTTCCGCTGGCGAAAGGAGGTGCCGGTTGTATTCCCGGACCCTTTGGTGCCGGTAAAACGGTGACTCAGCAGACCGTGGCTAAATACTGTGACGCTCAGGTGATCGTCTATGTAGGCTGCGGAGAACGTGGTAACGAGATGACGGATGTACTGATGGAATTTCCGGAACTGAAAGATCCGAATACGGGGGAGCCACTTATGAAACGAACCGTGCTGATTGCCAACACATCCAATATGCCGGTAGCGGCCCGTGAAGCTTCCGTGTACACCGGTATCACTATTGCTGAATATTACCGCGATATGGGCTATTCTGTTGCCCTGATGGCTGATTCCACGTCCCGCTGGGCTGAGGCTATGCGCGAGATGTCAGGACGTCTTGAAGAAATGCCGGGTGAGGAAGGTTATCCTGCTTACCTGGGGTCCCGTACGGCCGGCTTTTATGAAAGAGCCGGAGCTGTAAAATGTCTGGGGTCTGATGGCCGTGAAGGATCTCTGACCGTTATCGGTGCCGTGTCTCCTCCGGGGGGTGACCTTTCCGAACCGGTTACGCAAAATACTTTGCGCGTTACGAAAGTGTTCTGGGGACTCGATGCCACATTGGCCCGCCGAAGACATTTCCCGGCCATTAACTGGCTCAGTTCTTACACTTTGTATGATGACAACATTGCCGGTTACTGGACGAAAGAGGTAGCCGAGGATTCCATGGAAGTCCGCAATACCACCAGAGCCCTTTTGCAGGAAGAATCCAAGCTGGAAGAGATCGTTCGCTTGGTTGGTATGGATGCGCTCAGTCCGAAAGAAAGGTTGGTTCTTGAAACGGCTAAGTCCATTCGTGAAGACTTCTTATTCCAGAATGCCTTTGATGAAGTCGATGCCTATACTTCTCTTAAAAAGCAGTACTGGATGCTGAAATGTATTCTGGCCATGTACCATGCCGGACTTGAAGTGGTAGAGAACGAGGAATTTGACTTCGATAATCTTAAAAAACTTCCTGTTCTTAAGAAGGTGGTAAAAGTCAAAGATATCGGAGAAGGGAAGTGGGATGAATTCGAAGCCCTTGAAAAAGAAGTCCAGACATCTATTAGGTCACTTAAATAATTAATAAGTCATTAAACTTTTAAAGTCATGCAGAAAGAATATAAATCCATTACATCGATTGCCGGTCCGCTTTTGGTGGTCGAAGGTGTTGAAGGCGTTAAATACGAAGAGCTGGTAGAAGTGCAGGTTCCGGGCGAAAAAGAAACCCGTTTCGGTAAAGTCCTTGAAGCCGCTGAAGGAAGAGCTCTGGTTCAGCTTTTTGACAGTCCCCAGGGAGCCAAGACAGAAGGCAGTAAAGCCCGTTTTCTTGGTGAGACAATGAAACTCGGGGTTTCAGCGGATATGCTGGGGCGCGTGTTTGACGGTTCCGGTAAGCCGATTGACGGTCATCCTGAAATCATTCCCGAGAAACGCCTGGATATTTCCGGTGCCGCTATCAATCCTTATTCCCGTGATTACCCCAATGACTTTATTCAGACCGGCATTTCAACCATTGACTGTCTGAACACTCTGGTACGCGGACAAAAACTGCCGGTTTTCTCGGGGTCCGGTCTGCCTCATAATCGTATTGCCGCCCAGATTGCCCGTCAGGCAAAAACGACGGATGGCAGTGACTTTGCTGTGGTGTTTGCCGCCATGGGAGTGACTTTTGAAGAAGCGGAATTCTTTAAATCTGAATTTGAAAAAACAGGTGCTATTGAAAAAGCGGTTCTGTTCTTAAATACGGCTGATGATCCGGTGGTCGAACGTATTGCGATTCCGCGTCTGGCGCTGACCACGGCTGAATATCTGGCTTACGAAAAAGAAATGCACGTGCTGGTGGTGCTAACCGACCTGACTAACTATGCTGAAGCGCTTCGTGAAGTGTCTGCGGCCCGTAAAGAAGTGCCCGGACGCCGCGGGTATCCCGGTTATCTTTATACCGATCTGGCCACCATTTATGAACGAGCCGGACGTATCAAAGGCAAGAAAGGATCCATCACGCAGATTCCGATTCTCACCATGCCGGAAGATGATATCACCCATCCGATTCCTGACCTGACCGGTTATATTACTGAAGGGCAGATTGTGATGAGTCGTGAACTGCACCGCAAAAACATTTATCCGCCGGCAGATGTACTCCCATCCTTATCCCGTCTGAAAGACAAGGGTATTGGTGAAGGCAAGACGCGTGCCGATCACAGTGGCGTGATGAATCAGCTTTATGCTTCTTACGCTCGTGGTAAAGATGTCCGTGAGCTGGCGGTGATTTTAGGTGAAGCCGCTCTGGATGAGACTGATCGCGCTTATATGAAATTCGCGGAAGCGTTTGAAGACAAATATATCCGGCAGGGGGAACACGAAGACCGCGATATTGAAAAGTCACTTACGATTGGCTGGGATCTTCTGACCATTCTCCCGAGAGAAGAGCTCAAGCGTGTGAAAGATGAACATATTGAAAAATATCTGAAAACTAAGTAATGGCGATACTCAATGTAAATCCAACCAGGATGGCGATGCTTGGTCTTAAAAAGAAGATCAAGAGCGCCAAACGCGGACATAAACTGCTAAAAGACAAGCAGGACGGTCTGATGCAGAAATTTATGGAGATCATTCGTGAGGCCAAGCGGATGCGTGAGGAGGTAGAAGCAAGGTTGGGAGAGGCATTTAAGAATTTCATCCGGGCCAATTCCATAATGGAAGAGGATTTTGTTGAGGGCGCCCTGCTTTTTTCTACAGCGTTGATGGAACTGAGCGTTAAAACCAAGAATGTGATGTCCGTTCGTATTCCTCAGTTTACCTTGAAAAAAGAAGGGGAGGCGATCAATTACGGTTATTTACAGACTTCCGGCGAACTGGATATGGCGCTGCAGTCTTTTCAGGAAGTACTTCCATTACTGATCGAACTGGCAGAGATTGAAAAATCAGCGGAGGCTTTGGCCGATGAGCTTGAAAAGACCAGACGCCGTGTAAATGCCCTCGAATACCGCATGATTCCTGATCTGGAGGACACCATCAAGTTTATCTCCATGAAACTCGGCGAAATGGAACGTGGTGCGGTCATCAACACCATGATTGTTAAAGAGAAGATTGCGGCTCAGGAGGCGTAAAGAAAACCTCGCCTTTCTGCCTCTTCAGCCATTCTTGCTTCAATCTCCGGTGAATAGAATTTTGTTCTGAAACCGCCGGGTGTTCGACGGGTTTCGATATGCTCAGATTCATCTTCACCCCCCAGACATTCGGTGAATATTTTTCTCAGAGTGGCATCAGAAGTTTTAATATCATATTTTTTCTTTATTTGAGCCAGTGTGGTCCAATTTGCTTTTGGTCCTTCGTAACCAAGATAACTATCTCTGACTCGTTCATATAAATCCTGTCGGATACTTGTTATGGGGGTACAGGTTCGGGTGATAGCCGGTCTGAAACCACCAGGGTTATCAGCTCTGTAGGATTCCAGCCTGCTCATCACTTGGCTTAGATCAGGAGTTATCTGTCTGTCTTTGCGTTTGGTAAAAATTTCCGTGAGATAAGCGGGATTTTTATAGCCTTTCTGTATTCTTAATTGTCTGTAAATAGCGTGCATATCATCAATTGTTTCTTGCGCGGCATATTCAATGAAATATCCCTTTTTATCAATGTAATCTTCGAAAGCTCCTATTTCATGCTCAGCAAAGAATTCACGGATGGCTTCCATCGCAAAAAGGGTAGCGCTTTTTGGTCTCACCTTTTCGGATCGCCAGTTTTTCATATATTCGGGGGGTGGTCCTGCTGATAGTAACTGTAATGCTCTTCCTCTTATCTCCTGGGCAAATTCCTGACTGTATAAATATTCCCAGACACTGGGTCGTATGTGATTGGCATGGATCGGCCTGCCCCTCTGATACTTCTGTGCGATGGCGTGAATTGCCGTTGGCTGGAGCTCCACCAAAGTGTCGAATCTTTCTCCGAATTGATTTTTAACGCCGTCTCGTATGGAAAAATGAGTCTGCCAGTTTTCAGGATGCTTTAATTTTACACGTGTTGGTTTAAAAACTGGTTTTTCCCGAGGGTCACCATTGTCATCATAGTCGGATTTTTCCTTCCTTTTTCTTTCCTCTTCCGCCTTTATAACAGCTATCTTTTCACGGATTTTATTGATGATCCATCCCACTTCTTCCAAGGTGAGCTGTTCGGGATTGGGTTTGTTACCAGTTTCGATCACTCGGGCCTCTGCTCCGGGAGGACTTGAAGGCATAATCTCCATTCGTTAAAAAAGGTATGCCATTGTAGCTAATCAGTGAGTTTTGTCAATTACTTTGATGCTTTCTCAATCCATTTGTCCAAGTTTTCTTCACCATTGTCTTCGGTCCATGAATAAATGGGTGTGCCGGCAGGCAGGGGACTCGGGCCCATTTCGGTGATATATCCATTTTTATCCTTCATTTTGCTGATATCGATACCGATGATTCCTTTGCCCATTTCTTTGCTTTTCTGAATTTCGTAATTGACCCATTTTTTGTTGCCGGTTTGTTCGCCCAGTAAAACAACTGTTACGTCTGTTTCTCGCAGTTCGCCATTAATCCAGTCCTGTACCGCGTGATCCCCGTGCCGTTTAATGGATTCCCATTTGGATCGTTCAAAGAGTGGATTCATTTTATATCCGGTGACAGTTTTGCTTTTTCTGACTTGGGCAACCCTATGGCCATCACTTTTATGATGGAAGCTAAAAAATATTTTTTTAGACATATCATGCTAGTTAACTAGTAAGGGTGTACTTTATTATAACAAAAATACTCATTTCTTTAAAGAAACCATGCACCCAATGACGCCGATAATAAACAAGATCGGAGCGATAAGAAGAGCAATAAGAAAAAAACTGACCTGCAAGAATTCAAAAACGTACTTCAGGCTTTCAAAGGTCATCGCCAGGCCATAAAAGAGGTTGTGAAGCACGCTGCCGGCGAAAGGCCCAATGGCTGAGGTACCAGTTAATATCAGGTAGAAGTTCAGTTTACCTTTTTCTTTCCGACCAAGATAAATAAGCATGCTGCCAAGTGATAGAAAAGCAAAACCCAGTATGGCAATGGCTGGAAAGAGTTCCCGTTTAAACGCGATTTCCGTAGGAAGTAAAAAATAGACCGCGATTAAAATAAAAATGGCTATGAGGGCGTATAAAATGCCTTTGATACGCTGTGTTTGATTCATGTGTGACATTATTTAAACTGAGCGGAGTCGAGCATATTGCTGACATAATTTCATGATTTCTTTGAGCTTTCCGGCACCATCGTCCAGCAGGGAAGAGGATTCTACAAAAATACTGCCGCCGATAGCCTGACGCTTTTGCAGGCGTTTAATGTGCTGCGAATAGCCGCGGGCTATAGCGGGACTCACGGCAGAAAGATGGCGGGATAGTTTAGGAAATTCAGGGAGGCTTTTCGGAAATTCCCTTTTTAAAATGGCAAAAGGTTCCTGCAGGCGGGAATAGATCTTTTGGATGCTTTCCAGAGCTTCCGGAGAAAGCGATGTGGCGGCGATGGTTCTGGAATGCAGAAGGCGTCCCAGATTCTTGGCCGTGTCAGCCAGTTGTTCCGTAAGATTGGAAATCCTTACAAGAAGGACGATTTTTCTGGCTTCTTTTTCGGAGAGGGGTCGGCGGGAAAGCTCCAGCAGGGCGGCTTCGATTCTTTCGTCCAGCAGGTCCGCTAAGGCTTCGTATTTATCAATGGCGCTGGCCCGGACTTCTTTTCCATTGACGACTACCTGCGTGGCCAATTCGTAAAAATCATAGACGGTCTGCAGACTGTAAGCGATTTCTTTTTCAATCAGGCTGAGGGCCTGCCGGTTGCTTTCAGGCAGTTTTTCGTTTAGGTACTGAGTGCTGATGAGTACTTCTTTTTCTTCGCCGCGGATCAGCCAGTTGATTAGTTTTTCAACCGGTTTCAGGAGGATCAGGAACAGGATGGCGGTGGTTATGTTGAAAATTGTATGGGCATTGGCCACCTGCTGAGCTCCATTGCCGCCCATCCATTCGATCAGTTGTGTGAAAGGCCTGATAAAAGGCAAAATTAGAAGAACGCCAAGAATGTTGAAAAGCGAATGAGCTGCTGCACCTCTTTTAGCGTGCAGACTGAGTTTTAATGAGGCGGTTGCGGCGGTAATCGTGGTGCCGATGTTACTGCCCAGCAGAATCATAATGCCTTGTGTCAGCGTCAGGATGCCGCTGCTTGCCAGAACGACAACGAGACCGGTAGTGATACTGCTGGAATGAGCGATGGCCGTGAAAACCAGACCGATCAGCAGGGCAAAATAAGGATTGGTCAGATTGCTGAAAAGGGCGATGATCTGGGGGCTGTCTTTGATGGGGGTGATGGCTTCCTGAACCAGATTCAATCCGAAGAAAACCAGGCCGATATAAAAAATTCCCCGGCCGATATACTTATAGGGACGGTGGAGCAGACTGATGATAAAACCGAGGATTACAAAATGCGGAGCGAAGGCGGTTACCTTAAGGGCGACCAACTGAGCGGTGATGGTGGAACCCACATTGGCTCCGAATATGACACCGAGGCTCTGGGCAAAAGAAATAGCACCTGCGCTGACCAGACTGATCGTGATGACGGTGGTGGCGGTGCTGGACTGAATGAGGGCGGTAACCAGAGTTCCCGCGAGTCCGCCTGTGAAACGGTTGCGGGTCGCTTTTCTGAGTAGTTTTCTGAAGCGTTCACCGGCAAAGGAAATCATTTCATGACTAAAGTTCTCGATGCCGTGCATAAAGATAACGAGACCAACGAGAACGGCGAGCAGGATGTGCCAATTCATGATTTGTTTTTATTATTTACTTTGCATTATACAATAAGCTTGCCGGCTTTTCGACAAGGGGATTGCAAAGAAGTCATTTTTTTGTTATAATATACAGATAGAATATAAATAAAAATTATGGCAGAAAAACAAATCATTCAAGGACAACCAGCGGCTCCCGAGCCACACATATCACCAGAGGTGACAAATGAAGCGGTGAATGAACCCACACCGGAAGCTTCTGGGACAGTGGTCGGACAGATTACATTGGATCAGTTAGTGGGTATCGCTATTGAACAGGATGCTTCGGATATTCATTTTGGAGAAGGAAGCCGTATTGCGCTCAGAGTAGGCGGTAAGTTTGTTTTTGTTGAAAACGTTGAAGCACTTTCCAAATCAGATGCGGAAGCGATTGTTAAGGAAATGCTACCCGGTGAAGCTGAACGAAAGCGTTTTCAGACGCTGCGTGAGCTGGATTTTTCATACATTCATTCCACGGGTGTGAGTTTTCGTGTGAACATCTATTACAGCAGAGGTAAACTGACCGGCGCGATGCGTATGATTTCCAAACATCTTCCTAAAATGAGTGATCTGGGAATTCCGGAGGTTATGAAACAGTTTTTTAGTTTTCGTCAGGGGCTTATTCTCGTCACTGGCACCACTGGTTCCGGTAAATCCACATCTATTCAGGCCATGCTTGAGTATGTGAATAACAGCTTTGTGTATCACGTTATCACGATCGAAAATCCGATCGAGCATGTGTTTAAGGAAAATAAATGCATTTTTTCTCAGCGGGAACTCGGAAAAGACACCCTGACTTTCGCGAATGCCATTCATTCCGCTTCCCGTGAAGACCCGAATCTGGTCATGATCAGTGAGATCAACGATCGGGAAACGATGGATGCCGTTCTGAATCTGGTTGAAATGGGACATCTTGTTATTGCTGCGATTCCAACCAAGAATGTGCTTCAGACTATCGAACACATTCTGGCGATGTATTCTCATGAAGAGCAGGAAATTTTTCAGGATCGTTTTGCCGAAAATCTGGCGGTGATAATGTCACAGGATCTGCTGGATCGCATTGATCAGCCCGGTCGTGCGGCAGTTTACGAAGTTCTTATTGGAACCAAAGGTGTTAAAACGATCATCCAGCGAGGTACTTTTTCACAGCTCAGAACCGCCATGGAAAACGGAGCGCCGGAGGGGATGATTACCATGGAGTCCTACGCGTATCAGCTTGCTGAAAACGGCATTATCTCAAAAGAAGATGCTGAACAGTACGTTCCTTCGCAGGAATAGATTATTTTTTAGTGAGCCAGTGAATCAGGAAGTTGGCGATGGCAAGGAGTAAGCCGGCATAGAAATAAGCCGGCAGATGAGCCACGACAATACCGACTCCCTGAAAGTCCAACACTTCAAGGGCGTATTCAGCGAGCCAGATGATCAGCATATTGAGCACCAGGCTGAATAATCCCACTGTGAGGAGTATGAAAGGAAAGGAAAGAATTTTGAGGATTGGTTTGACCAGCGTATTGAGCACGCCAAAGATAACGGCGGCAATCATATAGCCTTTGAGGCCGCCCACGACGGCAAAATCTCCCATTAAGATTTCGGAAGTAAAGTAGAGCGCAGCGGCGTTGGCCAATAGATGTAGAATAAAACGTCTGATCACGGCTCTGATTGTATCATAAAGCTGGGTTCTGGGGGTATCCTACTTTTTTACTTTAGAATGTATTACACCAACGGTAACGTATTGGTACCGAATCTTTACCTCTGATGTAAAATGGCTTTTGATGTAACAATGGAGTATAAGAATGGTGTCACAGCGGTATATTAGTGGTACATCAAAATTCATTGCTCAAAAGAGGACATTCCTAGTACTTCCTCTATTTTTTCACCTTAATAGTAACTCCTTCGAACTCTACAAATTGGTCGCCGTCTTCCATTTTGGTCAGGATCTCGGTGGCCAGGGTCTCGGTTTTGATGTAGTCTCCGAACTTATCAAGCAGTTTGCTGTCGACGCCGATCAGAGCCACGGTGATGCGGTCATCCACTTTGTAGTCGGCGGCTTTGCGGAGTTCCTGAATCTGACGCACCAGGTCGCGGGCTTTTCCTTCCATCTGAAGTTCCGGTGTTACTTCGGTATCGAGGGCGACCAGAATGCCGGCTTCGGTTTCAATGTCGGCGCCTTCTTTACTTAGATAGGCGATTTCCATCTCTTCGGGGGTTAGCTCGTAATCGAGCACTTTGATATTGCCGTTATCCAGTCGTTCAAATTTGCCGGACTTGGCGGTCTGGATAATGGTCTGAACTTCTTTGCCGTATTTGGGACCCAGGAGTTTGGCATTGGGTTTGGCAATGACCGTGGCCAGGTCGCCGGGCTTGTCGATGACTTCCACTTTTTTCACGTTGAGCTCTTCTTTGATGATTTCCAATTCATCTTTCAGAAGTGATTTGTCGTATTGATCGGCCAGTGCGACCTGTACTTTACTGAGGGGCTGACGTACCTTGATCTTGAGTTTGGCCCGGCTGGCCAGACCCAAACTGACGATTGTTTTAGCGATAAACATCTCTTCCATCAGTTTTTCATCGGCTTTGCTCTTGGAAGGTTTCGGATAGTCGGAAAGATGGACGGACTGCTCGCCGGTCAGATTGCGGTAGATTTCTTCACTGACAAATGGCGTAAAAGGGGCGATGATCTGACAGAGTGTGGTGAGGACTTTAAAGAGAGTTCCGTAGGCCATCTTTTTGTCACTGTCATCTTCGGATTTCCAAAACCTGCGGCGGGAGCGGCGGATGTACCAATTGGTCAGAGAATCAACAAAAGCGTACATGGCGTTACTGGCTTTCTGTAAGTCATAACCGTTCATGAATTCAGTTTCTTGAACAATTAATTTGTTCAATTCAGCCAGGATCCATTTATCCAGTTTATTTTTCGATTCACTTTCTTTGCTGGGTTTCCATTTATCGATGTTAGCGTAGGTGACAAAAAAGCTGTAGGCGTTCCAGATAGGCAGAATGAAATTGCGGACGACATCCGAAACTCCTTTTTCTGAGAAACGCAGGTCGTCGGCTTTGACGACAGGGGAATTCATCAGGTAAAAACGCAGAGCATCAGCGCCGTAATTGTGAAGTATTTTAACGGGATCCGGATAGTTATTCAGACGTTTGCTCATTTTCTGGCCGTCTTCGGCCAGTACGATGCCGTTCACAATACAGTTTTGGAAGGCGGGTTTACCAAAAAGGGCATTGGAAAGCACGTGCAGGGTGTAGAACCATCCGCGGGTTTGATCCAGGCCTTCTGCGATATACTCAGCGGGGAAGTTATTTTCAAACTTTTCTTTGTTCTCAAAGGGGTAGTGCAGCTGCGCGTAAGGCATGGAGCCCGATTCAAACCAGCAGTCCAGTACTTCCGGAATGCGGCGCATCAGGTCTTTGTATTCGATTTTGTAGGGGGTGCCGTTGTCGTGGGGCTCATGGCAGACTTCGTCAATCGTTTTACCTTTTAGGTAGCAGAGTGTGGCAAAATAGACATGGCCGTGACCCACAATGAGCACTTTTTTACCCCTGTATTTGCTAAGGACTCTTCCAACCCGCTTCACGACACTGTCAAAAGATTCGCCGTTTGGAGCGGTCATTTTTCGAAGATGATCCATGTCTGTTTCATATTCTTTTTCCATATCCTTCTCCAGACGACCTTCCCAGTCACCAAAACTTTGCTCGCGCAGACCTTCTTCAAACACCATTTCGGTGTTCAGGGTGTTGTTGATGATTTCAGCCGTTTTTTTAGCCCGTTTCATCGGGGAACTAACGATCAGGTCGAACTTTTGGCCTTTCAGTTTTTTGGCCAGTTCTTCCGCTTGTTTTATACCGGTTTTATTGAGTTCATTGTCGGTGGAACCCTGCCAGCGGTTATCTTTGTTGTAATCGGTTTCTCCATGGCGCACGAAGGTCAGGGAACTTGATTTCTTTTTTGGACAGGGGAAGGTCAGGTGGTCGATTTTGTGCTTGTGCAGATCCTCGACTTTCTGACCGGTGAGTTTTTCGAGTTCTTCGATACTTCCGATACACTTCACTTCACCGCAGTCACAGCGCCAGACGGGCAGGGGAGCGCCCCAGTAACGATTCCGGCTGATGGCCCAGTCGCGGGCTCCTTCCAGCCATTTGCCGAAGCGGCCATCCTGAATATGATCGGGAATCCAGTTGATGTCCTGGTTATTTTTCAGAAGTTCATCCTTCATATCTTCGACTTTCACAAACCAAGTGGAAATAGGACGGTAAATCAGCGGGGTGTCGCATCGCCAGCAGAAGGGATAACTGTGATTGTAGGTTTCGTGACGAACAATGTTTCCTTCGTCTTTCAGTTTCTTCAGAATCAGCGGGTTTGCTTCAAAAACACCCATTCCTTTAAAATCCGGAATCTGATCATTGAATTTACATTCAGGGTCCAGCGGATATTCCGGTTCCACATTCATCTGATCGAGAAGCCACATATCATCTTCACCAAAAGGCGCGATGTGCACGACGCCGGTACCGTCTTCGATGGTTACGAAATCGGCTGTCTGAATGGTGAAGACGTTTTTATCCTTTTTGTTTTTATAGTAATTAAGAGGCGGAACATATTTTTTTCCTTTCAGTTTCTTACCCAGAAATTCCTCAACCACTTCATATTCATCAGGGTTCTTGTAGTAGTGCGGAAGTCTGTCGATTGCCATGATGTAGTTTTCATCATTCTTGTCTTTCACTTTGACGTAAGTCACTTTGGGGCCAACGGCAAGCAGAAGATCACTTGGAATGGTCCAGGGAGTCGTGGTCCAGGCGAGCACAAAGGTTCCCGGTTCATCAACGAGTTCAAATTTGACTGTAATGGCGGGATCCTGTTTATCGGCATAACCCTGATTGGTTTCAAAATTCGAAAGCGGTGTAGCACAGCGAGGGCAATAAGGGACTACTTTATGCCCCTCATAAATCAGATCTTTGTTCCAGAGACTTTTAAACACCCACCAAATAGATTCCATATACTGAGGATTCATCGTTTTATAGTCATTTTCCATATCTACCCAGCGGCCCATACGGCGAACTGTACTCTTCCATTCTTCAGCATATCTGAGCACAACAGAACGGCAGGATTCGTTGAACTTATCGACGCCATAACGTTCTATATCGGTTTTGTTGTTGAGGTTCAGTTCCTTTTCCACAATATTCTCTACAGGCAGACCATGACAGTCCCAGCCCCATTTCCGTTCTATTTTGTATCCCTGCATGGTGAAGTAGCGAGGAACCACGTCTTTCAGTGTGCCTGCCAGCAGATGGCCATAGTGAGGCAGGCCGGTGGCAAAAGGCGGACCATCATAAAACACATACTCCTTGGTGCGGTTTTCAATGGACTTTTTAAAGGTGTCTTCACCTTCCCAGTAAGCCAGAATGGATTCTTCCAGTTTAGGGAAAGATTGTTTAGGGTCGACTTCTTTGAACATAAGAACTAAGTAGTAAGAATTAAGTAGAAAAAAGCTTCAATTAATCCATATTGAATGCTTCGGGTCCCTTATGCGGGACGGTACCACCTAAGCGCTTATCTCAATTTTGTTTGTTGACGAAGGACGGTCTCCGGATGGTTCTAATGGCTCCGTAAGGCGGAACTTTCTTCCATCAGCTCATCATGTGATGCATGACTTTGTCGCTTTGACTCAATTCTAGAGACTTAAGCTGATTTGTCAATTGCCGGGGATGTCGGTGGAGTTGATGGCGCCTTTCGGATCCCTTTGGGATGCGCTTTATCTTCCCGGGCTGCCTCAAATTCTTCTGTTGTACAAACCTTCCTTTTTATCATCGCCCGTCTTAAATTCCACCAGCCCGGCAGACGCTCCTCGAAAACGATTTGCAGGGCTCTTCTGATATGCTTTGTATCCCCCCGCTCATCTACAAAAGCGGGATGCCCCCGGTATTCGAGTACATTGAGTTCTTCTTCTTGTCTTAGGCGGGCCAGGATCGCTGCGGATTGGTCATCCGTTGTGGTGAAGACGTAACCGATTGGGGCCGAATTTGCATCTTTTTCAGAGGTTTTTTTCGCTCATAATAGGGCTATATTAGGAATAAAGGGCCTTAATTTACTCCTGATTAATGATCCAGTCAAATTCAATCTTTTGCTTTACCAATTCAGGTAAGTAATGGTTAGTTGCAGAATAGTGGCAAACGCTACCCACAGAAGATAGGGAATTTGAGCGTAGGCTACCCAGCGAATTTTAGGCCAGATGATCACGATCATCCAGATAATGGTTCCCAGTACCAGAAGGATATCAATGGCGGCCAGAATGTTATTTTTGAATCCAAACTGAATATTAACGAAGGCGATGTTGAAGATGATGTTCAGAAAAAAAGGGACTGACACTCTGTTTTTCAGTTTTCCTTTGTAGACTTTATAAAAGACTGCCGCGAATGAAATGAAAATGATGGCATACAGAACGAGCCATACAGGGCTGAATAGCCAAGCTGGCGGTGCCCAGAAAGGTTTAATATATTCCTGATATTGTAGTGCATATTCCACCATTTTTCTGATTTATTCTTCCACTTTTACAACTTCGGTTCCTTTGATCTGAAAAATCTCGATGCCGGTCGCTTTAAAAAGACCGATAGCCTCACGATTCCGGTAATCCTCTTCGAAGAAGACTTTTTTTACGTTACCGATGTTGATCAGGCGTTTGGCACAGGCGGTGCAGGGCAAATGAGTAACAAAAACATATTTTTCAACATAACGTGGTGAATCACAATTGATGGCGGCGTTTTCTTCAGAGTGAAGACAGCCGCAATTGCCGACTTCATCACGGTCACAGCCATTGGGCAGACCGGCCGCATTGCCGTTGTATCCTACCGCCAGTACTTTGCGAAAATCGGTACTGGTAATGACGGTTCCTACTTTTAACCGTTTGCAGGAACTGCGATTGGCGATGGCCTTGGCAAAGTCCATGTACACGGACTCAAAACTGGGTCTTTCGGTTTTTTTACTCTTCATTGATTTTAGTATATAACTTCATAAATTCGGTCTCAACCTGATCGATAGGCATGGTGTTTTCGAATATATAATCGGCCATATCGATGCATTTTTGTACCTGCTGGCCCTCGGGAGGTTCACCTTCACCCATTTCGCGACGCAGTTTTTTTCGGATTGCTTCCTCATCAAGTGTGTCATCGGAACGCTTCCGGGTAAGGATCCTTTTAATGATCATGTCTTCAGGGGCGGTGTTGGCGACCAGGACGAAATTTGAATACTTCCTTAATTCCTTGGCTTCTTCGGGATTACGGATGCCGTCGATGATCCAGTTACCATTTTCCCCCTCGGTCAGAATTTTTTTTAAAGCAAGCATACCAAGAACTCCTGCGCCGAATTCTTTGCGCAAACCTTCACCAACAGCCATGAGGTTATCACGCGAGATTTCTTTGCCTTGTTTTCCGCATTCCTCCCGAACGATGTCAGAAAGCGTGAAATAATTAAATCCTTCCTTTTTCAGAGCTTCCACGACGGTGGTCTTTCCACTGGCCATGGGGCCCGTGAGTCCGATAATCATTTTTAGGGGTGTAAGTATTTAAAACGAGGCACCATCTGGCCCCCGACATTGATGCGTTCCTTAAATAGGTTGTAAGGTCTGACCCATAGATCATGTTCAGCCCCCTGCTCGCGATAAACGACCAGTAGCTCTTCTTTTTCTGAATGCCTGGCAATACCAATTACCCTGTAAAGGTTACCCTTGTAATGCTGGTAAATACCGGCTCTGATAAGCGGTTTTTTGGCCATATTAAAATTGGCAAACTTGAATGCATTGGAGGGTACAAATTTCAGCAGTAGGGTCGTTTCGGCAGGCGGAGGCACATTCGTCATAAGTGCCGCCAATTTTTTTGCAGTTTTCTTCGGAAATACCTTCACATTCATTACTGTCAGAGAGCCATATGCCATTCAATTCTACACATGGATCTCCCAAACTAAGACCTTCTTCCGGACACTGACCTTCGATGATATTGGAAGCGCCGGCATTTTCAGCCATACAACGATTTGAATAAGTTTCTTTTACCGGCGGACAGGGTGCTTTGACGCACCATACTTCAATTTCTCCGCATACGGGACGATATTCGCGGGTACAGGGCTGGTCCATGGCAAGCGCTGGAGGTGTTATATCCTCAGTAAATGTTTGGTCGCCATGTCTGCACTGTCGGGGGTAACTTTCCATAACTGGGTTGCCGGCGGCGACGCATTCTTCAAAATTTGTCACTTCAGAAGCGGGTGCTGCTGTTGGCTTTGGTGTTTCCGGAGGAACAGCGTTGCAAGCGGAAAGAGTGAGTAGGGCAATAAGCGCTAAAATACTTGTTCTCATAATAAATTGATTATAATTTTCCGGCTAATCCTGTGTAAGTGGCCGGAGTGAGTTTGAGAAGTCTTACTTTATCTTCATCCGGGATTTTCAGGGTTTTGATGAAGGCACGAACCGTTTCTTTGCTGATTTCTTTGCCGCGGGTGAGTTCCTTGAGCTTTTCGTAAGCGCCCGGGACACCATTTTTGCGCATTATAGTCTGGATTGGTTCGGCCAAAAGTGCCCAGTTCCGATCCAGTTCTTCTTGTATAACTTTTTTGTTCAACTCTAGTTTTCCGAGGCCCTTTAAGGTGCTTTTGTAAGCCAAAATACTGTAGCCGAGTCCAGTGCCAATGTTTCGCTGTACTGTGGAGTCAGTCAGATCACGCTGCATCCGGGAGAGGGGGAGTTTTTCCGACATATGCCGGAGAATGGCATTGGCCAGTCCCAGGTTGCCTTCGGAGTTTTCAAAGTCAATGGGATTTACTTTGTGAGGCATAGTGGATGAGCCGACTTCGCCCTTCACGACTTTCTGTTTAAAGATGCCTCGGCTGATGTACATCCAGACGTCCCGGTCCAGGTCGATCAGAATGCTGTTGATGCGGGCCACTGCGTCGTAGATCTCGGCCTGGAAATCGTGAGGTTCGATTTGGGGGGTGTGAGGATTGTAAACTAAGCCTAAATTCTGAACAAATTTTTTGCTCAAAGCAGGCCAGTTTACTTTAGGGTAAGCGACTATGTGAGCATTAAAATTCCCTGATGCCCCATTGAGTTTACCCAGACATTCCTGCATTTTAAGTTTGTTATACTGGCGCTGCAGACGGCTCGCGAAAATCAGAAATTCTTTTCCCACGGTGGTGGGGGTGGCGGGCTGACCGTGGGTCAGACTGAGCATCGGCACCTTCTTCCACTGGCGGGCCAGTTTTTTTACGGTATCGATGACTTCTTTAATCTGAGGCAGAACTACATGTTTCCCGGCTTCTTTAAGCATCAGAGCATAGGCCAGATTACTGATGTCTTCGGAAGTGCAGGCGAAATGGATGAACTCCAGATGTTTTTTAAGGCTTGTCTTTTCCAGTTTTTCTTTGATGTAATATTCCACTGCCTTTACGTCGTGATTGGTCGTCTTTTCAATAGCCTTTACTCTTTCAGCTTCTTTCTCATCAAAGTTCTTTACCAGGTTGTCCAGCAGTTTCAGTTCGGCGTTGCTGAAGCCTGGTAGCTCTGGAATACCACTTTCTGCCGATAAGGTCATGAAAAAACTGAGTTCCGCCATCAGCCGGTATTTGATCAGCGCGTATTCCGAGAAATAAGGTGCAAGTTCCTGCACTTTACTTTTGTAGCGGCCATCGAGGGGGCTTAGGGCAGTGATCATAAATCAGGACTAAGTAGTAAGGACTAGAAAGAGTCTTTCATGTCGCTGATATGTTTAGCGACTTTTTTACGGAGCTTATCATTTGTGAGGGCCAGAATACGGATAGCGGCGTGAGCAGCGTTCTGAGGATCGACCACCAGCATGCTGGGAGTGTCGGAAGGGTACATCGTTGAAGAGTGCACGTTGACGGTGTAATCATCTTTATCTTTAAAAGGCGGGCAGGCGATGACGGGGTGAATGGCATTGGCAGCTACCACGCCAGATAGGCCGTTAGATCGGCCGGCGATCGTGATGTAAACGAGATCATCGCCGGATTTATTGAAGTCGTTCACAATATCGAGTACCATTTCGGGGACTTTGTGAGCGGAGGCCACATAGAGTTCCGTTTTGATGTCGAATTCTTCCAGATAGCCGGCGATTTTGCGGGCGTGGGCTTCATCCACTTGGGAGCCCATGATGATTGGAACGAGCATAGGTGATTGTTAAAAATATATTTTTACACTTTTATTTATTTTTGTCAAATAATTCCGCTCTTTCTTTGAAATATTTATCCAGGTTCGTCTGAATCCGCTCCTGAATATTCTGTTCTTCATTGTATACAAACTCGTTGCCGGTCAGTTTCTCGTAAATATCGATATATCTGTATGCAAGCTCTTCTACCAGATCATCCGGAGCAGGTGGAAGTTCAGGATCATTGTAGGGATCGCAGTGTTCCTTGAACCACAGACGCAGGAATTCCTTGTCAAAGTTTTCGGGTTCTTCACCGCGGTCAAACCGTTCCTGATAGGTGGCGGCAATCCAGTAACGGGAGGAATCAGGAGTGTGAACCTCGTCAGCCAGTGTAATATTACCATCGACATCTTTTCCGAATTCGTATTTGGTGTCGACCAAGATAAAGCCTTTTTCGGCAGCAATTTCCTGACCGCGCTGGAAGATAGCCAGGGCATATTTTTCGATCTGACTCCATTCTTCTTCGGAGGCCAGCCCCTGGGCGATGATCTCTTCGCGGGAGATCTTTTCATCGTGGCCGGCTTCCGGTTTGGTGGTGGGAGTGATGATAGGGGTTTCGAATTTCTGATTTTTTTTGAGTCCTTCGGGAAGCTGTATGCCGCAGAAATTCCTTTCGCCGGCCGCATAGTTGATCCAGGCAGAAGTATCGGTGGTGCCGGTAATGTAGCCGCGGACGACAACTTCCACCGGGTAAATCTTTACTTTGTTTACGATGGCGACATTAGGGTCCGGTACGGTCAGCAGATGATTCCGGACAATGTCCTGCGTGTTATCGAACCAAAAAGCGGCGAACTGATTGAGAACGGCACCTTTGAAAGGGATGGCAGCCAGAATACGGTCAAAGGCCGACTGACGGTCAGTGGTTACAAGGATTCGATGACCGTCTTTTTCGTAGGTATCCCGGACTTTGCCTACGTGGATTTTAGTGCACCCTTTGAGATTCGTTTCGGTAATGGTGTTTTTGAGATTTTTCTTGATAATATCGCGGTTGGGCATTTTGTTGATTTAAATTAAGGATTAAGTGCTTCGAATCTTAACAAAAAATGATATGCTGTGGAAGTGTGAAACCATTGAATTATGAAAACGAGAGTGAAAAAATTGCAAAAACTGTTAAAAGATAAAAAACTGAATGCTTTTTTAGTGTCTGCCCGCAATAACGTGCGTTATCTTTGCGGTTTTACGGGGACGAACGGGAAGCTGTTTGTTACGCCCGCCGGGCATGTACTTATTACGGATGCTCGTTATTTTGAAACGGCACGGAAGTGCGGCGTTCCTTATTATGATCAGTCAAAAGGACTGAAGGGGGTGATGAGGCGGTATAAAGTAATTGGATTTGAAGCGGAGAATATGACGGTGGCCCGTCTGAAAAAATATAAAAAACTGGTGCCAGGCGTGAAATTCAGGCCGATAACTGGTTTGGTTGAATCTTTGCGGCTGATAAAGGACAAGAGTGAGATGAAGATAATCAAAGAAGCTGTAAAGATTGCCTGTAAAAGCCTTGAGGAACTGGTAAAGAAAATAAAACCCGGAGTAACAGAAGATGAGCTTGAATGGGAACTTTTGAAAATTGGGCGAAAGAATGGCGCTGAAGGATTTTCTTTTCCGCCGATTATCACGTTTGGTAAAGACACCGCTGATATCCATCATCAGAAAGGGGAGGGGAGACTGAAGAGGGGGGAGATGGTTCTGATTGACTTCGGATTGGTGTATCAGGGGTATATTACGGATATGACAAGGTGCTTCTTTCAGCGGAAAATGACCGAGTTTGAACAAAAAATTTATACAGTAGTTCTGAAGGCGAATCAGACTGCGATTAAGGCCATCAAAGTGGGCATGAAGTTCTCGGATTTAGATAAAATAGCACGCAGGGTGATTGAGAAAACAGGCTTTGGTAAATATTTCACCCATGCTTTAGGGCACGGAACGGGGCTTGAGGTACATGAAGCGCCGATTGTTTCAGAGAAGTCAAAAGAGCGTATCAAACCTGGTATGGTCTTTACGGTCGAACCGGGGATTTACGTGCCGGGGAAGGGGGGGGTGCGGATCGAAGATATGGTTTACATAAAGCCAAATGGTAAGACTGAAGTGCTGACTGACTACAACCGGAGTATGCGAGAGTTATAAACTGATTTTTTTTTCTTGCAAGTCCAATATCTTGCCTACTCCTATATAAGGGGTATAATGCAGGGATTTTTCTCTATAAAAAAAATTGAAAACTAAAATCACACGAATCATCGTATGGCTTATAGCCGCTCTACAGTTTGCGGTCATGGTGCCGTCGACCGGCGCTGAGAGCGTTCCCATGGAAAAACGCAAGCTTTTGGTAACTGCCTATTATTCTCCGCTTCCCGATCAGACTTATTATATTCGCGGCAGTTATGAAGCAGATATTCGTTTGAATGGCCGGGGAACCAATGGGGCAGACGGCACGGAAGTTTATACAGGAATGCTGGCCGCTCCCAAGACTTATCCTTTTGGCACCCGTATCAAGATTCCGGGTCTGGGAGTTGGCGAAGTGCATGATCGTGGGGGGGCCATTTATGCCGCCAGAGATTATGACCGTGTGGATGTGTGGATGGGACGCGGGGAAGAAGGGCTTGCCAGAGCACTGAACTGGGGGGCGCGTTTTGTGGAAGGGGAGGTTTACTACACACCGCATCAGATTGAACCGGGTCTCAGTTTTCATTGGGTTAGTTCGGAACTGCCTCTGTCTTTTAAACAACGCCTGATCAACAATACGGTCCATACCCCTGTCACCGTTACTCAGTCGGTGACTCAGGCGCCTGAACCTGAACCTGAAAAAGAAAATAAGGAAGTCAAGCGGCTTGAACAGAACCGCACCTTGTTGGCTGCCGGTTTGGGGAAAGATGCGACCGGTGAGGAAGTGGAGAACCTGCAACGTATGCTTTGGGATCTCGGTTATTATCATAATGAAATTACAGGAACTTACGATCAGGTGACAATGGAGGCGGTTCTGAAGTTTCAGATTGAGTACGGCGTTCTGAATAATAAATGGGAAAAGGGTGCCGGATACTTTGGAAAGAAAACACTGGCCGCTTTGCTTTCGGCGGTGGAACAGAAGATTGAGATTCTGGCCGGTTATCCTAAAGAAGTTCAAGTCTGGATTCCAGCCAAAAAAGTATTACCAGAAGTGGCTCAGCTAGCTGCTCCTGAAATAGCTTTAGAAAGGCAGGAGCTCAACTTTGCTGAAGCTTTGATGAACAAAAAAATTGTTCAAGACGACCGCCCTTCTGTGGAACTTGATCTGAACGATCGGGGGCCTGAAGTGATCAAACTTCAGAACTTCCTGATCAGTCTCGGATATTTAGCCGCTGATCTGAATACAGGTTGTTTTGGTCAGCAGACGGAAGCTGCTGTACTGAAGTTTCAGATAGCACAGGGGATTGTGGACGGATCGTATGGAGCAGGTGCCGGTCGTGTTGGCCCCAAGACTTTGACAGCTATCCAATCGTTTTAACAAATACTTTTTAAGAGCAGTATTTAGCTAAAAAGTCCGCCACGGCGGACTTTTTAGTATATAATTTCAGTATGACGATTAAAGTACTTGTTGATTTCGGACATTGGGAACTGATTGCTTTTGATTCGGCGCGGCTGGATGCTGAGCTATTACTCTCACATGTTTTGGGTAAGCCGGTTACGTATATTCTGGCGCACGATAAGACAACAGTAGGTTGGTTTCAGGTCTGGCGCTTTAAAAGACTTGTGTCTAAACGAAAAGAGGGGATGCCGGTGGCTTATCTGCGCGGGCACCGGGAGTTTTACGGACTGGATTTTAAGGTCAGTCGGGATGTTCTGGTGCCCCGGCCCGATACGGAAGCATTGGTGGAGGCGGTTATTGGCTATATTACTTCCAATGATCTTCTTCTGGACGTGGGAACAGGGTCGGGTTGTATTCCGATTGCGGTTTTAAAACATGTAAAAGGGCTGGAAGCGGTGGCTACCGATGTTTCCGGAGCGGCCCTTCGGGTGGCTCGGACCAATATTAAAAAGTATCAGCTGGAGTCGCGTATTCAGCTGGTTCAGTCCGATCTGCTCGAGGAGGTTGATCCGCTTCTATTTGAAGACAGACAGCTTGTTGTGACCGCCAATCTTCCTTATGTGCCCAGGGGATTTGAAGTGAATATCGAAACCAAGTTTGAGCCGCAGGTGGCGCTGTGGGGCGGGCAGGACGGCATGGATCTTTATAAAAAACTGCTTAAACAGTTACTACCGCTGGCGCCAAAAGCCATGTTTTTTGAGTGTTTTGATTTTCAGAAAGCGATTCTGGCTGAAAACGCTCCGGGTTATGAGCTTCAGCATATCAAAAACCGGTCCGGTGGTGCTGGCGTGGTTATTTTAGAACGTTCTAATTAGGCTTGCGTGCGCTTCTTTTTTATTGTTTTGTTATACCTTATATACTGGCTTTTTTGGCTTATTTTTGCTATAATATAAAGATTTAATCTAGCAGAAATTTTAGACATCATGCTTAAAACAAAAATCAAATACATTTTACTGGCGTTTCTTATTGCCCTTCAGGCGCTTACTCCCACGGCTTTTGCCGGCTTTCTGAATGTGCGGGCTTACGGCACTGATACGGTGGCGGGTTATGCATCTTTACTGAAAAGTTCACTTTTAAGTCCTGAAAAGGAAATTGTTTTTGTGGTTGAAAAGCCTGACAGTTCAGTGGTCCGTATTCCTGCTCAGGCCGACCTTGAAGGAATTGCGAGAGCTGATCTTTACGGTCATCAAACTAAATTTGCCGGAGTTTATAAAGTAGCGCTTTATTACCCAGGAACGCATGAAGCTTCTCCACAAAACACGTTTGTGGTTTATCCGGACCAGATATCTAAAACTCAGTCGGCTGTTTCAGCCACGACCCAAATGGTTGAAGCAGATGGTCAAAGCCGCAGTTTTGTGACGGTGACGCTTTATGATGCTTATCGTAATCCGATTAAAGATCATCAGGTAAAGCTCATTTCTTCCCGTCCTGAAGATGATATCACTGCCATCAACACCGGCATTACCGGTACAGACGGACGTGCCAGTTTTAAGGTCATGTCAAAAAATCCCGGTGTTTCCGTTCTTACGGCTATGGATGCCAGTGCCAATGCCATTTTGAATGATCGTGAAGAAGTGGTTTTCTTTGCCCCTTCGCCAAAGGCAGTGGGGGGCAATTTCTTTTCCACGAGTGCTCTGCAGGCTGATATCATCGATACGGCCAGTGCTCAGGAAATCATTCCCGGGCCGGTCCAAAGTTTTGAAGTCGAAGATTTGCCTTCCACGGTAAAGGTCAATACGGATCAGACGCTTACTATTGTGGCGCGCGATAAAGACGGCAATGTGGCTAAGAACTATACAGGAACTATTCTGATTTCAACGCCTGATGATGAAAACGCTATTCTTCCAAATAATGGAGAATACACTTTTAAAGAAGCAGATCAGGGTCGATTTACTTTCAACCTGGCTCTTCGCTTTACTCAGATAGGCAACCAGTTTATTCAGATTCTGGATAAAGACAACTGGAAAATTTCCGGAGAAAAAGAAGTGGAAGTCGTGCCGGAACAGGCAATTACCAGACCGGATGTTTCAAGTTCACTGAGCATCAAATCACCGGTTGATGGAGGAAAGTTCGGTTCGAACATCATCATTATCACGGGGCAGGGTGATCCCAATATCAACCTCAAGATTTTTGATGATGATGTGAAGATCGGTGACAGCGAGACGGATAGCGATGGTTTCTTCAGTTTTCAGGCAAGGAATCTTGCTGCCGGGAATCACAGTTTTTACGTCATGTCTGGAAGCGGCGAAGTTTCACGGTCGGTAAGTATCACCGTGGACACACTGCCGCCTGTTCTGAATGCGATCACTATTTCACCTGATGGCATAGTTCAGCCCGGTAAAACACTGAATGTCGTTATTTCTTCTGAACCTGGTTTGGAGCAGGTAAGTGTGAAAATAATGGAGATTGAACGCAATTTAGTGGCTGAATATGGTCAGCCCGGCACTTATACAACGAGTATCAATGCTCCGGAAAAAGCCGGTAAATATCCTGTTGATGTGATTTTAGTTGACGAATTAGGTAATCGCTCTGAGCTTCAGGCTCAGAAAACAATTCAGGTCGAGAGTGAAGCAGTTACAGCACCGCCTCAGGTACAGAATCTGGAAGGAATCGCAGGCGATTTTGAGGTACTGCTTACCTGGGATGCGGTTTCCGGTCATAGTACCGGCATTGCCAGTTACAAGGTTGATTACGGCACCGATCATGAAGATCTGGATCAATCTGCTCAAACTGAGGGCAGTGCTACATCGTTAAAAATCACGGATCTCCAGAATGAAACGCAGTACTTCTTTTCTGTAAAAGCAGTCGATGCGAAGGGACTTGAGAGTGAAGAGGGCAGTGTCGTTATTGCTGTCACGCCTAAGGCGTCTGATACGGAGGAGAAAGAAGAGACAGATGTTGAGGGTATGCAGCCTTCCGCCCCCGAAACAAGCACAGATATAGGTGGCCTTACCTTAGCTCCCGCTTCACTTTACAACAATCCTTTAATTGGTACGGCGTCCAGTAATACCGTGTCGCTTACCTGGCAGCCTTTCCCTGGAGTTGCTGCAACGCGTTACAAGGTTTACTTCGGACTTCATCCGGGGCAATACGATGACTATGTTGTGACCACTGACAATCGAACGACTTTTGCTGTTAATGACCTGATTAATGGAGTCACTTACTATTTCGCTGTTGTCGCTCTCAATTATGCGGGTAACGAAGTTTCCCCCCTTTCTGCTGAGTTTCCGATGACACCTCAGGGTAGTGGCTTTCAGTCACTCCCGGCGGATCAGGTGACATCTGGCCGGCCCACTTATATTTCGCCGCTCACGAATATGCAGCTGGCTCAAATACCCACGCAGGAAGATACCGGTCCGACAACGACATGGATGGTTATTATCGCCATTACTTTGGCCGGCGGAACGGCTTATCTTAAAAGACGAAAATTATTCGCTCATCAATAAAAAAACCCAAAAAGTCACGACCCGATGTTTCATTTCCTTAAAAAAATCTCTGCAGATACGAAGTCGCTTCCTATTGGGGTGAAACTCATTGTTTTTGTGCTGTTCCTCCGCGCTTTTAGTTGGGGATTTGTGGATCCTTACTTTTCTATATTTGTGGATGGCTTCAGTCAAAGTTACACTGGAGTCGGGGGGCTGATTTCTATTTTGAGTCTTACTTCACTTTTGGCGACTGTTCCCCTGATGCGACTCGCCGATAAGATGAAAGATACGGTTATCATGAGAGATGCGGAAGTGATCTATATTTTCTCCATTCTCTTTTATCTTCTTTCCGCTTTTACCGGAAAACTGTCTTTTCTGGTTCTTGCTTTTGTTCTGAATGGAGTCGGTTTACCTTTTATGGTTGTCGGAGCTGAAACTTATATACGGAAACATGTAAAGATTACCGGGCAAACCAAATCCTTTGCTTTTTATACCGCTGTTGATTATTTAGGCTGGATTCTTGGTATGCTTATCGGCGCCTTTACTGTTCAGTATTACGGCCTTAAATTGATGTTCCTTTTTGTGTTGCCGAGCGCCATAGCCGGTCTGATTATTCTCAGACATATTCGGGAAAGAGGGCTCAAATCAATGTTGTGGGGATTTAGGAAATACTTTCATAACGGACATGATTTTGGTCTTATTTATGAGAATGTGAAAAAACTGGATAAGAAGACTTTTTTCTTTCTGGTCATTTCTTTCTTTGATGGCGTCATCGTGATGTTTTCTTATATTTTTATTCCGCTCTTTGCGCTTTCCATTAACATGGATCTTAAATCCATAGCCCTTCTGATGGCTGTCATGTATATGCCGTTTATTTTCACTTTTTTTATTTCGGAATTAACCGACCGGCTGAAGCGCATGGATGTGATTGCGATTGGTCTTATTATAGGCGGGGTGTCTTTCGTATTTCTCTCTTTTTTGGTTGGTTCCTTCTGGATTGCTATTTTAGCTACCATGAAGTCTGTTTCACTGGCCATTCTAAGACCGGCTTATAATACTATGCTCACACGGCTGACTCCGCGCAGAAATCTGGGGGAAATAACAGGGCTTAACAATATTGCGATGCGACTGGGGTTTGTTATCGGCCCTGTCATTACCGGTATGATTGCAGATCGTTATAGTATCCAGGTAGCCTTTTTCGCGATTGCTATTTTTGCTTTTGTTCTGGCGGCCACTGCTTTATCATTTAAAGGCTTTGAGAAGCTCAAAACAGAAAATATATGCGTAGTCCAAAAATCTTTACCATAGGGGGTGCCACCTTCGACATTTTTGTTCAGGCTCAGGACCAGTCTATTTTTTCAGTTCGGACGCCTAATTCTTTCAAAAAATGGCTCAGTTTTCCGCATGGCAGTAAGGTTAAGGTTAATAAGGTTATGGAATCATTTGGCGGAGGGGCGACCAATACGGCAGTGACTTTTGCCCGCCATGGACTGGAGGTTTACTTTGTAGGTAAGGTGGGTCAGCAGTATGGTGACCGGGTTTTTGATAACCTTGAAAAAGAAGGGGTTGACTGCCGTTTTGCTAAACAGACATCACGTGATCAAACCGGATTTTCCACGATTATCAATACTTTCGATGGGGACCGGACACTTTTGGCTTATCCTGGAGCCAATCAGTATTTTACTGCCAAAGATCTTCCTGTTGAGGAGCTTAAAAAGGCTGACTGGATCTTTTTGAATCATCTGGCAGGTGGAGGAGAAGATATTCACAAAGTTTTGCTGAAAATTCTCAAAGCAAATCCTAAGATCAAATTGGCCTGGAATCCCGGTCATGAGCAAATCAAACAGGGGGCTAAAAAGTGGAGGGAGTTGCTAGCCAGAACCACCATTCTTTTTGTAAATAAGGAAGAAGCCGCGTCTTTCAGTCGTGTTTCCTATCAACTTGCAGGGATGAAACGGGATGATCCCAAGGCACATGAATTCAGTCATCGGGCTTTACTTCCTCCTTACGCGGATGATGTGACTGAAATACTCCGTTTTTTTACTGATATAGGCGTTAAATATACGGTAATCACTGATGGCCGCAACGGCAGTCAGGCCACGGATGGTAAATCCCATTACTTCTGTCCTGTCCTTTCCCACAGACGGGTTGATACGCTTGGGGCAGGGGATGCTTTTGCCAGTGGTTTCACAGTGGCCATGGCTAAAAGATTGCCCTTGAAGACAGCACTTACCTATGGTACACTCAATGCCGGTAATGCGGTGATGCATCCTGGCGCTCAGAATGGGCTGCTCAATGCCAAGCAGATGAAAACGGCACTTAAAAAGAGCGAGATAAAAGTAAAATCCACAAAACTCTAAAATCTAAATCCTAAACGTTAAATAAAAAAAATGAGCGATAATAACAAAGCCCTTGAGGCAATCGAGGCTGCTGAAGCGGCCTTAAATCTGGCAAAACAATACTTAGGAGGTGAAGGAGGAAGATCGACTAAAAGGACGAAGTCGTATACTGAGAAGGCGGCGACTCTTTCGGGCAGCTCAGGAGAAGGGCGGGTAATTGAAGGTGTCTTTGACGGCCAGAATATGGTCGATAAAAAAGGCGCGGTTCATCCTGTTCCGGCCAACTATGCCAGTAAGTCTAAACTTGTGCCTGGTGATGTACTGAAGTTGACCGTAACGGATGAAGGCAAATTTCTTTATAAGCAGATCGGTCCTGTGGAACGCCGCACGGTCATTGGTCCGCTCGTTCATAATAACGGGCAGTATCAGGTGCTGGCGGAAGGCAGGGCTTATAACGTACTTTTAGCTTCGGTCACTTACTTTCGTGCGTCTGTCGGTGATGAAGTAACTCTGATTATTCCTATGGGCGAAGATGCCGAATGGGGGGCCATTGAGGCCGTGCTTCCAAAATTTGATGAACCCGGTGAAGAAGAAGCCCCTAAAAAGAAGCGTAAAACTAAAGATGAGCTTGATTTAGAGGATTTGGATATCTAGTTTTTCCTGATAGTATCGCTTTTTTACTTCGCTTTTGCTGACTAGCATAGTGTTTTATGCGAGGTTATTTCGCATAAAACATTTCTATTTCAGTTTTTTGTTATTTCGTTTTACACTAAAAAGCAACAAATAACTGACAAATATTATGGCAATTATCAAACGTATCCATGCCCGTGAGGTCCTTGATTCCAGAGGGAATCCGACCGTTGAGGTCGTGGTTTATACCGAGACAATGATGGCCTCTTCTATCGTACCTAGTGGAGCTTCCACGGGGGTGCATGAAGCGGTAGAACTTCGGGATGGGGATAAGAGCCGTTACGGAGGGAAAGGCGTGCTCAAAGCCGTTGAAAATGTTAATACCGTGATTGCTAAGGAATTTGAGGGGGCTGATGTCCGTAACCAGAAAGGAGTTGATCAGCGGCTGATCGATATGGACGGTACACCGAATAAGGGGAAATTGGGAGCCAATGCTATTTTAGGGGTCAGTCTGGCGGTTTCCAGAGTGGCCGCCATGGAAGAGGGGCTGCCTTATTATCAGTATCTGGGAAGTCTTGGAAACAATCCTCAGCCCAGTCTGATGCCGACCCCTATGATGAACGTTCTGAATGGCGGAAAGCATGCTATTAAGTCGACCGATATTCAGGAATTTATGATTCTTCCCATTGGAGCTTCCAGTTTTAAGGAGGCTCTGCGTTACGGGGCGGAAACTTTCCATGCCCTCAAAAAAATTGTAAAAGAACGCGGTTTTTCCACAACGGTGGGGGATGAAGGAGGGTTTGCCCCCAGTCTTTCTAAAAATGAAGATGCATTGGCGTTGATTGTTGAAGCGATTAAGAAGGCGGGTTATAAACCGGGCAAAGATATTGCCCTGGGTATGGACGCGGCCGCCAGTGAATTTTATGAAGACGGTAAGTATAATCTGGCCTGTGAGAAACGAAAGCTGAGTAGTAAGGAAATGGTCGATTTTTATGCGGAGCTGGTGGAAAAATATCCGATTATTTCCATCGAGGATTCTCATCATGAAGATGACTGGGATGGCTTTAAGCTTATGACTGAACGGATGGGAGATAAAGTACAGCTGGTGGGTGATGATCTTTTGGTCACGAATACTGAACGCCTGAAGAAGGCCATCGAAGGTAAGAACTGTAATTCGATTCTTATTAAACTCAACCAGATCGGTACGCTCACGGAAACCATGAATGCGATTCAGATGGCGCATGACGCCGGTTTCACGGCGGTGGTATCCCATCGCAGCGGTGAAACGGAAGACACGACTATTGCTGATTTGGTGGTGGGTATGGGCACCGGACAGATTAAAACAGGATCTTTGTGCCGAACTGATCGCATCTGCAAGTACAATGAACTGCTCCGGATTGAAGAGATGCTGGATCATCCTAAGTATCAGGGGGAAATCCGCTAATATATTAAAACATAAATAGCTTGTTTGTTAAGCCTGCTCGCTTGCCTCAGTACCGCATTATTGGTAAATTCCTTATGCTTTTTTTAAAGCTGTTTAGTTCGTAAATCTGCAATCCATGAAAAATCCGTTATGTTATGTATCAAAATATCTCATTTTAATGCTGGTTAGCATCTTTTTACTCAGTGCCTGCGGCGATAAACTGGAAGATCCGGAAACAGTCATTCATAAGGCTAAGGAAGCCGTTACAGATATAGCCTCCGGACGTGTTGAAGTGAGTGCCGATGCGGAGGGGCAGAATGGTACAGATGACCTTTTGTTTGAAGGCAGTATGAATCTTATTTTCGATCACGAGGATGAGGAGAATAAAAAAATGGATATGCATGTGGCTCTTTCCGGTGACATGAAAACCGCTGAGAAGCAATTGCAGGGAGATGTTGACTTTGAATTTGTAACGACTGACGGAGAATACTATGTAAAATTAAACGAACTTTCTAGTACGGATGAAAGTCTGGCCCCAATGCAGCCATTTATTGATATGTACAAGAGCAAATGGCTTAAAATAGCTAAAGATTTTATTCCTGAAAATATTCGTGAACTTCAGGAGGAAGATGAGGCCACAAAGCTCAAGAAGGAACAGCTTGAAGATTTATTTGTTGAAACGGCTCTTTTTAATGTGATAAAGGAATATGGTATCGAGAAGATCAATGGAGAAAAAGTCTACCATTATGGGATCAAGCCAAATATGGAAGGTTTTAAGGACTATATGGTGAAAGCGGCCATTATTGATGGACGCGAGATGACTGCTCAGGAGGTTGAAGAAGCCGTGAAGGTGCTTGCTTACATCAAGGATGCAGAACTTTATATTGATGCCGATGATTACTATATTCTTAAAGCTATTCTCGTTTTCTCGGGTGCGGCCCTGAATGAGGAGGCGGATGCCAGCCTTGAAGTAAAAGTCGTGATCGAAGGTTCTGATTATAATAAAACGGTTACCGTTAAGGCACCGGAAGGCGCTGAGGATTTTAATCCGCTTGTTTTGATGATGGGATTCGGCGGTGTTCCGACTGTGTCTGAAGATGCGGCAATGGAGGAAGTAGAAGGGACGGAGGAAATGGAGGCAACTGACAATACTGAAGAACTAATGGAGGAAACGGCAGAAGAATAAAATACACTTTATCAATCTTTAATTTATTTCCTTAAATCATTCAATATGAAATCAAAAAGATCATTCCTGCTGGCTATGGTTTTATCACTGGCCGTTCTGGCAGGCTGTAATGTAACGGTCAACGAAGCTCCTGAAACAACTGAGTCGGCAGGGGGACAGCCCTCTGTTTCTACAGATGCTGAAATGCCTGCTGTAGAGACGACAGAAGAAGAATCCGATACTGAAGAGCCGGAAGACTCTGAATCATCTGATAGCGAAGAAGAAAGTGAATCAGGTGCCGCTCTTGAACTGAATACGAATCTTAAACCGCTGGAAGTAGTTCCGATGGTTATTTCTGATGATCCGACGCCGGATGTCGGTGATATTAAGATCATAACTGAACCACTTGTTATAGATATTTCAGAGTAAGGCTTTCTTTGTCTCATTAAGCAGAAAACCCCACTTATTGTGGGGTTTTTGATTGAGCCAGGTTCTATTGACATATACTTATATATGGTATAATGTTTATTTCTGTTATTAGCTCTCCATATGAGAAACCCTGAATCTAATTCAAATCCTGACAGAAAGCTAACTGGCGGAAATCCCCGTATATTGTTGGCACTGGCTGCCATCAGTATCGGAACGGCAGCAGGTTATCACTACGGTCAGGAATCACGTACTCGGGAAGTCGATGATCTTAAAGCTGATTCTGCGGTAAAGGAACAGCGTCTGGATTTTGCGGAGCGTCAAGTAAAACAGATAAATCGTGCCCTAAAAAAAGCAACCAAGAATTGCAGAGAACAACAGAAGCGAACTTTAGTGCGTGAACAGCAGATGGAGTCGCCTGATGAGGCCGTATGTATCGATGTGGTTGACCGTGCACTCCGCGAAAGAACTTTTGAACTGGCTGGTTTGCTTGGACTAACCAATCAAAATGATATCGATAAGCTGATGGAAGTAATGCGTAAAGGGTATACCAAAGTAGATGGTGTATATAACGAGGGCAAAAGCATTACTCTTATCGATCCAAATGAGGATGATAATGAAGGCCGTAAATACACCAGTATTGATCTTGAGAAGCCTATTGAAGAAGTGCCGGCAGAATTTTTATCTGATTTTGAAAAAGTTGCAAAAAGTCATGAAGAATTAGCCTTTGAACAAAAAATTGCTGACGGTGAGCTAGAGGATGCTGTCATGGATTTTGATTTAGAACAAATTCGGCCGGATGAAGATAATGCTACTCCTGAAGATATAGCTGAGTTTGAAGAGCTTACAAAAATTCAGTCAGGACTTTCTGATGTATCGGATGAGGAGGCGAAAAAGGTTCTTTTTTGTGAATTCTTTGCTCGGATGATGCGGGCTGAGATCGAGGAAGGGATACAGACAGAGGAATCTGAAGAGGTAGAAAATGAGAATGAAAATAATAAAGTACCTGATCCGATGGAAATACAAAGAACACGACTTGGGCATCTTTACCTTCAGGCTTTATCTGAATATGCAGGCGTTGAAGATGAAGAGGAGTGTTATCCTTATCTTTTTCAATCACCGGCTGAATGTCCTCCCTGTGAACCTTGTAGCTTAGAAATTGGTGAAGCTGAAGTTGATGAAGAAGCTGAAAGTTACTAGTTTGTCTATTAAAAAAATGTAACAAAACCATGAGAAATGCGTAATATGTAATAGCGGAACTATTTCTTAAATTACATATTATGAAAAATAAAGTACGTTTACTACTTGTATTGGCTCTGCTTTTAGTGGTGCCTGCGATCACTTTAGCTACCGGTTCTGCCAGCAGCGGTTACAATGAACCGATTCTTGAAGAGGCACTTGAGTTTGAAGCTGTACTGGATGGTGATCAGGTAAATACTTCCTGGGTGAAGTACGCTCCTGAAGGGTTTAATTATTATAAGGTGATCCGATCTACCACAAACCCTGATCCGGTTTACCCTGATGATGGGTATATTCAGGCAATCGGAGATGCCGATACGACTTCTTATGTGGATCATGATGTGCCGGAGGGGGTGTCTTATTATCGCGTTTGCTCAATTGTGAATCCCAATCGTTATTGCAGTCATGTTGTCACCATTGAAAAAGGTCAGAGCGAGTCTGTTCCTGAACTTATTTCTGCGGCTCCTGCAGTGATTGAACTTGAAGGGGCGTTAACAGATAAAGGGGCGGTTTTGGAATGGACGCTTGACGGGGCGGCGCCTCACGGTTTTAAAGTGGCTTATAGTAAAACCAATGAAAATCCCAGCTATCCCGGTGATTCTGCCACTTATCTGAGTGATCCCGGAGTCAGACGCCATGTGCAAAGTGATGTTAAAGCAGGTTATACCTATCACTTTCGTGTTTGTCAGTACAATGGCGACGGCACCTGTGGAGCCTATAGTAATGCGGTTGCCCTTGCGATTCCGGCTGATTATGTCACAGCGGGGCCGGTGTCTAAAGAAGTGACGACCGAAAAAGTGGTCGCATCGGGTGACGAATATCAGGCACTTAAGGATGAAATCACGGCTCTTAAAGCAAGAGTTGCCCAGCTGGAAGCTTTTATTGATATCCAGCAGCATAAGTATGAAACTGCCATCAATTATCTTCGTGAGCAGGGGATTGTGCAGGGTTATGACGATGGCAGTTATAAACCGGACAGTACTATCAATCGTGCCGAGTTTATGAAAATCGTGATGGGTGAGAAGTATAGTGATGAACTCAGCACCGCTTTCGTGGATTGTTTTAATGATGTCGGTAAGGACTGGTATGCGGCT
>JAFGTE010000021.1 GCA_016934215.1 Candidatus Peregrinibacteria bacterium | reverse complement strand
TCGAAAACTCCTTAACCCCTCAAGTTCATCTTTCAATGCCTTTCCCGCGTGGGGATCTTCAGAAATTATTTTCAGGGCGTTTCTAACCCGAAGGAATAAGCCACTGGCCTGCCGGTGGTATGAACAATGGCTATGCCAGTGATTAGTGCCGAGAAAGAAAAAATCTCCTACAATGAGAGTGCCAGCTACACAAAGGAGGAGATTTTAATGGAACGTTTCAATAGATTATCACATTCAATCTGGGATTGTAAGTAACATATGATCTGGATACCAAAATACAGACGCAAAGAATTATATGGAGAAAAGAGAAGAATAGTAGTGGATACAATCAAGCAATGGGCTCGTATCAAAGGAATTGAAATTCTAGAGGGTCACGCGATGCCGGACCACATTCATCTATGTGCCTCAATACCTCCAAAATATGCTGTTGCGAATGTTATAGGGCTTCTGAAGGGTAAAAGTGCTTCAGAGGTAATGAGTTTTGGAACAAAAAATAGCCGAATGGTCCGAGGTAGAACATTTTGGGCACGAGGTTATTGTGTTAGCACAGTGGGACTTGATGAAGAAACTGTCCGAGAATATATAAGAAACCAAGAACAGATAGATCGTTTTCAAGAAGAGTTACCTTTTACATAAAACAAAACAGAAAAGAAGCAAGTAGCTGGTAAGATACCCCCCTTTAGGGGGGCCTCACGATACCACCAGTTTACTGATGGTATTCATTTTTAAGACAGTAAAGCCCAGAAACCGGCTGCTTTTGGAGCTCATGGATAGAGGAGGTATGAGAATTGGGGAGGTCTTGAAGTTGATGCCCAATGACATAAATGAAAGAAAACTGACCATCAGGAATCCCAAAAGTGGAAAAGAACAGGAATTTGTTTTCAACCCGCAAAAGGTGGCTGATAGACTGAAAGAATATGTAAAAGAGAACTGCACTGATCCTGATCAAAGGATCTTCAGTATTTGTTACGAAGCGGCTAGATCAATAGTGAGAAAGGCTGGCAATCAGGTCGGCATTAAATTGCGGCCACATGATTTACGACGGCATGCTGCCACCCATGCATCTAGATCCGGTGGTAATGGTAATTAAAATCCACGAATAGCAGTTTGATTCAACGTCGAAGCAGCTCCATGCCGCTTTTATTTAAAAAAATCGAGATAATAATGAAATCTTAAAAGCCCATTTACATAATAGAATTTTTAGTTGACAGACGCCCGTTACATAGCAGCGCTTCAGAAGCCATCAGATGGATCGACAATCTATATGCGTAGCCGAAGGTGATTCAGGGTGGATCTGATGAACTGGATTCACCCTGAAAGGCTATTTGTGTGAGTATGGGTCGGATATCACAAAAATTTGGAAGTCAAATATTTACCGAAGCATAGCAGTTACATGCAATCGGGACAAATGGTGGTTCATTGGAGCTATACGAACTTTTAAAATACACTTTCATGACCAATACATAACAGTGATCCAATTGGTAAGTCGTCAAAAGTCCAGTAGTTCCATCACGTTAAAACCCAAAAAAGTTAGAGATGTATTTAAAAGACGTAAAAACGATAACACAAGATAGCATCCATTTGATCGCCTTGGCAGGGACGAATTTTTGGCAACGCGCACCAAAATACATTCCCGCCATACCTCCTACACCGAATAGGATTCCAAGAAGCCAATCTGGTGCGACAGAGATATCCGGATAAAGTGGAGCAATTGCCTGGTAAAAGGCCACTCCGGCCACCGAGGTGACGAAGGTTCCCATCAGGGACGCTCCGGCCACGGTATAAACCGGCAGACCGAAAAAGGTTACAAAAAACGGGGCGATGATGGACCCGCCGCCGATGCCGTAAATGCCGCCCACAATGCCCACGATGATGCTGAGGGTGAAGATTCCCCAAAATGAGACATCGAAAGATTCATCATAGAACGTGTAGCCCAGCCGTTTCAGGTTGAAATGCGTGACCGTCGTAGGCTTGAAGCGTTTTTCCGCGTCGATTGCCACGCCGCCGGTTTTCGAACGGTAGCTTCTTACCAATTCCTGAAACCGTTTTTCGCTGCTGGCTTTGCTGTCTTTCCCCGCATTCTTTTTCACCAGGTCCCGTAGCATTTTCAGCCCAATATAAAAAAGGACGCCCGCGGCAAAGAGTTTGAAATGCCTGGGGTTGGGCAGATAGACAACCCGCACGATGGCCCCGATGAAAACGCCCGGCAGCGTGCCGGCGATCACGATCCAGGTCAAAGGCCACACCATCCGCCCCTCTCGCCAGTAACGATAAACACCGCTGGGGATGGCCACAATATTGAACACCTGGTTGGTGGCGCTGACGGAAGGGTTGGTATATCCGAGAAACGACATCTGGAACGGCAGAAGCAAAAAAGCTCCGGAAATTCCACCCATGGAAGTGAAGAACGAAACCACAAACGCCACCAAGGGGGGAATCCAGGGCACGATCTCGATACCTGCGGTTTGAAAAAACATCATGGTCTCCGAAAATAAAATCGTTGACAATGCAGTCACGAAAATAATAATATACGTGACTGTATAACAAGGCCGCCATTTAAATGTCAAGAAATTTGTGCCGTTCCGGGCAAGGGCAGGAACAGGCGGAAAT